>NZ_CP162139.1:0-369166 GCF_040833985.1 Leptospira sp. WS4.C2
TTGGACAAACGTTGGGAAGAAATTTTAGAAGAAATATCGAAACAGATACCTCCCAAGTACTTTTCCAATTTCATTGCACCACTCCGATTCGAGAAATGGGAGAACCAAGTGGTTCACTTGATGGCACCATCCACAGGAATCAAACGCCATGTGGAAACAAAATATGTGAGTTTTATAGAGGACGCCCTCTACCAAGTGGTCGGTGATCGTTTCAAAGTATCCATTCTTGCAGAATCCGAAGCCTCATCACAAATTTTTAAAGAAGTCATCCAATCAAAGTTTGATGAATCTGACTCGGATCTAAATCCAGAATTTATTTTTAGTAATTATATTACTTCTGATTCCAACAAGATCGCTTTTACTGCTGCCAAAAGTGTAGTGGAACAACCAGGGAAATACAATCCACTCTATATCTTTGGACCGGTTGGGGTTGGAAAAACTCATTTACTTCACGCGATCGGCAATGAGATCAAAAAGAAAGATCCTTGGAAAACAGTTCGCTACGTGAACAGTACCTCTTTTTTAAATGAGTTTATTTTTACAGTCCGTCAAAACAATCGCGAGTCTCTTGAGTCTTTCAAAATCCGTTACCAATCTTATAATGTCTTACTCTTTGATGACATTCAGTTTTTGAATGGTGGGGCAGAAAAAACCCAAGAAGAGTTTTTTGCCCTATTTAATTTCCTTTATGATAGAAAACGCCAAATTGTAATCGCATCAGACAGGCCAAGTTACGAACTTCCGTTACACGAAAGGCTCAAATCTCGATTTGTGCACGGTCTCCAAGCCGATATAAAATCCCATGACTTGGCCTTACGCATTGAACTTTTGCGCGCCAGCTTTTCCGAATTTAACATTCCTGCTAGTGACAAACTTCTACTTTGGCTCGCCGAACGTTTGGAAGGTGACTCCCGCGCGCTCATTGGAATTGTAAATGATTTGGTTTTGTACAAAAAAGCCTATGAATACTTTTTACTCACGGAAGAGAAAATTCAGGAAATTGCTGAGGCCCGATTTCTCACGAATAAAAAGAGAATTGGGTTCAGTCCTGATATGGTCATTGATTTGGTCTGTGAAAGAACGAATGTCGCCCGCAAAGATTTACTAGGGAAGAGCCGTAAGGCCGATTTTATCCCACCTAGGCATTTGTGTATGCTCCTCCTTCATGACGTCCTTCATGTGCCTAAGGCACAAATAGGCAGGATTTTTTCGACCACGCACTCCACTGTCATCCATGGAATTGATAAATTCAAAGTACGAATGAAATTGGATTCTCAGTGGGAAGACATTTTCCACTCCATCAAACACAAGATAAGCTTCCAATAACCTGTGATTAACCCAATGACTACCTGTCGATAAACTGTCGATAGGACATAGTCAGTCCTTATTGTCCCTTAAGCGAGTCGGTAACTGTTCAAAGCGACATAAATATTGACACTTGCAAAAAGGAAAAAAACTGACATAATTCAATAAAAATTGATGTTTCCAGGCTTTATCGACATACTGACAGAACCAACGGAAACGACATAATATATATAAAGATATATAATATAATAAAGAAGAAGAGGAAAAATGAAATTCACTGTCAATACTACAGAATTCCTAAAAGCAATCAACTCAGTGGATGGTGTCATCTCAGTTCGAGAGATCAAATCGGCTCTTTCCAATTTGAAAATCCAAACAGGTGAAAATGAAGTTTATCTTTCGGCGACTGATTTAGAGATCGCGATCAAAACTTCTGTTCCATCCACCATCGGAGAAAAAGGAACAGCATCTTTACCCGCAAAACAACTCTCCAGTATTTTTAAAAATTTGAACTTTGATACAAGTTTGCTCGCTACTACTGACCAATCAGAAAATTCTGAAACAACGATCACAGATGCTTCTGGAAAGATGGACACTAAGTTTAAAGTGAATGGGATCGATTCGGAAGATATCAAAACCATTCCTAAAGTAGATGATTCAAGTGTGGTTGAGTTTCCTTGCCAAACCATTCGGGAGATGTTTCGTAAAACATCTTATGCAATGGCAATTGAAGAAACACGTTTTGTATTCAATGGTCTATTTTTAAAACCGGATAACACCGATTTGATTGTTGTGGGAACGGATGGACGTCGTCTTTCTAAAATTGTTCGTAAGTTTCCAAAACAGTTTCCATTTAAAAATGGAGTGATCATTCCTCACAAAGCAGTTCGTGAAATGTTAAAGATGATGGAAGGAAAAGAAACAGCAAAGATTGGTTTTGTGGAAGAACAAATTTATGTTTCTTCTGGAAACGTTGAACTTCTCTTTAAACTGATTGATGGAAACTTTCCTGATTATGAACAAGTCATTCCCAAACAAACTTCCGAGTCTGTTCGTGTGGTTAAAGCTGACTTTTTAACTTTCTTAAAACAAGCTTTGATTTCCGCAGAAGAACCTTCGAAACAAATTCGTTTGGCTTTTACAAAAGGAAGTGTAAATATCAGTTCTTCCAATCCAGGAACTATGATGTTTGATCACAACATGCCAATCGATTACAATGGAGAACCAATCACCATTGCTTTTAAGGGTGATTATTTGAGTGATGTGGTAAAAGCTGTGGACGATCCTGAAGTAATTTTAGAGTTCACTACGTCCAGTGCACCGGTTCTATTTAAAGATCCTTCTGACAGTGACTTTGTTTCAGTCATCATGCCAATGAAACTTTAATGTTTCTAAAGAAAATTTACATAAAGAACTTTCGTAATCACGAAGAAACTGCACTCACTTTCCAATCACGTCTTATCTTTTTTATTGGCAACAATGGAGAAGGTAAGACAAACCTTCTTGAATCCATTTCTCTTCTTTCTTATTTAAAAAGTTTTCGTGAGTCTGATCAAAACCAACTACTTCGTTGGGATACATCCGACACTTTCATTCGAGCTGAATTTGAATCCGAAGGAAATGAATATCTTTTTGAATATGGAATTGAACATTCTTATTCCAAACGAAAGAAACTAAAAGTCAATGGAGAAGAGTTTAAAAAGATTTCCGACTATGTAGGATACTTTCGTTCGATCGTGATGAGCCCACCAGACATTCTCATTATTGAGGATGGGAATGTGGAAAGAAGGCGATTCCTAGATGCCTTTATCTCTTCCACAAACAGATACTATCTAAAACAGCTCATTGAATATGATAGACTTATCAAACAACGGAATGCTGCCTTAAAAAAGGAAAACTCCACAGATCGTGAAATTGGAATTTGGGATGAACCTATCATCGAACATGATGCGGAAATTCGTGAAATTCGGACTAAAACCATTGAGAGTCTTGCGGGATACTTTCATAAAAACTTACAACAGTTAAGTTCTGGAAAAGATCCCTTCTTTTTGACTTATAAACCAAACCTAACTTCCAAAGAAGAACATAGACAAAGGTTAATCGATAACTTACGAAAAGACAGAGCTATCGGTTACACGAGTTGCGGAAATCATCGAGACACACTTCCCATAGGTTTTGATGATAAAGACTTAAGTGGGTTTGGATCCCAAGGCCAAAAACGAAGTGCTGTCATTGCCCTAAAAACCGCTTGTTTCCAAATGATCCGTGATACGACGGGAGAGGCACCAGTTCTTCTGATTGATGACATCATTCGAGAATTGGATGTCAAACGGAGGGAATACTTCGTTAATTTGATTTCGGAATGTGGGCAGGCATTTTTTACCACCACAGATTTAGAAGGAATCAATGAATACGTCGGCAACCTAACCCTAGATAAAGAAATTTACCAAGTGGAAAATGGCAAAGTGAAGGTGTTTTCTTAGAATATGAAGAAAGTTGAACTCTCTGAGCTCTTCCAAAGTTTGGAAAAAATGGGTATGGATCGGGAAGCTGTCTTTCGTGACCAGATCCTAAAAAAACTCCGATTGCAATGGAATGAGATCGTCGGTGAATATTTCGGTAAACAGAGTTTCCCGAAAATCATAGATGGCAAAAAACTCACAGTTGTTTGTCGTCACTCCATGATATCCCAGGAATTGGAGTTCCAAAAGGCCGAAGTTTTGACCAAAGTGAACTCAATTACGAACCCGATTTTACTGGAGAAAATCCACTTCAAAACTGGAAATGAATTCCAAAATCCTAGGTCTTAAAGCTACCTAAATCCCCCCGATTTCACTTGCCCTTCGAAGGTCTTTCTAGGATACTTCCTTTAGGGTATCTTATAAATCTATGTCCAACCAAACCGATCCAAACGCCTATTCAGCCTCGAAAATCAAGATCCTAGAGGGTCTTGAAGCGGTCCGGAAACGTCCCGGAATGTATATCGGAACCCAAGATGAGTCCGGCCTACATAAGATGGTTTATGAGGTTGTGGATAACTCAGTGGATGAGGCTATGGCCGGCCACTGTACTGAGATTGATGTTCGCATTCTGCCAGATCATATCATAGAAGTACGAGACAATGGTCGTGGAATTCCAACGGGCATCCATCCCGACAAAGGTAAGTCCACAATTGAAGTGGTGCTCACCATTTTACACGCTGGTGGTAAATTCGAAAACGATGCTTATAAAGTATCCGGTGGTCTCCATGGGGTAGGGGTTTCTGTTGTGAACGCACTTTCCACTTATTTAGAAGTGGAAGTCCACCAAGAGGGCAAACTCCATTACCAAAAATACCAAGCCGGTGTTCCCGTAGAAGATGTAAAAGTCATTGGAGAGACAACTCACCGCGGAACAGTCGTTCGTTTTAAAGCGGATGATACTATTTTTACAACTGTTGATTTTTCTTATGATACTTTATCCGCACGATTTAGAGAAATTGCCTTTTTGAATAAAGGACTTCTGATTCGCATTGAAGACCAAAGAAAAGAAGAGGTTGCGAGTCATGAATTTAAGTTTGATGGTGGAATTGTTTCTTTTGTGGAATACATCACAGAAGCAAAACACCCTCTTCATAAAGTTTTACACTTTGTGGGAGAAAAAGAAAATGTTTGGGCAGAGATTGCTCTTCAATACTGTGATACGTATAGTGAAAATATTTTTTGTTTTACCAATGCCATTAACAATAACTTAGGTGGAACTCACTTAGAAGGATTTAGAACTGCTCTCACAAGAACTCTGAATGACCATCTAAAGAAAGACCAAATCCTTTTTAAAAAACAACCCAATGGTTTGCAAGGGGATGACATTAAAGAAGGACTTTGTGCCGTCATCTCCATTAAAATCCCACAACCGCAGTTTAACTCACAAACAAAAGAGAAGTTAGTGAATGCAGAAGTGAAGGGTCTTATGCAAACCATCACAGGAGAAGGACTCAATCGTTTCTTTGAAGAGAATCCTGCTGTCATCAAAAAGATTTTAGAGAAATGTATCCTAGCCTCTAAAGCAAGAGAAGCTGCCAGACGGGCACGAGATCTCACAAGACGGAAAACTGTTTTAGAAGGTGGTGGTCTTCCAGGAAAACTCGCAGACTGTTCTGAAAAAGATCCTGAACATTGTGAACTGTTTCTTGTCGAGGGGGACTCGGCGGGTGGATCAGCCAAACAAGGCAGGGACAGAAATACCCAAGCCATTCTTCCACTCAAAGGTAAAATTCTAAACGTAGAAAAAGCTCGGTTGGATAAAATTCTTTCAAACGAAGAAATTCGAACACTTATTACTGTTATGGGGACAGGGATTGGGGATGATGAATTCAACGTCGAAAAACTTCGCTACAGAAAAATCATCATCATGACAGATGCGGACGTGGACGGATCGCACATTCGAACACTCCTCTTAACTTTTTTCTTTCGTTATATGAAACCAGTCATTGAAAGAGGATCTTTGTATGTGGCACAACCTCCACTTTATCTTTTAAAATTTGGGCGCGAAGCAGTGTATGTATACTCCGATCGTGAAAAGGAAGATATTCTGAAAGCGAGACCCAATGACAAAGTGGTGATCCAACGTTACAAGGGACTCGGAGAGATGAATCCAGAACAACTTTGGGATACCACTATGGATCCAAAAGAACGTGTTATGTTACAAGTAAAGTTACAAGATTTTGTAGAAGCAGAGGATACATTCAATATCCTTATGGGGGATGAAGTTTCTCCTCGTCGTCGTTTCATTGAAGCGAATTCATACAAAGTTGCAAATTTAGATCTTTAATCGGAATTAGGATAGAAAAATGACCGAACAAAACGGCCAAGAAAACGAATCAAACAAAACCTTAGCACTGAACCTTTCCGGTAGACCAGACGTAGCCGGTGCCCTTAGAGCTGGTGTACGGGTCATTCCGGTTGAAATCGAAGACCAAATGAAGGAAGCTTACCTAGATTATGCGATGAGCGTAATTGTAGGTCGTGCACTTCCCGATGTCAGAGATGGATTAAAACCAGTTCATAGACGTGTTCTCCATGCGATGAATGAAAGAGCCTGGAGATCCGATCGTCCTTATGTAAAATCAGCGAAAATTGTCGGGGAAGTGATCGGTAACTATCACCCGCATGGTGACTCTGCTGTTTACGAAACGATGGTTCGTATGGCCCAAACGTTCTCGATGAGAGAAACTCTTATCGATGGTCAAGGTAACTTTGGTTCCGTTGACGGGGACAATGCAGCGGCCTATCGATATACGGAAGCAAGGCTCACAAAACTTGCTGAAGAACTCCTAAAAGATATCGAAAAAAATACGGTAAGTTTTTCGCCAAACTTTGATGATACGAGACAACAACCGGATGTATTACCCGCCAATTTTCCAAATATTTTGGTGAATGGATCTACGGGAATTGCTGTCGGTATGGCAACGAACATTCCACCGCATAACTTAAAAGAAGCGGTAAGTGCCGTCATTGCTCTCATTCAAAATCCTGATATCACACTTCCGGAACTCATGAAAATCATTCCGGGCCCGGATTTTCCCACGGGAGGAACCATCATCGGTGGGGAAGGCCTTTACCAAGCTTACGCCACAGGTAAGGGTTCGATTCGGATTCGTTCCAAAGTGGACATCATAGAAAATAACAAAGGTCGTGAGATCATTGTTATTAATGAAATTCCTTACCAAGTAAACAAAAAGAACTTACTCGAAAAAATCGGGGACTTGGTGAATGAAAAGATCATTGAAGGGATTTCGGAAATTTTAGATCTTTCCGATCGAAAAGGAATTCGAGTTGAGATTCACATCAAAAAAGATGCGAATGCACAAGTCATCTTAAATCAGTTATTCAAACTAACACAACTGCAGGTGAGTTATGGAATCACTATGCTTGCGATTTTGGACAACCGTCCCAAAATCTTTTCTCTCAAAGAAATTCTAAAATCCTATGCTAATCATAGAAATGAAGTTGTTATCAGGCGAACGGAATTTGATTTAGATAAGGCCCAGAAAAGAGCCCATATCTTAGAAGGTTTACGGATTGCACTCGATAATATCGATGAAGTGATTCGTATCATCCGAGCTTCGAAGGATGCGAGAGAAGCACAAGGGTCTTTGATGTCAACGTTTGCTCTCTCTGAGTTGCAAGCAGATGCTATTTTAGAAATGCGTTTGCAACGACTCACATCTTTGGAAGTGCAAAAGATTATTGAAGAATTAGAACAAGTGAGACTTCTCATTGCAGACTTAGAAGACATCCTTTCCAAACCAGAACGAGTTAAATCCATCATCTGTGATGAACTTGGAAAAGTGGCGCAGTCTTTTGGAAATACTCGTTCTACTGAAATCAGTCTTGAATCTTTAGAATCCTCAACCTTTAACGCAGAAGATTTGATTGCTGATGAAGAAGTTGTTGTCCAACTTTCTGAAGATATGTTTATCAAACGCCTTCCTATGGATACTTTCCGACGCCAAAAACGCGGTGGAAAAGGTGTACAAGGTATCTCCACAAAACGAGAAGACTTTGTTAAAAAACTAAGTAGTGCGATGACTCATGACAACTTGATGTTATTCTCGAACAAAGGCCGAGCTTTCCTTATGAAAGTTTATGAATTGCCGATTGGTTCCAAAGAAGCACGTGGAAAGTCTCTCAAAGCAGTAATCAATTTGAATGATGATGAAATCATTACATCTTTATTCACATTCAGAAACTTTGATGAATCCTATCTCCTTATGGTAACAAGAGAAGGTTTTGTGAAAAAGATTCAACTGGATGAATTCACAAATACTAAAAAATCGGGAATCATTGCGATCGGGCTTCGTGATGGAGATGAACTCATTGATGTGATTGCCAACCCAAATAACTACGATGTGTTTATCGGAAGTAAAAACGGTCTCGCCATTCGAATGAATTTGAATGAACTCAGGTCGCAAGGTAGAACTGCTTCGGGTGTCACTGCAATGAAATTGGAAGACGATGATGCGATTGCCGGGATTACGAAAGTAGAACCTGAAACTACATTATTCTGTATTTCTGAAAATGGATTTGGAAAACGTACGGATTTCGAAGAATTCTCAACCAAAGGTCGTGGTGGCAAAGGAATGACCTACTTTAAGATTGGCGAGAAAAACGGAAGATCTGTTGGTATTGCCACTGTGAAAGAGGACGATGAACTTCTTGTGATCACTCAATCAGGGATGGCCATTCGAGTGGAAGTAAAAACCATTTCTATGGTAGGACGTTCCGCAATGGGAGTCAAAGTTGTGAATACCAAAGACGAAGATTTTGTAAAAGATTTTGCTGTAGTTAGAGATTCGGAATCTGATCCTGAATAGTTAGAGAGATCGTATGGTAACCATCGGGAATGTAACAATCAAAGGTAACGTTGTTCTTTCTCCGATGGCCGGTATTTCTGATAGTCCGTATAGACAAATTACTAGACGCTTTGGCTCTGCTTTTGCTTATACGGAATTTGTTTCCACGGAACAGTTGTTAATGGGAAATACAAAATCTCTTGATATGTTTCGTTTTTTAGAAAAAGAACGACCCATCTTTTTTCAAATCTTTGGTTCCGATTTAGAAACGGTTGTGAATGCATCAGAAATAGCAGCCTCTAAAAAACCAGACGTGATAGACCTCAATATGGGATGTTCAGTGGCAAAAGTATCTCATCATGGTTCCGGTGCCGGACTGCTACGAAATGTGCGTATGGCAGGCGCCATGATCGAAGGGATACGGAAAAAAACAGGCCTCCCCGTTACAGCAAAGATTCGTCTAGGTTGGGATTCTAATTCTTTAAATTATTTAGAAACAGTCAAAGTGTTAGAAGGATCAGGAGTCTCTGCGATTTCAGTTCATGGACGAACAAAGGTTATGGCTTATTCAGGTTTTGCGGATTGGAATGCCATTGGCGAAATCAAATCCAAAGCCAATGTTCCGGTTTTTGGAAATGGCGATGTCGCAAGTTTTGCCGAAGCTTTAGAGAAGAAAAAGAAGTATGGAGTGGATCTAGTTCTTATTGGTCGCAAAGCCATTGGAAATCCTTGGATTTTTTCTGACACATCAAAAGAAACCAAAACTTGGTTTGAGATTAAAAATGTGATTTTAGAACATCTAGATCTAATGTTAAATTTTTATCCCTCCGAGGATGATTATGCTTTGATCCTTTTTCGAAAGCACTTTATACGGTATATAGAAAACATCGGTTTTCCTGATGAGGCAAAACGAGAGTTATTACAGATTTCAAATGTAAATCAATTTATGGATAGATTGGAGTCCGCTTCTATGGATTCCAGATTTTTGGAAACAAGCGAAATGAAAAACGAGAGTATAAACTGTGAAACGTTTATGAATCTCGTGTAGAGGAAGTTAAAATGGCAGATTCAAGACAGTCGATATTTTCAGATAGTTATAGTAAATATGGCGGAGTGAAACAGAAACGTAAAGATGCAAGAGTCAAGTTAGATGTGCCTTGCACTGTGGAACTTGTAAAAGCAAAAAATACACCTGTCAGTGGACATCTTTCTGATTTAGGAACGGGAGGTTTGGCTTTTCAAACGACTGCCATTTTTTATGAAGGGGATCAAGTGAAAATTCATTTTTCCCTCCACCAAAATCCGTTAGAAATTATTGGAACTGTTCATCGAACAGCAGGTAAAACCACCTCAGTAATCTTTCAACCATTAGGTGCTGCAGATCATAAAATTGTTCAAGAATTCATCCACAAACATTACTTTGATCCTAAGGGAAAAAAATAAACTAAACTTAGGGTAAAAAAAAGCCTCCTAAAGAGGAGGCTTTTTTGAAACTTTCAGTTACGACAGTCAGATTTACTGAGCTGCAGTTGCCTTTGCTTCAAGAGCTTTTTGTCCACCCGCATAACGCAAGTATCCAACACACTGACATTCTTCCCAAGTCTCAGGCTCGCCAACATTTGCGCAAATTCCTGTTTCATTGTTAAGTGAGCAGCAGTCATAAACCCCAACACCTTTGATGATACCTTTAGATTCAGAAACGATCACAGAACCTGTGGATTGACCATCAGATACACCAGATGCTTGTTCTAAGTATTCACCTAAGATTTTTTTCAAACCATCACCAGCAACTTGCAAACGAGCTGCTTCACGGCAAGTGGATTGTTTCATTGCAACTGAGTTAGCTTTGATTGCTTTGTCAGAAGCACGTGCAGAAAATTTCATGTAAAGATAATCGTATTCTTTCTCTTTTCCTTTGCAATACTCAGCAGGGCTTTCACCACGTTTTGCAGCAGCGGCGTCAGGCGCACAAGCCCAACCTTCAAAAATCCAACCATTTTTACCTACGGTCGTAGCGTCTCTTCTGCCTCCATCATTGGATCCGCAAGATACAACAAATGCGATTAGAGAGGCACATACGATAAGCGATTTCTTCATAAAGAATCTACTCCTTTTCCGAAGAATTTGATCCTATAAATAACCCTTGTCAATCTTTTCTCAAAGAAAACGAAGGATGGTTGTAGGATAAAGATTTACATTTTCCCACAATAGACCGATTCTAATTTTATGTCTCTCCGAACCTACCGAATTCCCCATGCATTGGTTCTCATTTTGATTACGTTCTTTCCCACCTTTATTGTCGGGAAAGAAATTTCTATCCTACCTGCTTATATTTCCGGAGAAGTACCTGCTGTTCTTGGGACAAGGCGTGAGGCAGGTTTTGAATTGTCCCGACTTTCACGACATTATCTGAAGCGAAATTTTTTTACTGAAATTACAGATCCAAAATTAATAGAAAATTATTTAAATGAAACAGAGTGGAATGAGGAAACAGAGCTAAAAGATCAGGAACTCTTTTCTTATTGTAATGAATGGGATTCTCATTTTGTGGTTCAGGATCAGATAGATTTTGGAAATCCCATCCTTGTGAAAACGGTGATCTATAATTGTAAAAATCAAACCAGGCAAACGATTCAATCCAAACTAATATCCAATTTTGTTTTGGCATATGAAAAACATAACGAGAAAAGCTTTCGATTTTTACCACCTCGATTTTATGAAAAGAAAAATAAGGCTGTTTCTTATTATGAGATTAACCTATTTGTCGACATACACTCGTCATATGCTTATTATAAAAAAGATATTTTAAAGAGTTTATCTGCCTTGTATGACCAAGATGGTTTGTATTTGGGTGTCACTCTTATCAAAAAGGACAAAACAGCTTCCATTCCTCCGACAAAAGAACATACTGAAATCAAAAAACTGATGGAAGAAACCGGATGGCAAGGGAATAATCAAACCGAATCAGTTGTTTCCGCATTACAAGGATTGAAATCAAAAGTAGCCTCCGGGAAAAAAGAATCGAGAAAACTATTTTTACTACTTTCCTCAAGTGTTAAAGATAAATCTGGATCCATCATTATGGCATTGAATGACTTGCGTCATATGGAAATTGAACCTGTCATATTAATTCCTAACCACTCTGATCTTAGCACGATTAGAGAGTTGCAACGCATAGGTAAGGCAAGTAATAGTCGCGTTGTCGGAATCACGGAATACCAAAAGATAGGAACTTCAGAAGGCTATGAATACTTATATCTAAATCAATTTAATGTCTATTCTTCGGTGGAAGAATTACAAATGCCCTTTAATTGGAACCAAAACCAAATTAAAAAATACGATGCCTCTTTGGTTCGTGCAGCAGTGGATGTAATTACTCCTTACAATTTGTATCTGGCTTATGAAAAAATTGCAGACAAACGTGTTTTAGAAAAAGAAGAAATCAAAACTGATTTGGAATACATACTCAGAACAGAGTCGAATACCGACCAAACGGAAAGAGATCGGTTCCAAACCGTACTTGTCGAATCTAAGGGCGAGGCTATATGGATACAATTGCCTTATGATGTGGCTGTTACCAAAGGAAAAGAATATTTAATACAAACTACCTTTGTCCTCGATCCTTTATCGACTTGGGGAGTGAAAAATGCTCCTGCAGAAACAAATCTGCTAAAAGTGAATACAACTTATCCTAAGACATTGATGGTGAAACCTTCGCAGGCCAAAAAGTTTTTAGATACAAATAAGATCAGAGAATTTAACGGCTACCTACAAGGGACAGTGAGTGTCATCAAAAAGAAGTAAATCCAATACAGAATGGATTTATAGCGGATCTGATATACAAAAGATTCGCAATCAGTGGATTGAAACTTCTAACTCCAATTTACCAATGTTAATCATTGGAGAAAGAGGAGTGGGAAAAAGTTTTTGGATTCAGAGAAGTTTGGAACAAAGAAATATCTCTTCTGAATCCGTCATAAGGCTAAGTTTTCAATATCCGTTTTCTTTTGCCGAATCCTTAGAAAAAATAAAATCGTCCAAACAAATAATCACAATTTACATTGATCAAATCACAAAGGCCAAACCAGAAGAAGTTCTTCAATTACAACAGTGGTGGAAATCAGAAAAATATGAAGAGAAGTCGAAGGTATATTTGTATTGGGAAATTCATTCTGATGAGCTTGAAATTCTAAATCAAAAGAATGTATATACTGAATTTTATGACCAATTAAAATCCTTTCGTTTTGAACTTCCCAATCTCAAAAAAAGAATTTCCGAATTACCGCAGTTTGTTTCAGAATTTTTAGCGGAAGCAAATGAAGCTTTAAATAAAAAAATCACAGGTGTTGAAGAAGAGTTTTTTGTATTTTTCAAAAACAAAACCTTCACCTCAAATATCTCTGAACTCAAGGATATGATATTTGCTCTTGTAGGATTTTCTTCTGGAAAACATTTACATTGGAAACAAATTCCTTCTCATTTTTTTGAGAATCAATTATCCGAATTGGAAGTAAAACCGGGAATTAGTTTGGAAGTTTACGAAAAAGAAATCATCAAAGCAAATTTGATTTATACAAAAGGAAATAGAGAAAAAGCAGCTAAGTTACTCGGAATTTCGGAAAGAAATTTATATCGCAAACTTCATGAATATCAATTGGAAGATCTTTCTTGAAGTAAAGAAAACAAGTGCATTATTTTTTGTAAAAAATAGTTTTTACCTTCTTCATCCCGAAGTCCCGATTTGAATTTAATATTCATCTCAATTACTTGGTCATAAAACTGGTCTAATATTTTATCTGTAAACAATGCGGAATCAGAAACCAATTGTCGTCTGACAAAGTTCTTTCTAGCATCAGAATAACTTCCTGTTTTTAAAAGTTCATCCATAAGTGGAATGGGAACTTCACCGTTATGCCTTGAGCGAATGACTTTGATTTTACGAATTTCATCCAATTTGTATGTGAGCCTTGTGAGAAAACTAAGTATTTCTGAGTTTTGATCACTAAATTTTGTGAACTCTTTGAAAAAATCTACCTTTCGCTTTTGAATTAAAGATTCAACAAGGGTGTTGGTATTGAGTTCATTTTGGCTAAATAGTACTGCGTTTACATCTTCGATTGTAAACTTGGAACGGTGCAGGTATTGTTTTAATTTTTTAACACTCTTTAGATAAGCACCTACGTTTGCAGGAATTCTATGTATGAATTCATCGGCAGCATTGGATTCAAAATGTACTTGTTCCTGGTCACAAACTTCTTTGAATACTTTTGGATAATCACTTGGGTATAAAAATTTTGTTTTATAAAAGTTAAGAGTGCTTTGAAAGAGTTGGATCAAACTCTGCGGAATGTCTTTACTATCGTAATGAACTAATAGAAAAATTTCATCGGATACAGAAGTAATATTCTTACGAAATCCGGAAGCAAAGTCTTTCCATTCCTGGGCAGACTTTGTATCAAGAATCGGTTTAAAAAGTGCCGTTGCTTGTTTGACTATGATCAGTTTGCGTGGATAAAACATATCCGGTGTGAATAGTTCAGCGAAAAGTTTTGCCTGTTCTCCCGATTCAGAAACAATCAGAATGATTTCGTAAGTTCCTGCGGATTTGGAAAGGGTTTCTTTGTAATGATCAATGATGAGCTCAAATTCATAGGAGTCCTCTCCCGAGTAGGCAAAAAACTGGGGTAAATTCGAGGTTTGGGTTTTGAAGAGTTGGAAAAGAGAGGTAAATTCCCTTGCTTGCGATTTTTTTGTTTCCATTTTCTGTAAACCGGTCTAATCTTTCGTTAGGATCAGGGCGATATTCATACTATGGAAATCTCAAGTAATGTGGCAAGAGTTTCAGGGCTAGGCGAACCGTATATGTATGTGTCCCCCACATACAATACCCAAGCTGTCGAACAAGTAGAAGCGATTCAATCTCGTTCCTACCAACCAAAATATGCTTCCGGTGAAACAGAAAAAAAAGCAGCAGAGATTCAAACGAGTCCCGAAGCAAAAGCTTCTTACAAACCAGGAAATTTAGTCAACATCTACGCCTAAGACTTTCCCCAGAAAGGCAACCACACCGAGGAACGTGAAAAAAAACTTCGGAGTGGGAATCCCATAACATTTGTATACGACCCTTCCCTCGAAAACACAGGCCCATTCTCATCCTGAATTCCGTAAGAACCTGCTTTATCAAAAGGTTTGCATCGCAAAATATAATCTCTAATTTCCTTTTCCTTCCAATTTTTGAATTCGATGATGGTTTCTTCGTAAAAGAAATCAGTCGTTGCATCTGTTCTAATACCAGCTCCCGAAAAGACAGAATGTTTGTTTCCTGAAAGTGTTTTTAGAATGTGAATGGACTCCTCCAAATCAATTGGTTTGTGTAAAATTTCATTTTGAAAGACCACAATGGTGTCAGCAGCTAAATATAGATTATTTTCATTCCCTTGATTACCCAATTTAGAGTGAACCATTCGTTCTAAATATACTAAAGGGAGTTCTCCCAGGTTTTGGGTCTCATCTATGTTTGATGGTTCTACCCGAAATTGGAATCCAAGATCTGTAAGGATTTGGATCCGTCTGGGAGACGTCGATTTGAGTATAAACAAATTCTTGCTATTCCTTACGGGATATTGTTTCATTTCATAATGATGAGTCCTCGACTTTTGGCTATTTTTTTATGGGCATTCGTTTTGATTTTTGGATGTAAACGAGGTTATTCGGAAGACATCCAAGATTGTAATCCCGTAGCGGATTATTATGATAAAGGAACACACTACATAAGAAGAGATTTGGTTCGGGACGATAATACTTTAGATTATAAAAAACTTATGGAAGACACAAAACCTCAAGCTAGCGATTGTTATCCTTCCAATCACGAGGTAAAATGAGTTTGTTTGATGTAAAAGGAAAAACAATTTTAATCACCGGTGCGAGCCGCGGTATAGGAAAAACTTTGGCTTTAGGATTTCGAGATGCCGGTGCTATTGTTTATGGGGCAGGATCTAGGCCTGAATCCATTGAATGGATGGCCAAAGAAGGGATTAATGGAGTTGTCCTCGATGTTCGTAATGAAGGAGCTGCCTTCGAAGTCATTGGTCAAATCAAAACGAAACACGGAAGGCTCGATACGCTCATCAACAATGCGGGGATCGCGACCAACACTCCTGCTTCAGGATTCAAAGAAGAGGAATTACAAAATATTGTTCAAACAAACTATGTAGGTGTTTTCCGCAATTGCCAAGCATACTATAAACACCATAAAAAAGAAGGTGGAAACATCATTAATGTGGCTTCTGTTTTGGGTATGGTAGGAAGTAAACTTGCATCTGTATATTCAGGAACTAAAGGAGCTGTGATTACACTTTCCAAAGCCTTGGCTATCGAATGGTGTAATAATGGATATCGAGTGAATGTAATTTGTCCAGGACTCATTGATACCGAGATGACAGATATGATTAAAGACAAAGAATTTATCATGAAACAAGTGCTTGCTGGAATTCCGATGGGACGACTTGGAAAACCTGAAGAAATTCTTGGGGCAGCGATTTATTTGGCATCCGATTCATCTTCTTATATGACAGGCCAATGCATTGTTCTAGACGGGGGATTGACTGCACAGTAGCAGCAATTCAAATTATGATTTTATACCTTCATCCTGAAAATCCAGAGCTTCGAAAACTAAAACAGATTTCTGAACGATTGAAGGATGGAGCAGTTTACATTTTTCCAACAGACACAGTGTATGCAATTATAGCCGATGCACATTCGAAATTAGGTGTAGAGAAAATATACGCTATTCGTAAATTACCCAAAGACAAACCACTTTCCTTAATGTGTAAAGATATCTCGATGGCTTCTAATTTTATAGAATACCTACCCAATTCAGCTTATAGGCTAATGAAAAGAGTCACTCCTGGACCTTTTACCTTTGTCTTGAAGGCAAATAAAAATCTGCCCAAACCATCAGTGGCTCATCATAGAGATCGACAAATTGGAATTCGAATTCCAGACCATATTTATCTTTCTGAACTTTTAAAGATTCACGATTCTCCATTAACATCGACATCTGCATTTTGCGATGATGAATTTATTATCGATATAGACGACCTTGAAACTATATACGGAAACCAAGTAGAGGGAATTATCGATGGCGGAATCGTTAAAACAGAACTATCGACAATTTTACAAATCAATGATGATTCTATCAATTTAATCCGTGAAGGCAAAGGGTATGAATTGATTTCTTCTGAAATTTCTAATACTTAGTAAATGAGAGAATTAATTAAGATATCATCCTCAAAACAAAAATGATCCTATCTAAAAAACCAATCCTGGAATTTTCTTAAGATGAGATTCATAAGCATACATTCGTTTTTCTGAATGTTTGGGGACTTTCACAGAAATTTCATTTTGTTTGTATTTTTGAATCGGAATAATTTTATACCCATGTGGAAAAACCCAAACAGGTTCTGTCATCACATCTTTGATTTGTTTTCTTTGTTGTGAATCGATTTCTAATTGGAATGTAAGGATGATTCCGCCGTCGGTTGCTTCTCTATTTTGTGCGGATAAAAAGTTTCCGAGAGAATAGGCAACGAGTCTATCTTCAAAATTTTTCTCTTCTTGGAATAGATCCACTCTCTGTACCACATGAGGATGGCCACCGATAATGATATCGGCACCTGCCGCAAGTCCTATGTTTACCCATTTTGTTTGGGAGTTATCTGGTTTCTCTTCGTATTCTTTTCCATAGTGATACCAGAGTATAACAAAATGGATTCCATTTTTTTTGGCAAAACGTACATCTTCCTGAATCGTTACTTCATTTAACAGACGAACAATCCTATCATTTTTAACAGGAATTCCATTTGTAGAATAAGTGTAGTTGTAAATGGCAATTTTAATTCCATTTATCTCCTGAAAAAAATCTTTTCGTTCCAAGTAATCGGCGTTACTTTTAAAAGTTCCAATAGGAATCATTCCTTTGGTGAAAACGGAATCGATTGTAAAATCAATTCCAAAAGATCCCTTGTCAGCTGAATGGTTGTTCGCTGTAGATAGAATATCAAATCCTGCATTTTGAATTCCTGTTAAAAATCCGATAGGCGAACCAAACCTTGGATAACCAGTGAATTCATTCGGGTCAGTAGCGATCGTTGTTTCTAAATTTCCTAAAGTTAAATCTGCATCTTGTAATAATTTTGAAACGAATTCGAAACTACCAGAAGAATCATAGTCTTTTGTTTTTGGTTTATAATAAGTAGAGATTTGTGAGTTGTGACACATGAGATCACCCACCACTTTAATTCGCACTTGCCTCGAAAAGTAAACATCAGGTAAGGTGTAGCAAGATAGGAAGGAAAGAGTGAAAAACCAAAATAGTATAAAACAAAAGTATGGATTGATCATTGGTTTTTTGTTCATTCTTATCAATTGTGGTTGGGAAGAGGATTATAAACGCGCTGCATTTTTATCGATGCAACCTGATACAGATTTAATTTTAGCTCCCTATCCATTCAATATATTTGATAGAGAGGCAAGAGATGCAATCACTCTTTCTCATTATTCTAAAGGAGAAATAAAAAATATTTTAGAAGATCACGATTTGTCTTGGGATGAATTAAAAACCCAATGGAAATTGGATGCAGAGGAAGAAAATTTTTCTAAAGAAGTAAATTATACCTCTCATTATACACAATATTTTTATGATACAGAAATTCCCATTTGGATCTATGGTCCTAAATGGATTCGAAACGGCCAATATTCTGATCCCATTAACCAACAACATATCCCTTCAATCTACGGAAGACTCCTCGATTTCAAATTTTCCAATACACTCAATACTTCCTATTTAGATAAAATATTCCAGAACCAAAAAGAAAAACCAGAGATCATTGTCACAGTTGTCGTGGATCAAGGTGGTAGGCAACTTTACAAAGCTCACAAAGGTTCTTATCCATTTTTAGAAGGTTTGAAAAATAATTCTGCCTATTTTAAAAAAGCAAAAGTAGGTCATTTAGAATCACATACAGCCGTTGGCCATATGGCGATTGGAACAGGAGCTTTTCCTAAAGATTCAAAAATATTCTCAAACGAAATCTATTCTTATGCTGATGGAAAAGTCCTTCATAGACCAGTATACCAAGGAGCAAATAAAGATTGGGATCTTAGTGAATTAGCAGTCCCCAGTTTTGCAGATGAATGGGATTTTTCCAACAATAATGAGTCTGTGATCATTAGCCAATGTTATGCGGCAAGAGCGGCAGTTGGTATGGCTGGCCATGGAAAACTATTTAATACAGCTTTACAGCAAAAGACTACGCTTTCCTCCGACTCAGACTATGTGTATTGGCAGGATATCAAAAGCCTTTCCTGGTCTACATATACAAAGGCGTTTCTTACACCAAACTCTGCACAGAAATATAATTTATATAGGTTTTACTTAGAGAACAAAAAACAAATTTCATCACATTTTGAGGCAAAGGATCCAATTGATCTGATTGCAAAAATCCATCATTTTCAAGGCTCAGAATTTCAAGTCAAAATGGACGGGGCACTTTTTCGAGATACTGTTTCAGAGACCATTCTCAATACTAAAAAAGAAAAAGATGGAATCACAGATCTTGCGTATGTGACTCTAAAAGCAACCGACGCGGTTGGTCATTTGTATGGTTGGGAATCCAAAGAAGCTGAACAGGTTTTGAAAGCAACCGACAAAGAAATAGAGACTATCTTTCAATTTCTAAAAAATAATTTTGGAGATAACTTTGTTATGGTGGTAACTGCTGACCATGGTGCCGCTCCCATGCCTGAAATCTCCAATGGTCTTTTTTTAAGCCACGAACAATTTTTTGCAACAGTGAATGAATTATTACCTGAATCAGAGAGAAACAAACGGTCTTTGATTAAATGGGTCGCACATTCTCAATTATCATTCGATAGAGAGCTTATGAAAATGTATCATGTAAGTGAAGAAGCAATCATCAATAAAATTCTTTCGATCCAAGTGAATGAAAAAAAGTTTTTTAGAAAGATATGGAGACGAGAAGAGATTCCGAATCTATCTTTCTAAAATAGATTCGGCGATTTATTTTACTTCTTTTTGGGAGTAGTGTCGTCTTTTTTGAAGTCTTTTAATTTCAAATAGACTTTGATGTCTTCGAAATCAATTCGATCAAGACTCACCGAAACCGGATCACCAATAAAGAATATCTTTGAATATTTTTTAGAATAGAAGGAGAAGTCATTTTTAATCACAACTTCAAACTCATCGGTAAATTCCGCTTTATCCAAAACTCCTTCCAAATTAGAAATATCCAACTCGACGAAAATTTGAGAGGGGCGGATTCCCACGATAAAACCTTTGAATTCTTTAATCCCCGTGGATTCCAAATATCGAAAGGATTTGATTTTGACAATATCACGCTCCGCATCAGCGGCTCTTCGTTCTTCTTCAGAACAATGTAATCCCAACACAGCAATTTCATTTTCAGAATAGGTTCTTTCTGTTTCTAGAAGTGTAGCTTGTAAAACCCTATGAACAATTAAATCGGGATAACGTCTGATTGGGGATGTGAAATGACAATAGTCTTTAAATCCAAGTCCCCAGTGACCGAGCGGATCTGCTCCGTAGTAGGCTTGCATAAAACTTCTCAAAAGTAGATAATTGAAAATTTTTCCAACAGAGTTGTCTTCAATTTCTTTCACAGCTTTCATAATTTCTGCATAACTTGTATCTTTAATCTGGATGTTGTAACCATTCAGTTGGAGAAAATGATTTAATGTCTCTAATTTCTCTTCGTCCATTGGTTCATGAATTCGATGGAGTGAAGGTGCTTTCCTTTTTCGCAAGAATTCATCCACTTTCAAGTTAGCAGATAACATGAGTTCTTCGATCAGAATATGACTTGTGAGACGTTCGCGATTTTCAATCCCAATGGGTTCTTTTCGTTCATTCCAAGTGATGGTTGTTTCTCTTAAGTTCAAATCGATTCTACCCGCTGCCATCCTACGTTTCCGTAAAGCTTCCGTGAATTGAGAAACCTGATACATCCAATTATTTGGATCTTTGGCTTTGATTTCTTCCTCGGCCATTTCGTAGGTGTAACGTGTTTTGACTTTGATTACCGATTTATAAAATTTTGCATTGTAGATGTCACCAGTTTTACTTGCTTCCATTTCTACTGTAAAGGCAAGCCGATTGGTATTGGCTACCAAACTACATAGGTCTTCGGAAAGGATTGGTGGTAACATGGGAACTACACGATTTGCTAAATAAACGGATGTAGCTCTCTCATAGGCTTCTTTATCTAGTGGAGAATCTTTTTCTACATAGTAGGAAACATCCGCAATATGAATCCAAATTCTAAGTCTATTTCCTTCATCGACAAAACTGATCGCATCATCGAAATCTTTAGCAGTAATTCCATCGATGGTTACAGCATATAACTCACGTAAGTCAGTTCGTTGATTCCAATCGGAAACAGTTTTTTCAGAAACTTCTTCGGGAAAATCCAAAGGTATAAAATCTGGATGAACCGGATCATAGTTGTATTTCATTAGAATCCGTTGTAAGTCACTATCCTCTTTCGTGTCCGATTCAAAACGGATAAAACTAACATCATACATGTTCTCTTGAGGAGGAGCCCCTTCTTTGAATTTTACGATGAGAATGTCGTTTACATTAATAGAATCAAAAGTATCTTTTAATATGGATTTAACATGAAGAACACCTTCTTTGTTATCTCCCAACATATCCAAAAAGTTTCCAAAAACAAATTTGTTTGTTTTTTCTCTGACTCGCATTCTATAGAGAACTCGGCCACGTTTGACAATATTGGTTACTTCTGCTTCGAGTTTGTTTTTCTTTCCCACTCCTAATGGAATGACTTCTACTTTGTCACCAGTGATGGCAGAATTGGTCATTGGCCCTGGAACAAAGATATCATTTTTAGAAGGTAGGGCTATAAAACCATCACCTCTTCTGGAAATAGAGATTCTTCCTGTTAGGCGGAAAGGGTTGGCAACGGTTAAATACTTTTTATTCGGTATTAATAATCCCTCTGCTTCGAGCAGGTCGATGAGTTGATCGATAAGGGATTCGATTTCTTTTCTAGGAACCTTTTCTTTGCGTTTAAAGGATTTTACCTTCTTTGTTTTTGGGTCGGGTCGTTTGAATTCACTTGATTCGGTAAATTTCTTTTTGATCTCTTGTCTTGTGATGTCCTTTCCAGACCGTTGGTCCAGAAATTCTATTATTTTTCTTTGTATTTTATAGGTATCCATAAATTCATTTGTGATCTACATAGGTCCCGCGAATGTAATTGGGCAGGAGAGATAAATAGTCGTTTTTATTTAGTTCAGATTTGTTGTATTGTTTCAAACTATACTCTAGTATAGACGAAAGATTCAACTTTGTCGCTTCAATTTTTGTCGCTGATTCTGGGTAAAACTTAGGCAAATTTCCAGTATAGTACCAATTGTTAGGTGTCCATTCGGTATTTTTAATCTTTAGTTCGATCGATTCTGGAGTAAGGTCAAGGGATTCAGAAAGTTTTGTTCCGGTTGAATACTTAGTGTAATATTTTCCCTGTTTACCATCTAAACAAAGCAGGGCTGTTTTCCCCTCAGACCCTTGTCTTTGTAAACCTACCAAATAAGCTTCCAAACTATCAATTCCAAATACCGGGATCTTCCATAACTGTGATAGGTCTCTTGCTGTAGTTACTGTTATGCGAATCCCTGTAAATGACCCAGGTCCAGTAGCCACAACAATTAGATCCGGCTTTCTCACTTTTGCCTCTTCGAGAGCAATTCGAATCATCTCTACTAATTTGTAAGATGATTCTTTAGGTGTTGTTTCGGTTATTTCGGATAGGGTTTTTGATACAGAAGCAGACTGATACAAACGAACAAGAACCTGTATCCAATCCTGTGTGGTGTCAAAATACAGGATATTCATAGAATCTCACTCTCTGACCATTCTAAAGTATAAGATCGAAACTCAATGGAATCAGACTCGATGGAGAGTAAAATTCGATTTGTTTTTGGTAAGTAAGGTTCTGCAATCTGCCACCATTCGATTGCCGAAACTCCGTCTTTTCCCCAAATTTCTTCAAACCCCAATTCATCAAGTTCTTCTGGAAATTTGATTCGGTACAAATCAAAGTGATACAAATGAAAATTAGGCGAATCGTAAATATTGTACAAAGAAAAAGTAGGGGAGTTAATTGAACTTTCCGTTCCAAATCTACTAAACCATTCCCGAATGAAGGTAGTTTTCCCTGCTCCCATCTCTCCAGTAAGGAGTAGAATCGGGAATTGTTCTTTCTTTAGAAACTGAGTCACTAATTGATCTAAACTTACAAATAGGGGACTCAGTTCCGATTCTCTCAGGGAGAGAAAACTCGCCTTCATTGGTTAAAGAATTTCTCCACATCAAAGGAATCAAATTGATAAGCGGTTCTACAAAACTCACAAGTAATCTCTATTTTTCCAAATTCATCAATGATGGAATCTGCTTCTTGTTTACCAAGCGAGGCAATGATATCAGCAACCTTATGCCTAGAACAATCGCATAAAAATTCGGGAGCTTCGTTGCTTAGAATTTCTAAATCGGATCCAATTTCCGTTTGTAAGGCAAGAATCATCTCATCCAAACCCAAAGCCCAAAAGGATTCTTTTTGAACCAAAGGTTGGATTTTTGAAATTAAAAATAGAAAACTTTCTTCAGGTGCATCGGGGAGGGCTTCAAAGAATAATCCTTTAGCAGAAAAATCATTTCCAGGAAAATCAAAAGGGAAAACTTCCATCCCGACAATGCCTTTGATTTGTTCAGACTCAGTTAGATATTTAATAAAATTAACCTCGAAAGTATCTTCTACGAGGTTGGTATAAGACTGATATGTATCAGAATCAAAATCCCAACGAATCACTTTCATAATTCCTTGACCTAAGATAAATTCGTTTCGGATATCACCCTCTTCCAGGTTTGCCGAATAGGCCACAGATTTCATTTTTCCGTAGCGATCACTATAGGCTAATGCTTGTTTATTGGAATCATCCTTCCATTGAATACTAACCTTTTGTTGGTTTTTTGTCATCTCTGCGAGAAACAACGCACCCATCATGGTTTTGGAAAGGAATACGGACATTTCTTTGTTAAGAGAATGTAGAAACATCGCTTCTTTAGCGGTTTCCGTGAGATTCACTAGCGTAAATCGATAGTGGTGGGTGTTGGATATACCTAAAATAACTTTGTCAGACATTATTTGATTGAAAGGGGTGTTTTCTGATTCAGTCTGTGTCACAAGATAGATTCTGCAATCGCAAAAAGGAAAAATATGATCTTTGGCGCCTGTTATTACCCCGAACAATGGAACCCTAAGGACTGGGATGAAGACCTAAAAATAATGAAAGAAATGGGTCTTTCTTCGGTAAGGCTTGCAGAATTCGCATGGGGAATCATGGAACCAAAGGAAGGAAAGTTCGACTTTTCTTTGTTTGATGCAGTTTTAAAAAAAATCCAAGAACACGGGATGACGGCAATTTTAGGAACTCCCACTGCCACCTTTCCGCCCTGGTTGTACAAAAAATTTCCAGAAATAGTTCAAGTATCTAAAGAGGGAATTGTTCGAGGAATTGGCACAAGACGCCAAGCTTGTTTTTCTTCTCCTGCCTATAAAAAAGCAACAGAACGTATGGTAACAGCGATGGCCAAACATTTTGGGAATCATCCTGCTGTTGTTGGTTGGCAGATTGATAACGAACCCGGACATGAAGGTTCCGATGTAGATTATTCTCCTTTGGCTTTAAAAAATTTTCGAATTTGGCTAAAGAATAAATACAAAACTTTAGATTCGCTTAACAAACGTTGGGGGAATGTATTTTGGGGAGTCATTTATTCTGATTGGAGTGAAATTCCCGTACCCGCCGCCCACGTAGCTAGTAATTTCAATCCAGCCATGATCCAAGACTACTATAGATTCCAGTCGGATGAACTTGTATCCTATATTCACTTCCAAGCGGATATATTACGAAAGTATAGTAAAAACAAACCACTCACTACCAATCTTTATCCCTCACCTTTTTTACCAGTGACGGATATGTCCGAATTATTCTCTAAGTTAGACTATGTGTCTTGGGACAATTATCCTGTTTGGGGGAACCAACAGGAACCATACCCACATCCACTCGTCACAGCAACCCAACAGTATTCAAGAGGGTTAAAAAACAAACCTTACACTGTGATGGAACAGTTCTCTGGAGTGCAAGGCCATGATACTTTAGGTTATCTTCCTCCCCCTGGACAAATTGGACTTTGGTTGACACAAGCCATTGTCAATGGTGCGAATCAAATTTATTTCTTTCGTTACCGCACAGCTCGTTTCGGTCAGGAACAATTATGTTATGGGATTTTGGACCACGGGAAAAGAAAAACAGCCAAATACTTTGAACTAAAAGAAACCATCGAGGAAATCAAAACATTTGCAATGGATGTGACAGAGTCACCTTACAAGGCAGAGGTGGCAATCCTCCATGATATCGAAAATTCTCGTAATTACAAACACCAACCTTTGAGTGATGGATTGAAATTTTCTCCGGTCCCATTTGCGCAAGTGGGATATGATATTGAACTTGCTACCTGGTTTGCGGGAACCAATGTTTTAAATGTAAATTCTCATTCCTTATCAGTTCATGCTGAGAATGATTGGTCTCAGTACAAAGTTCTTACGCTTCCCCTTTATACAATGTTTGACCCAATCGTTGTGGATAAACTAAAAGCCTATGTGGCGAACGGGGGAACTTTGGTTCTCGGATATCGAGCTGGAATTAAGGACAAAGACCATTGGATGGTGGAAGAGCCAGTTCCTGGTGTTTTTTCCGAGATGGCAGGTGTGGAAGTGTTTCAATTTGAGGCACCGGCCACAGACAAGGTGGGAATTCGGATGGGAATTTTACCACTCAAAGGGTCTAAGTTTTGTGAAATTTTAGAGCCTACAACCGCCAAAGTGATCGCACGATACAAGGATTCTAAAAAGTTTTATTCGGGAAAACCGGCCATCTCTGTCAATACTTATGGTAAAGGGAAAGTCTATTATGTAGGAACTTCTTTAACTCCTGAAAGTTTTATCCTTTTATACCGAAAGTTATTAAAAGAAGCCGGTGTTCGATTTGGTTTTCTGGGTGCGAGTATTGAGCGTCACCACCGTGAAGGAAAACAATATAATTATGAAATTACGATGAACCATTCAAACCGTTACAAGTTGGCTGGACTTTCCATTTTGAAACCCTTTGGTTATAAAATCAAAAGAATTCCAAAATAGAAATCGGTTATTTGAAAATAGAAAATGAGAATACAAGATTATAAATCAATCAATCGGATTCTAAATGAAACATCCGCAAAAAATAAACCAGGTGAAATCTTTGTAGATAATTTACATTCACCTTACATTCAATTTTCAGAAAAATTCTTAATTTCGGGAACTTCAGTCACGCAACCGGAGTTTGGTGATATTAAGAATTTTGTTCAAACAGTGCTCAAATACATCCCTGAGGCAATCGAGGGAACCTACTTATTACCAGAACCAAGGCCCAAAAGAGAGACAGGGAAATTGTTTTTTGTAAGACCAATGTTATTTGGCTCTTTTCGGTTTTTATATGTATTTTCGGTGGATATGTTGTATTTGGGTGGAGCGAAGTCAGAAGAAATTAAAAAACCTGGTTCTCAAAATATGACTCCCTCGATTCTCACGGACAGGTTGTACTTTCAAACAAAAATCATCCACCTCCATTCTACGAAAGAAGAGGGAGAGGATATTGTTGATTTTGAAGCAAAAAGATTTCAAGGTGGAGTCTTTCGTGTAGAGTCAGAAAATGATGATCATAAACCAATTCGTAAATTTTCCGAAATTTTTGATGAAATTGATTTTTCGGAAACTGAATCTAAGATTCGAGAAGAGTTAGGAATCAATTCTGAGGTATGGAGATTAGGAAGGATCTATAGTCCCATAGGAATTGATTATCTTTCACTTTCTCTAAGATTTTTAATCCCAAGTTTGCCAAAAACCATCCAACAATTCAAAAACTTTTATCCGATTCTAACAGAAACAGAGGAAGGAATTCCGGAAGATACCTTAAAGAAGTATCATGAATATCTTTCGTTATTTGAAGTAGAAAGAACTCAGTCGAAGTCTGGTAATATTTTATGGAAAGTCATTCCAAAATCATCCGATAATTAAGTAGCAGGTCATATGGGCATATCTTCACCAACCATTAATTTCCCCGTAGATGAAACCATCAAACGGATTGAATATGTAAAAGCAAATGCTATGGGAATCATCCATGAAGCAAAAAAGATCCAACGAGAAGTTTCAGCCATCCGATCCGAGACTGATGCGGACGAAAAGGAACGAATTGATGCCGCCGATGATAAGTTAGGTGATATTCTAATTCGTTTTTTGCAAAAATCATTTCCAAAAGATGGAATCATTTGTGAAGACAAACCAACCATTGATGGAGGTGATTTTAAGTGGATCCTAGATCCCGTGGATGGCTCTATGAATTTTGTTCGTGGACTTCCTTTATACGCTATTTCCTTTGGTTTAGAACATAGAGAAACACCTGTTGGCGGAGTTGTGATTGTTCCTCCGCAGGAATCTGTTTATTCTGCAGTTATGGGGGAAGGGGCCTATAAAAATGGGGAACCGATTGTAACCTCTCGGATTTCAGAATTGAACCGGGCCATTTTTTCTCCCAACCTTCCGACAAAACGAGCCCATATGATCCAAGAGATTATGGCAGACCTTTCTGGTTTTTTAACTTATGCACGTTCCTTTCGTAGGACAGGCTCCTTTGTTTTAGATGCATGTTTTATTGCGGAAGGTGTGATGGATGCTATTTGGGAAAAGACAGTCAAACATTGGGACGTATCAGCCATTTCGGTGATTTTAACGGAAGCTGGTGGGAAATTGACTGATTTAAATGGAGTCCATTATTACACAGGACTTCCTGAATTAGTAGCTTCTAACGGAGTCTTACATTCAGAAATTTTAAATTTATTAAAGACAGTTCGTTCTACAGTCAGTCGAAATTGATAAGGGAATGATTAGAACCATTCTACTTTTTTAGTTTACGATTTGCTTTTGCGATCCATACTAGATACAAAATACAAATACACTTGAATCCATCAGGAGACACCCACCATGGAACATAAACTCCCAGAACTTCCTTATGCAAAGGATGCCCTTGCACCCCATATTTCTGCAGAAACTCTCGAGTTTCACTACGGAAAACACCACCAAACTTACGTTACAAACCTTAACAACCTAATCAAAGGTACTGAGTTTGAAAACGCTAGTCTTGAGGAAATCGTACAAAAATCTTCCGGCGGAATTTTTAATAACGCAGCTCAGATTTGGAACCATACTTTTTACTGGCATTCCCTTTCTCCAAAAGGTGGCGGAGCTCCAACAGGTGCTGTGGCTGATTTGATCACAAAGTCTTTTGGTTCTTTTGATGCTTTTAAAGAAAAGTTTTCACAATCGGCGATTACAAACTTTGGATCTGGTTGGACCTGGCTTGTCAAAAAAGGTGACGGTGTAGAGATCGTAAACACAAGCAATGCCGGTAGCCCTTTGAAAGATGGACTCCAATCTTTGCTTACGATCGACGTTTGGGAACATGCATACTACATCGATTTCCGTAATGCTAGACCAAAATACGTGGAAGCATTCTGGAATTTAGTAAACTGGGACTTTGCGAACCAAAACTTAAAATAAGAACGGATTCAAAATCACACGTCAAAAGGCAGGTTCCGGAATCCGGCTCCTGCCTTTTTTATTTCATAAAAAGATTCAAAATGAATCTTGGTACCTAATACAGAGTTTTTTATGAGCCAAACACTTCCGAAAATTAAAATCCCCAAAAAACCAAATTATACTTCATTACTCTTGCCGGAAGGAATCGAGTTTTGGGAACTTTTTCGAGTCGTTGAAGCAAAATATGAGAATTGTTTTTTACTAGAATCGGCAGGAGACAACCAGTACGACTCTCGTTATTCGGTTATGGGTTTCCAACCTTCCCATCTTCTTGTGGGAGAGACTGGTGTTTTAGAAATTGATGGAAAAAAATATTCTGTTGAAAACCCATACTATGCTCTCAGGGACCTGACTGATTATAATTCACTAAGCATTAGTTATGCGGGTGGATTTGTTGGTTATTTGGGTTATCAAAGTATGCAATTCTTTGAACCAAAATTAAAACTAGAACCACACCCTGATTTTCCTGCGATGATTTTTGGTTTGTATTTGGATGGGCTCATTTACGATAAATTTACAGGTGAGTTGATTTATTTTGATAATGGAACCAACCGTATCGAAGAAGTGAACCAAATTCTCAAACTTGCAGTAAATCAAAAATCTGAAAAACCAGAAGCCAAAGTTTCTCTACTGCAACCAGGTTTATCCAAAGAAGTTCATAAACAAATGGTGGAAGATGCTTTAGAAGAAGTGAAAGCAGGAAACACCTTCCAATGCCAAATAGGATTTGAAGAAATTTATCAAGTGGATGGAAATCCTTTGGCTATTTATGAAACACTGCGAGAAATCAATCCATCTCCTCATATGTATTATGTAAAATTTGGATCTCGTGCCATTTTGGGTGCGAGTCCAGAATTACTCTTTCGATTGCGACAAGGAGAAATGGAATCCTTTCCGTTGGCAGGAACCACCAAACGTGGAGTTGATGCAAAAGAAGATACTCTCCTTGCAAGAAAACTTCTCACCGATCCTAAGGAAATTGCAGAACACAATATGCTTATTGATCTTCATCGTAACGATGTAGGGCGAGTCGCAAAATTTGGAACTGTCAAAGTGCGAAGGCGATTTGATATAAAAAGATTTTCTCATGTGCAACATATATCTAGCGAAGTGGTAGGAATTCTTTCTTCTAAAGAAGATATGTTTTCCGGTCTTGCTTCTTCCTTTCCTGCAGGAACCTTATCAGGTGCCCCAAAAATTGAATCGATGAAAATTATCGAACGCATTGAAAAGTCGCCACGAGGCCCGTATGGTGGTGCTGTGGGAAGTTTTGGTTTGAATGGAGATTGTACTTTTGCGATTCCGATTCGTAGTTTTTTTGTGAATGGAAATAAAGGATTTGTTCGTGCATCCGGTGGGATCGTTTTTGATTCAAAACCGGAAGATGAATACCAAGAAATCATAAATAAAATGGCCTCTGTTCGCAAAGCCTTAGATTTACATAAAAAATCTTAAGAAAAACGACCAAACCAATTGAGAAAAAATAGAACCGAAGGAAAAATTATACCAATATGAAAGTACTCATCCTCGATAATTACGATTCTTTTACATTCAATCTCTACCAAATTGTAGGCGAAATTTTAGAAGAAAGGGAAGAACCCTTTCAATTAGAAGTGATTCGAAATGATGAGAAATCTTTTGAAGTAATTCAATCAGCTAACTATGATAAGATTATTATTTCTCCAGGACCGGGCCATCCCGCAGATCCTGCTTACTTTGGAGTGAGTGCTGACATTCTAAGAGAGTTGGGTAAAACCACTCCGGTCCTTGGAATTTGCCTCGGAATGCAAGGTATGGCAACAGTCTTTGGAGGCGAAGTGGTTCGGGCCAATGTGGCGATGCACGGAAAACTTTCTCCTATCGAACATGATGGAAAAGGTGTTTTCCAAGGCCTCACACAAGGAATAGAAATAATGCGTTATCATTCATTAGTTGCAAAAGAAATTTCGCTGCCAAAGGATTTGGAAATTACAGCCCGAGTTTCTTCTGGTGAGGGGAAGGGGGAAATTATGGGACTAAGGCATAAAACTTTAAAAATCGAAGGTGTACAATTCCATCCAGAATCGTTTGGATCTGAAGAGGGAAAAGACCTACTTAGAAATTTTATCAATTCCTAATCATCTTTAAGCCGCACAGAGAAATCTATAAAATATAACTCTTCAATAGCAAGATATTATAAAATATTTGCGACCTATATCTTTTAGATTATTTTAAATCTTGTAACATTGCCTCTTCCCATGCTGCAAAAAAATCAAAATCATTGCTGGCTTTTTGAGAATCATCACCACCGAACAAAGAAAAACGTTTTCGTTTGGTTTCGTTGTATGTAGTAATTGTATTGATTTGTCCGCGTGGTGTTTTTCTAAATGTTGCGTGGATTTGAGAGCCTCCTCTTCCTTGGGTTCCTTGGATGAGTAGAGTAAAAAACTCATTAAAATATTCATCCATGTTGCCTGGGATAAAAAAGTTTACAAATCCTTGTGGGATGATATAGAAAAAACTTCCATTAATTTCCTTTTTTCCAATTCGTATAAAGTGTCCGCTAAGTGTGTCAGTTTGCTTATCAAAACTTGTTTTTAATTTATACTCCAAGTTGTTGATTTTCATTGTGATACCAAAAGATCGAATTTCAATATCACCTAAAAAACGAATCTCCTTTGGAAAAAGAAAATAATCCGTAGGTGGATTAACGGGGAAATGAAATTGAATTGTTTTACCTTGGTTTGTGATCTTAAATTTATGCGTTGGGTTGGATTTATCCCAGACCTCAATGTTTAACTTTGTCTTCTCTAAGCGAGATCCTGTGCGTTGGTAGAAGCCTGGAAATCTACTTTTGGTTTCCTCGTTGATTGTAAATTCTAATGTATGCCATTCCGCATTTTCCGTTACATGGCATTGCATAGCACTGCAAAGAAACTGTAGATTTTGCGATGTAGATTTTAAGGATTGATAAGCGTTGTGGTCATTGATCGCCAATGCGAAATCATGGAACCATTTGAAAAAATCGCGTGGTTGGTAACCACTCAGTTTGTGAATGGTCTTTTTTTCCACGGCATAAATCTCTCGTTCTTCCCAAAGTTTTGGAATGAACGTAACTTTTGCCAAATAATCATATTTAGGTGGGTCCGGTTCGTTCCAATGTAAATTCCAATTTTGTTGGTTGTCCACATTACCAGAGAGGGAAAGGAAGGGATAACCTTCAGGAGTTTTTTGTAATTGGGATTCGTTTTCTTCGCTAAGACTACCTGCAAGGGCTGCAAAATAAACTTCGTTTTTAGAAGTGGATTTGATGGACCGTTGTAAGTGATCATAGCCTTTCCAAAATTGGTAATAGTTTTCATTTTTTTGAAAACAATTGGAAAGAGTTATCAAGATGAGTGCGAAGAAAAAATATTTTTGTAAGTTATATTTCTTTTTTAAGAATGCCATATATTTCTTGAATGAGATCTTCATCCATTTGTTCCTGATAGGATGAAGAAATCAATTTACCTGATTTATTAAATATTCGTAAGTAAGATTCACCTTTGCTTAGACCGATCGAGAGATGGCCTTTGCGATCTAAAAGAATACTTTCATATTGTTTAGTTTTGGATTCTTCAAGGTAATCTTCCACAAGTTTGTTTGTTTCTTGGAAATCTAAATAAAGAAGAAAATTTACTTTAGAACTATCTTTCCAAAGCAGATTTTGCATTTTCCAATAGAGTTTTCGACCTTGTTTGCGGCAGATTTCCAGATCGCGGAGAAAACATCCCATGAGTACAACAGGTTTTCCCTTTACGGAACTATCAGAATACGATTGCCCATATTGATCCTTCATCTGAAATTGTGGCATGGACTGCGCACTCCAACGTTCGACAGATACGAAAAAAAAGGCCAATAGAAATAATACAAACCGACCCACGGTTTTCAGCGTATTCATAAATTTATTAACGGCAAGTTCAAAAAAATCCTTTGTTTTGATTCTAGTTTTTTTTATCTTTGGTTGCTCCAGTTTTGCCAGCAAAATCAAACTCATCGATTCTTCCGCATCTTTGGCATTTTTTGAAGTGGAGGAAGAGGAGTGGAGAAAACTATTTCCAACTGAAATTTCTAAACTTAGCATTGATACCAGAAATTTTGGTGAGCTACCCAACGTATTGAAATCCATCCAGTACAAACGTGGTGTCCTAGCTTATGAGGATTGGGATGTTTTGGTTCCAGAAGTTTACCTTCCAGAAATACAAAAGTTTGCTGAGAGGGTAGTTATAAATAAAGAACCTAAAGTATACTTATGTATTTTTAAATCAGATGATATCCTCTCGCCCAATGTCAAAATTCTAAAAACAAGTTTTTATATCTTAGGTACAGAAGATGGTTTGGTTTTATTGTTTCATGAAATCAACACCAATATCAGTTTTCAAACACAGTATTCATTCGAAGATTGGGTAATTTTTAATTCATCTCGAATCAAACCAATCTATAGACCAGAACTTTGGTTAAGAGACAAACAACATACAAGTCTGTATAAAGATAAGTTTGCAGTCAAAAATACAATTTATGGGAATATTGTTGTTTTTCAGATTCCAGAATTAATTCCTAATCCCCCTCTCTATCGATATCCAAAAGAGGAAGATATCATCGCACCTGCGGAACAGTGGAAATCAGTTCCAGAAAAATTGAAGGCACTAGAGGAAATGAGAAAAAATCATCTTATTACAGATGAAGAATACAATAGTAAAAAAACAGAACTATTAAAAGAATTTTAAATTCCATCTCCATGGATGAATTCTTGTAGGAACTTGTCGTCCTCTTGTACATCTGCTGAGGATTTTTCTAACAGTTGTTGTTTCTCATATAATTTATTAATGAGCTGTTGTTGGGTTTCCACTTTTTCCAATAAAACGGAAAAAACTTTCGCAATTGGATCCGGCATTTGATTGTGCTCTAACATTTGTTCAACGCTATCAAATGCGGTATCACCCGCTTTGACCACCTTACCCGGAATTCCCACAACAGTGCAACCTGCGGGAACATTTCGCATAACAACCGATCCTGCACCAACACGAACATGGTCCTCTACCGTGATGTTTCCAAGGACTTTGGCGCCAGCACCAATCACAACATTTTTGCCAATCGTCGGGTGGCGTTTCCCAGATTCTTTTCCTGTTCCCCCAAGTGTCACTCCTTGGAAGATAAGTGACCCACTGCCTACAATCGCAGTTTCTCCAATTACGACTCCAGAGCCATGGTCGATAAAAACACCTGGTGCAATTTTGGCACCTGGATGGATGTCAATGCCCGTTAAAAATCTACTAATGTAATTGATTAGTCTCGGAATGATCGGTAAACGTAGTTTATAAAGTAAATGGGCAAATTTATGGAGCCAAAGTGCATGTAAACCTGGATAACAAAGTACAATTTCTAAATAGGACTTAGCGGCCGGGTCAAATTTTTTGATAATCTTTATATTTTCGAACATTGATTAGTTGGTTTTAAAATTACTGATTAGACTAGTCAACTTTTCCAAGAGTTGGGAAAGTTTTAAAAGGGTAAGGGACAGAGGTTCTGTACAAAAAATTCACTTGTTCAATGGAATCCAAAGTGCCGATTTGAGGAAGAAAAATTTCCTTTTATAGAATTTTCAAAATGGAACCAACTTTGCCAATTCGTGAGGAATTGACACAGTTTTTCCAAATGCTAAGGTTTTAAAGATCAATCTGAATTAAGTTCAGATAACATAGAATTTTTCAAATTTCTTATACTTATTGGGTTTCTAATTGATTCTATTCTTAAGTTCTATATGCTTTCAAACAGAAATATATTTCTAGGTTGTTCCGACTTTGGAATCAAAAAAAACAATACACATTCTTTTATTCATTCTTACTTTTTTTACTTTAACTTATTCTGATATTTTTCTTAATCCTCAGGTGCCTCAAACATTAGAGAATTATAAACTTATGTTTTTTGAGAATTGGCCTTATTCGGTTTCTTTGTTATTCATTCTTTTTGCCCATGAAATGGGACATTTTCTCCCTGCCAGGTATTATGGAGTAAAAGCAACATGGCCCTATTTCATTCCATTACCAGTGGGTCCAATTGGAACCATGGGAGCTGTAATCCAAATCAAACAACAGATTCCTGATAAAAAAGTTTTATTCGACATTGGAATCGGTGGGCCCACGGCAAGTTTAGTGCTCTCCATAATTGCTTGGTTAGTGGGGATCAGTTTATCTAAAGTGATCGAAATTCCGCCAAATTTTGATCGTTCTGGATTTCTTTTTTTTGGAGATAGCCTTTTTACATATTTCACAACACAATGGATACTTGGCCCCATTGATCTTTCAACGATGGATATACAAGCACATCCACTCGCTAAGGCAGGCTGGGTAGGTCTTTTAATTACTGCAGTAAACCTATTACCTTTCGGTCAATTGGATGGTGGACATGTCATATACGCAATGTTTGGTGAAAATTATCGAAAGTGGATTCACCGTTTGTTTATGTTCTTTTTAATTTTTGCATTGATTCATTTTACCTGGTTACTTTGGGGTTTTATCATTTATTATGTTGTGAAGATAGAACATCCATTCATCCGCGATTCCGTATCAGGTATCGGGAAAATTCGTTTCTATTTTGGAGCATCAATGTTAGTAACATTCCTAATCATTTTCGTTCCAAAACCGATTATCTTAGGATCTGAATTTGAAGATTCCTCTTTACTCATGGATATTTTTCGTCTGATATCACAAAGCATTGGGTTGGATTCATGATTCGTTTTTTATTATTAGTATTATTTTCTTTCGGATTATTGGCGCAGGAAAGTAAGGAATACAAACTTACAGACAAGGCCTACGGTCTTGCTTGGGATGGAGTCAATTTTTGGTACATTGATACCAATCGTCGTGCCATTATCAAAATCAATGAAATTGGGGAACAAGAAATCTTTAATTTAGGATTAGCAAACCTTCGAGGAATTAGTTTTGATACTCGCGAAGGGAAACTTCTTGTGGTGGCACCGAAACAAATTCTGAAACTGGATCCCAACTCAGGTGGGATTACAGATAAAATTCAGATACCAATTACAAATGTTGCAGGGATTGCCAGTGTCGGAAATTATTATTACATTCTAGATTTGGATTCCGGGAAAGTGCAAATTTACGACCAATCCTCTTCACTTTTGATTGGAGGTTTTTTCACAGACCGAACCAGACCACGTGACATCTGTTATGGTAGAGATTCCTTATGGATTTCGGATTCGGCTGATAACAGTATCTACAGGTATGATACGAAAACAGGAAAAATTACAGGATCGATTAAAACAAACCTACGTTCGATCCGAGGAGTTTTACTCAGTGGATCCAAACTTTGGGTAGTAGATCGCGAAAATAAAGAAATCAAAAATATTCCCTTCGTAGAAACGGAGCGTTTTATTGCTTCTGGTGAAGAGGAATATAATTTAGAAGTTACATTGAAATTCAAACTAGATTCTGTTTCTTTATCTAAAGCACAAATTGCTATCCTTCATCCACCATCGAATGAACAACAAAGAATTCGATCTGTTAAATTTTCCGATCCAGCCTACCAGCCAACTTTTATTCAAAGGAATCGAGTCCAAATGAAGAAGTTATCGATTGAAGACTTACCTGGAGAACAAACTGTTAAATATAAATTTTCTTCCAAAAATCAATTCATTAAATACTATGTTACCGATGAGTATTTGGATAAAGAAGCAACATATCCTGGTGATGTGACAGCTTTCTACGAAAAACCTAGTGAGGAGTTAAAACTTTTACCTAGAGATTATTTGGATGCTATTTATCAAGCTCGCCAAACTAGCATTAGTATTAATGACTTCAAAGATAAAATGAAAACTATTGGCGTTCCTATGCAACCGTTTCGAATGATTCGTTTTGAGAAAGGTAAGGCGAAAGCAATTCAAGACTCATTATCCATATTTCTTTTAAGTTATGGTTGGATTCCTATTGCGGATTTAGGACTGGGAAGTAACACAGACAAACGATATTTTGAAAAAAAAGAGTCTGATTTAATTTTATTTCAAAGTTTGAATTTCAAATCTTCGAGTTCTCCTGTATACTTCCGTAAGGATGCTAACTCGGAATGGGAAAATTTACCTGCTGAAATTACTTACAAAATTAAGTAAAGTATCCCTTCTCTTCTTTTTTGCCTGCTCTGGACTCGATCAAAGATTTGATTCTTTGTTTGTAGATAGAGCCATGGAACGAGAAAATAAGTTGAGGGACCTCGTGGAATCTACTTGGTTTCAATTTCCAAAACTGGGTTTGTATTGCGAAAAGGAAATTTCCTATCACAAAATCTATTGTAAGATTCAAACAGTTCTAAGTTTTAGAAAGCTTTCTGAGTATTTAGGGATCCAGATTTTCGAATCTGGTCCTCATACAAAATATTATCTAGAATTGAATTCACCTTATGAATTTGGGCACTACAATTCAGAATTTCCTTTGAAATTACGAGAATACCTTCTTCCTGCAAAAACAAATTCAGCTTTGTATACTCTTACTTTGCCTATTTATGAAAGTCTGATTCGAAACACTGCTCGTGATTTTTTTATTGTTTACCAAAAATTAGATTCTAATTCTAAATTTTTTAGAAAAGAAGCTGATCGTTATATATTGTTAGTTGAGGAAAACAGGTTAGATCCTTATTATTTGGATCGATTTATTTTATTTCTTTATCCGGCCTTTACGGACAACGAAGATCCCGAAGAATCTTCTCGTTTCGTTTATAGAAAGGGGGATGAAAGTATGGATGCTCAAGTGGTAAAGGAACTTGTGGGATTTTGGATCCGTAGAAAGGCTGATGGTACGGATACAGAATTTATTTTAGGTTTGGTAGATCTATTGAAGTTGTACGATCTGGAATTTTATCAAAACCGAATCGCAAAAAATATTAACTAACCTATGTTAACCTAAAATCCCTTTTACCGCATCGATTACATCTTTTTCATCAGTTTTTGTCATTCCAGCAAATAAAGGTAGAGAAACCGATCTATCATACATTTGGCATGCGTTCGGATATTCTTTTCTGTTGTATTGGAAGGTTTTTTTATAATAGGGGTGTTCGAAGATAGGAATGAAGTGAAGGCTTGTGCCTATATTTCTTTCCTTTAATTCTTCCACCAAACTGTCGCGACCTACTTTCGCAATTTTTGGATCTAATTCTATACGATAAAGATGCCAACTGTGAATTCCATTTGAATCTTCTTTTGGAAGTTTGATTCCTTTTAAGGAACTAAATTCCTCGTTATAATGTTTTGCGATTTCGGTTCTACGTTCCCAAAAAGTATGAGATTCTTTTAATTGCACAACACCTAACGCCGCTGCAATATCCGTCATATTGTATTTGTAACCTGCATCTACCACTTCGTAATACCAACCTGGGCGGTTAAATGCATCACGGTTAATCCCATGAAGTCGCATTTTGCGAATTCGTTCCGCTGCCACTTTATGAGAAGTGGTGACCATTCCCCCTTCTCCTGTGGTAATTCCTTTGGTGGCATAAAAACTAAACACAGTGAAGTCGCCCCAGGTTCCGATCATTTTATCTTTATGAACTGCGGGAAAAGCATGGGCTGCATCTTCTATCACATATAAATTATATTCTTTTGCGATGGCCATAAGCCCATCCATATCGCAGGTGTATCCAGCCAAATGAACGGGAAGGATGGCTTTGATTTGTTTCCCTGTTTTTTTACTTTTGAGTTCTTTGCCGTTCCATTGGCACTTCGATTCGATGGTTCCACGTAAAGTTTCGGGGGTCATCAAATTGTGAATGGGATCTACGTCGGTAAGAATCGGTTCGGCCCCAAAATAACAGACCACTTCGGCAGTGGCCGTGAATGTGATGGAACTTGTGATAGCAGCGTCATTTGCAGTAAGGCCAATTGCTTCCAAAGCCAAGTGCAGGCCAGCAGTTGCAGAATTGACGGCGATCGTTTCTTTACTTCCCACAAAGTCACCAAACTCCATCTCGAATTGTTTGACTTTGGGACCGGAGGTAACCCATCCAGACCTTAATACTTGGGCTACTTCTTCAATGGCATCTTCAGAAATCGAAGGAAGTGCAAACGGTAGGAAGGTTTTGCGAGATGTGAGCATATTCATTTATACGACATAATTCGGAAAAAATTTCCAGTCTTTTCCGCTCCCAAACTTCCTATCGACTGGATTTTTGAAACCTAAATAGGGATTTTCACCTGGTCTTTAAAAATCTACTTGTAGACACCCAGGAAATTCCGCATTCTTTCCTGGAACATGGAAGTTCCTTTTTCTGAGATTTTAAATCGTATTTCTGTCATTGACCGAGACATAGCAGAGCTCAACCGCTTAAAGAGCCGCCTGCCAGCTGATAGACCGTACTCGCCTACCATCCAACTTACATTTGATAAACAAATCAATACTCTGTTAAATGAGAGAGTTTCATTGATGGAACTCCCAATCCTCCATCCTCCACTTTGGTTGCTTTCCAAAGAAGGTTTGGAGCCGTCAACTGAGCCATCGGTTCTCAAAGAACGCAAGTCATTACTTGCCGGGGATTTGTCGATTCCTCATCCGAACGAACAAGATGTCATTAATTTCATTCGTGAAATTCCAAAGACCGAAGTGCATTTACACCTAGAAGCTTGTGTGAACAAAGAAACTTTGAAGTTTTTGTACAAAAAGAACGGCATCGAGGTCACAGATAAAGAGTTTGAAGATAAATATAATTTTAAAGATCTAAATGGTTTCATTCAGGTATTCTTTTTTGTCCAAGGTTCGGTGAAAGAAGCATCTGACTTGGGATATTTTATCGATAGTTTGGCTGAATATTTGCGTTCTAATAACATTATCTATTGCGAAGCGTTTTTTGCTCCATCTAAGTTCATTCAAAATGGATTAGATTTTGATGAAATGGTGGAAGTGATGGTAAATCGTATTCGTCAAATTGAAGCCAAAGATGGAATCACTATACGCTTGTTAGTGGACGTATCTCGTTCCTTTGGTCCAGAGAATGCAATGAACAATCTCAAGAGAGTTTTGGGATTAAAACAGAAAGAAGTGATTGGAATTGGTCTTGGTGGTGCGGAACTTATGGGACCGGCTAAAGATTATTCTGAAGTTTTTAAAGTCGCACGCGAGTCAGGTTTGCGATGTGTGGCTCACTCCGGCGAAGACGATGGTCCTTGGGCGATTTGGGATGCGGTGAATCTATGTAAGGCGGAAAGGATTGGTCATGGCACTTCTGCCATCCAAGATCCTGAACTTGTTCGTTATATGAAAGAAAACCGAATCCCTATTGAGATTTGTGTTACTTCCAATGTTTTTACAGGGAAATATGTGCGTAAGGAACAAAACCATCCTGTTCGTTACTATTATGACCAGGGACTCATGTTGTGTATCAATACAGATGATCCTGATATCTTTAACGTAAATTTAACTTATGAATTTTTTAAACTCTATCGCTTTTTGGATTTTTCTATCGATGAAATCATAGATTTGGTTAGACAAGGTGTGCTTTGCACATTCCATCCAGAAAAAGATTCTTTATGGCGGTCTATGGAAGAAAAAATCGATTTAATTAAATTGAAATACAATTTGGTTCCGGAAAAACAAATAGCGGCTGTTTGAGTTTGATTGATAATTCTGCGATGAAATGAAACATTCATTCTATGAAGTATTGTTATTTATCAATGGTTTTGTTGGTATCTTTTGTTCCTTTGTATTCTCAGCCGGTTCCACTCGAATCGAGTAATGGATCTCAGAATGAAGCTAATCAGGGTCCTCCACAAAATAGAAGAAATGTATTGAGTTGGTTTAAAGATCCAGCTGGTGCTCGTTATTTTTCTATCAATCCAGGCATACAATATATTAGTTCAGCTTTGACTATTACAAGTCCGCATGGGAAAGCAAGTATGGCTGAGGATAATAATACAATGGATACTAACTCAAATTTTCTTTATGATTTGAAATCAAAAGAATGGCAGTTAGGTGAATATTGGGGTGTATTTATACTTAATAGAAACGTTAATTTTAGAAACACAAGACAAGTAATTCAGCTTTCACCAGCGACGGAAAATAATGATGGAAGAGAAAATGTAGATTTAAAAACGGAAACCTTTGGAAGTTATTCAATGGTATTACCTGTTATGTACCTTGGAAAAGCGGGAAATGAAAGTTTCCGAATTGGCTTAGGAATGGGTGTGGGTAAGGTAAACGTTCAAGGAACTGCTGATTTTAATGATGGTTTGGGATTGTTTACGAATGCCGCAGTCTTTAATAGCGGGAGAACTTTAGATAATAAAATTGAAAATTTGGGGCGTTTTTCTCTCCTAACTTCGGGAAACATTGATGGAGATCCCTATCGAGCCTATTTATTGAGTAATTTATCATTTGAGAACAATCTGGAGAATTTAGGTTTATATTCTTTATTAAAAGGTGATCTTTCAAAAGGTTCTATAGAACCTATTAGTTATTTAATATATTCCTCGGCTGCCAATGGTCAATTGAATGCTTTAGAAATATATGCTTTGTCGAGTTTAGGCAAAGGGAGAATTAATTCGAAAACAAATTTTGCAAAGAGTTATTATTTCTTTTGGGAAATTCCTTTGGGTCCTGTGACTTGGCGCTTAGGTTTTGGTGGTCCGTTTTATACTCAAAACAACTTTACGATCGAAATTCGCGGATTTGAAATGTCGCTATATACTCCTATAGAATTTTGATAGAATACTTTTAATGGAAATTTAAAATCTTGGTTCACCTATTAAAAACCATACTTTGCTTATTCTCTTATTTTCAATTTCATAAATTGCTAAAACTTCGATCGTTGCTTTTCCTTCTGGAAAATTTCGAGTGACAACTTCTTGGTCTACAATTTTGCCACTGTAACAATTTCTTGATATTAGTTTTGCATAAAGATTAGGTTCCTGAAAACGAATCAAATGCCTTTCTTTGATTTGTTCGATACCATCGGCAATTAGTGTATTTGGATGCAAAAACATTTTAGCATCATCGTTCCAACATTCCAGAAACGACTGAATGTCTTTGTTGTTATAGGCCTTCAACTGATTATCAATTATATTAAAATCTATTTGTTCATTCATAATGATTCTTTTTTATAAATTAACAATAATTACATACGGCAAAGCTACCGTTTCTCGAAAGATAGAATATAAATCACGGATTTCGATATACCTTGCATAAGTTGTTTTTATATTATGAAACCCGGCTTTTTTAACTAGAAACTTTGCTCTTGGTAGATGGTAGTATTGGGAAATGATGATTATCGATTCATCAAAATTCGAACCCAAGATGGCCTTTAGGTTATTTGCTGATTTTTCTGTTGTGTATCCTTGATCGTCTGGAGTGATATGATTAGAATCAATTCCTTGATTGATTAAATACTCTTTCATAACTCTTGCTTCATCAAAACCTTCTTTTCCCATTCCTCCAGAGACTATAATGTTCTGAATCAAATTGGATTGATACAGAAATGCGGTTCGATCTAGTCTTGCTTTCAACCGATCTGATGGTAATCCATTCAACTCTACTTTGTTTCCTAGAACTAAAGCTATATTGGAATCCAAATTTTTTTCTTCCACTAGTCCAGTAGAGATAATGTAAGCGGAAGAAATGAGGATATACGAAAAGGATAATTTGACTAACGAATAAAATATCTTTTTCATTTGGGTTTGGAAATGAGAGCTCCAAGAAATTCTGAGTTATTCCACTCTTCAATGATTAAACCGTTTTTGAATTTAGAAACTATCATTTCATCCCATTTAATTAATTTACCTGGTCTTAGATTTTTGTTTTTTGAGGGTTTGATTTTTCCTCGTAGAGTTCTTTTCCATACTATAAACTCTTCTGTTTGAAGGAGGAATTGAATTTTCACGACTTTTAAATCAGAAAAGAAATTATGTAAATCTTTACTCCATTTTCCGATAATCTTATACCCACTGTAATCCTTTTTTGATGTATGCACAACATAGTCTTTCGAGAAATACTTTGGAATTTCGGATATTTTATGATTCGCTATTAGTTCGTTGAGTATGAATTCAATTTTCTTTTGGTTTTCCATATTTCGTTTCAATAACCCGAAGAAGGCGTTTTTCCTTTTGTTGTTTTAATTGATAAAGCTCATTTTCATAAAAACTGCCGAATTTGAACAAAGATCGCTAAAGTTTAGAAGATATAAAAAATACCTTGTGGCAAAGTTATTTCTTTCTCATTGTTTTGTATTTCTTTTTAACGTATTTTTCGTTCCCAAATAGCTCCGGTGGTAATGACAAAAAAAAACAAAGACAGATACCGAAATCCAATTTGGATAAAATATACTTCAATAGGCATTTTGGACATAGGAAGAAGGACGAGAATGTCTAAAAGCCAATTGATAAAAATTCAAGAGCATCCCGGGAATAGGTTGACAATAAGTAGTTTGATATTAAACTATTGAAATAGAGAGATTGGAGTCAGCCAGAAACACCAAGAAACCTTATGAACCAGCCAGAAACCAAAGAGATTTCGAGAGTTTTTCCATTTTCCGATACGATTATGCCTTCGTATTTTTTGGGCCACGGAAGCCCAATGAACGCAATCGAAGAAAATGAATTTGTGGATGGGTTACGGAACCTCGCAAACACGATTCCGAAACCAAAGGCCATTCTTTGTATATCGGCTCACTGGGTAACGGATGGAACCTTTGTGACTGCTATGGAAAACCCTCCCACCATACATGATTTTGGTGGCTTTCCCAAGGCTTTGTTTGATGTACAATACCCGGCGCCAGGTAGTCCCGAATTAGCAAAACTGATTCAGACAATGGTGAAATCTCAAAATGTAAAATTAGATTACGAATGGGGATTGGATCATGGAGCTTGGAGTGTGATCAAACATATTTATCCTAAGGCAGACATTCCGATTGTTCAGTTGAGTATGGACTATAAAAGTTCTCTCGAACAACACTTTCAATTAGCAAAAGAGTTAACTCTGCTTCGAAACAAAGGAATCCTCATCATTGCTAGCGGAAATATTGTGCATAACTTGCGTATGGTGGCCTGGGATCGCTTGAATGAAGTATATGGCTTTGATTGGGCAATGGATGTAAATCAAAAAGTGAAAGATTGGATTCTAAAAGAAGATTTTCAATCACTCATCCAAATCCGTAACCATGGAAAGGAATTTGAATGGGCCATTCCGACAGCCGAACACTATTTACCATTACTCTACACATTAGGAACCAAATTAAATTCGGATCAAATTTCGTTCCTTAATGATAAGCCTGTTGCCGGCGCTTTAACAATGACTTCAGTAAAACTGGATTCGAAGTCATAACAAGGATAAGGAAACGTATGGAAAAACCTTTAGAATATTTAGTAAGAGAGCCCAAGGTTCCTAGTGAAAATCCGCCATTGTTAGTTTTGTTACATGGAGTTGGTAGTAATGAAGAAGATTTATTTTCCTTAACCAATTATCTTCCAGAATCCTTACTCATTTTTTCCGTCAGAGGACCATTGACCTTAGGAAGGAATAGTTTTGGCTGGTACGAAGTATTATTCACAACTGGTCAGCCTAAAATCAATTTGGAACAAGAAAGAGAAAGTCGAAACCTTCTCTTAAATTTTCTAGAGTATCTTAAGTTAAATTACAAATTTGATGAATCGAATATTTGGATTGGTGGTTTTAGTCAAGGTGCCATCATGTCTTATTCCATCGGTCTATTGTATCCCGAAAGAATTAAAGGGATGATTGCACTGAGTGGGCGATTGTTGGAAGAAAACAAAGTACAAGTAAACGTCTCAGAGAAGGTTTTAAATAAAAAGATATTTATTTCTCATGGTACAAATGATCGGATTTTGTCCGTTGAATATGCTAGGTCTGTAAAAGGATATTTAGAATCGATCGGTGTCCATCCTTATTATAAAGAATATGAAGAAGGTCATAGTATCAACCGAGAGATGTTGAAAGATTTAATCCAATGGTTGGAAGTAGAGTTATAATCTACGTATACCGTATCATTGACGTCCACAGAACGATAACCGCAACCGTCCGCGTCTCTTAACCCCATTTGTGCGGTTAATTGCATTACGTTTATTCCCCGTTAGGGATTTGATTAAGGCTGCCTCTAACGTTTACGCGCTTATGTATAGCGACTATACGCAATGCGTGTATCTCGCAGCAGCACCTAATCCATATAAAATCAATAAAGTCTGAAATTTAAAGGTATAGCTGGCAATGATCCTAATTCAAAAAACCAATAGACAAAAGAATTTTTGTCTATTGGTTTCAATCCGAAGTCAAATTGTGATTCGCTTAATATCTGTTAATGATTTTTTGAATTTAGAAAATCCTAATCAATAATCCCCAATCGTTTGAAGATCAGCGGAATTCGTTCCAAGTAAGGTTTGATTTGAAAAATTTCTTCTAAATCACTGTCCTTTAAGATAGCCGAACATCTTGGATCTTGTTTCAAAAGATCACGAAGATTTTTAGATTGGTCTCCCCAAACTGCCATTGCATTTTCTTGTACGATAAGGTAGGCATCTTCCCTAGAAATTCCACCTTTTTCAATCAGCCATAACAAAACTTTTTGAGAAAAAATCAGTCCTCTCGTCACGTTTAACGTACGTTCTGTGGCGTCAGGGTACACATGAAGGCCCTTTAAAACAAAGTTCATTTTTTCTAAAATGTAATCGAGGGCAATGGTGGAATCAGGAAGTACAATTCGTTCGGCAGAGGAATGAGAAATATCTCTTTCATGCCAAAGTCCCACGTTTTGTAATCCAACGTTTACATTAGAACGAATGACTCTGGAGATTCCAGAAATACGTTCACAGACAACGGGGTTACGTTTGTGAGGCATAGCCGAAGATCCTTTTTGGCCTTTAGCAAATGGCTCTTCTACTTCGCGACCTTCAGTTTTTTGTAAGAGGCGAATTTCCGTTGCCATACGATCTAAACTCGCAGCCACTACACCTAGAACCGAAATATAGAATGCATGGCGATCCCGCGAGATCACTTGTGTTGCAATCGGATCTACCTTCAGGCCAAGTTTATTTAAAACATATTCTTCGATTTCTAAATCAATATTGGAATAGGTTCCTACGGCTCCGGATAATTTACCTACCGCAATTTGTTCGCGCGCATCTTTCATCCGTTCTAAGTTACGCGTCATCTCAGCAAAGAAGAGGGCAAACTTTAATCCTAAAGTCATTGGCTCTGCATGGATTCCATGAGAACGTCCGATACAAGGAAGGTCTTTGTACTCTTTTGCTTTTTCTTTTGTTGTTTGTAAAAGTGTTTCGGTTCTTTGGATGAGAAGGTCCATTGCTTGGACCATCTGTACGCAAAGTGCCGTGTCCCCAACATCACTGGAAGTCAGTCCGAAGTGAACATGGCGGCCTGCAGGTCCTATATAAGAATTCAGGTTTGTCAAATAAGCGATGACATCATGGTGGACCTTAGATTCTATTTCTAGAATTTCATCTACATTGAATTTTGCCTTCTGTTTGATGGTTTCGAGGTCTTCTTTGGGAACCTCTCCTCGATTGGCACGTGCCTCGCAGGCATAAATTTCAATATCTGTCCAAATTTTAAATTTGTTCTCTAATTCCCAGATGGCGGAAATCTCCGGGTGGCTATAACGATCGATCATAAGGGCAGTCTTTCATTAGAAACTTCTCTTTCAACTGGGAATTTTACGATTGCCGAACGATGTTCGAGATTCAAGTTTAGAATCTAGTAATAAATCCTAGGGGGGCATATGTCCAAAGAATTCGAAGGAAAAGTAGCACTGGTAACAGGAGCTGCCTCTCCCATTGGTTTGGGAAGAGCTATCGCAAACCGTATCGCATCGCATGGTGCAAGTTTGGTGCTTGTTGACTTGAATCAGGAAAAAATTGAAGAAGCTGCAAGAGAAGTAGAAGCAAAATTTGGCGTGAAAGCAATCGGTGTTGCTTGTAACGTAACAAAACCAGAAGATTGCGACGCAGCAATCGGCAAAACAAAGGAAGCTTTTGGAAAATTAGACTTCCTAGTGAACAACGCGGGAGTTTTGAAAGATAACCTTCTCATTCGTATGTCTGAACAAGAATACGACTTCGTAATGGATGTGAACTGTAAGGGAGTTTTCCTTATGACTAAATCCGCAAGTAAATTGATTCTTAAATCTGACTCTGGTCGGATCGTAAATATCTCCTCAGTCTCTGGACTCACAGGACAACCAGGACAAGCAAACTACTCTACTTCCAAAGCCGGAGTGATTGCTTTAACTAAAGTTTCTGCTCGTGAATTTTCAGGAAGAAACGTTCTAGTAAACGCAGTTTGCCCTGGATACGTTCAAACAGAAATGACAGGAACTCTTTCAAAAGAAGTACAGGACAAGTTGACTGATCCTTCTGTGATCCCGCTCAAACGTCCAGGAAAACAGGAAGAGATCGCATCTGCTGTTAAGTTTTTCTTAAGTAACGATGCATCTTACATTACTGGAACTTACCTCCGTGTTGACGGTGGTGCAGCTATCGGGATGTAGATTTTTTATCCTTTGCCTTAGGTGCGGCTGTGATCGATTTAATCACCTTTTGCACCTTAGGCGAAGATTGTTTTGTTTTAGTTTCTTTAGTGTTCTTTTTATCTTTTAAAGTATCTACGTTTTGGATGTCTAAAGTCGGTTTCTTTTTTTCTTCAACGACAGGTGGTGTTTGGATTTCGTAATCATAACGAACTGTAGAACTCCAATTTCCAGCAAAATCCCTTACACTCGCAAGTACTGTATGTTTTCCTGGTTCATATAAAATTTCTGGTTCAAAGATTTCTAAACGTCCATCTTTGGGAAAAAACTCCGCCTTTCCTGGGATACCGTCTACTGTGATATCAAATCCATCAGGCATAATTCCTGATCCAACATCCACTGCCTTTAGATACAAAGCAAAGTCTTCTCTTGGATATACCGTTTTATTCATAAATTCATGTAGATAAATATTGGGTGGTGTTTGGTCTGAAAGAACTACAAAGAGGCCTGTTTTACGAAGTCTTACTTTGAAAAACTGTCCCCAAGAACTAAAAGAAGATCCATTGATTTTTTTTACATTCCCATCGGCTAACACTTCATATAAGTCTGCAGAATTGATATCCTTCGATTTAGGAACTTTTACGTAAAGATCATAACCTAAGTTGAAATCTTTAAAATCAGGTCCAATTTTATACACACTAGATAATTGATTGAGCCCTTGTGTTTTAATTTGAATTTGTTCTTGTGCTTCAATTTCGAAAAAAGCTTTAGAATATACGGCATTCACCGGAAAAAACAATTCTACTTTAGTATCTTTGGACTTGAAAGTTGTGTAACGATCATAATACACATTGTATTTCCATTCTTTAGTAACAATATGACTATAATCACCTTGGTCTTTAAGAATGTAAAAGGAAGCAAAGGACATTTGCCCACCCATTCCCGTTGCCCGGATTGTGATTTCCTTTGGTTCTCCCATTCTCATAAGTTCGCTATCAAGAAGACCCTGTTCACGACCATTACTTCTCATACCTAAAAGATCATTTCCATCGCGAGTATGGAGATAATATGAAAATGGGTTTCCATTGGGTTTACTTACAGAACTATCATAAAGCAAAACATTTTTTCTTGTATGTTCTTTTAGAATTTTAGAAAGTTGGAAACCTTGCAAAACATTTTCACCAATTAACATATCTAAGGTGAAAATACCTAAACGATTGCTATTGGATTTTTGATGGATCGCAATTTGTATTCCGACCTTCCCTTGGATAAAAAGTGTAGGAGTTTCTGATAACTCAAAACGGTTTCCACTGGATTCATAAAATGGAATTTCGACAGTTTCATTTCGGCCATTGATGAAAGTACGTGGTGTCTGCGGAGTGATGCGTAATGCATTGAATACAATGGGTTCCGCGACATTGTATCCAAGACCATAATGCATGGGATTGTAATATACATTGTCTTTAAAAAGTTCAAAGTGAAGGTGAGGGGGCCCAACTCCCGTATCTCCAGAGAAAGCAATTGTTTCGCCCGCTTCTACATCCACAGCTTCAGGAAGTGCAATATCGAAATCGGTTCGGTCTTTGTATCGTTTTGCTTGTTTGGATTTTAAAATCTGTTTGATAATTTTTTGAGAGAATTTATGCAGATGACCATAACGAGATGTCATTCCATCGTCGTGTTGTAAAAATAGCGCATAACCAATGCTAGTCCATCTTCTTTGGACTCTTGTTACTTTTCCTTTTGCGACGGCAAGAATTGGTATTCCAATTTTACCACCTGTGGAAAAATCCTGGCCCATATGGAAGTGACCGGTTCTAAATTCTCCAAAAGCACCAGTAATTGTATCGTATCCTTTTACTGGCCAAATATATGGATTTTTTAAAACAAAACCTGGTGGGAAATCAGAGACAGATATTGCAGAGAGAGGATAGAGAGAGAGAATAAGTACTAAAACTAAGGAACGCAACATCAGATTTCATTATTATTTTCGGCGCGTATAGTGAAAAGACTTATAAGAATCGAGGGGTGTTTGTATTTTTCCCCTCGATCGCTGAGATTTTTATTTAAAAACGGGTCTACGTTTTTCCTTTAGTGCCGTCATCGCTTCGAGTAAATTCTCAACAACACCGGGTTGTTCAAAAGATTTAATCGTATCTTTTTTGTATTGTTCCAGGTTCGCGAGTAGTGCTCCGTTTAATGTATTCTTAGTGGAGCGATAGGCAGCAGATGGAATTTTGGAAAGTGTTTCTAATTTTTTTAAAGCGATCTTTCTTACATCTTCTGGAGTTGGCGCAATTTCATCGATGAGACCAATTTTTTTTGCTTCAGCACCTTTGTAAGTGGTTCCTTCCAAACATACTTCTGCCCAATACCTTGGATCGACACACATTTTAATACGATCGATAAAACTTCCAGGCAAAGGCAAACCTACGTTGACTTCTGTAAATCCGATTCTTCCCTTTCCATCCAACATATACTTAAAATCAGAGGCAACAGTAATGACTGCACCCCCACCCATCGCATGGCCTGTAACTTCGGTAATCAACGGTTTGTCAAATTTAACCAGTTCCCCAAATAGAATTACGATTCCACCCACTTCATCGATGAGTTTGTCTCTACTTGTTGAAAGAAGATTTTCTGCATCAAGGCCATTACAAAAAAACTTTGGATTATCAGTGGTTAGAATGACTCCACGTTTGGAATTATCAGCTTTGATTTCATTTAAGATCTCACCTAGGTCTTTCATATTTTGACCTGTCAATGAGTTTTGATCATTCATTTGAAAGCGAATGATTTCGCCTTTGCCGTTGGGAACATCGATGACTTCGCGTTTGTAGTTCATTGTTTACTTCTTTTGTTTTTGTTTTCTAAAAAATTATGATTGAGGAGGAGATTCCGTTGAATCAGAATTAGGTGGTAAATTAGTAGATTCCTCGGATGGGTTTGAATTTTCTGGAACAATCGGCGGATTGATCGGAATTTCTATCTTGACTTGGCTTAAAAGTGTCGGAGTCGGTGGCGGCTCTTTGCCAGTTTCCTTTATAAATTTTTCTTTTTTCTCTTTTTTACGTTGTTCTTCAATTTTCTGCTCTTCCATTTTTACGTATTCATCAAATTCGTTTGGAGCCATAAACACCAACATCTTTTCATCATCAGCGGCGTGTTCAATAAAAGCTCCCATATGACGACCTGCAATAAAGACAACTTTTTCATGATTGGAAAATAGTTTCATCACTCGTTCGAATACTTCTACTTCTTCTTTTCCTAATTCTGGAACGACACGAACATCAAAACAAATTCGTTCCGTATGTATGGATTTTAGAAAATTCGGAGTGAATATTTTTTTGAATTCTGGAAATACATATCGTTTGAGATTGGCACGACATTGAAACAAAACACGTCCATGACCTCGATCTACTACAACAAAGGACATGTTATCTCTTGTTTTGGAAGACTCGCTGAATTTGTACTCTTCAATATGCGAATGGATTCGGTCTAGTAGTGGTTGTTTGATTAACGGTTTTACCATATAATCGGTAAAACCAAGGGCTTTCAGGTTTGCTACAAAGTTGGCGTCTTCTTTTGGGATCATAGCCAGAATTGGAATGTTATGGGTAATCACATCGCGACGAAGTTCTAAAACAAATTCTAATTCCTTTTTGTCCTTAAAAGTTAAACCCATTAAAATGATATCTGGGTTAGAGGATTTAACATACTCCTGAACGGTTTGAGAAAATTTTGTTATGACTACTCGTTGGCGTAAACCAAGAAAGATGTTTTCCAAATCTTGCGCGGAATTTGGATCGTTTTCAATCGCCATAATGAAATGCATATTTTTTTAAATCAAACCCTCTTCCGATGCAACTCGAAACAAATTCCCGACTTTCTTTTGTTTTTCTGACAAAATTTTATCTGTCAATACTTCTTTCACCACATCTTCGTGTATGGAATGGAGAAGCTCAAAATCCCTTTTGTAATCGGACACTGTCATTTTTCCAAATAGAATGTTTGCTTGGAATTGATAAATTTGGTGTTCCATAAGGAAACGTAAGGTATCATAATCCTCAACAGCTTCAGCAGTGATCACCGCCTCTCTGTTGTCAGCAAGACGTTTACAATAATCAATAAAAGCTAAGTTATCTAAAAATTTAATTTGGTCTTCTTCAATTTTGAATTTAAAACTAATAGGATCTAGTTTGAATTCTTTGATCATAATCCCGAGATCTAAGACAATTTGGTGAGACTGACTTTTTACACCAAAGTCATCTGCCGCAAAACTCATTCCATGCGAATAAAAAGCAAGGCATACATCCTTTAATGGATAATGGGAATCGTCATACGGTTTTTCTACCAACTCAAAACGAATATTTTCTGGAAGTAGATCCTTATTTTGAATGAGTTTTTTCAATCGATCCACACGGTTTGCATGGGAAAAAGTATCAATTAAGGATTGAGGGGAAATATTGAATTTTAAAAGTCCTGGTGCCCCTTCGCAAGCAATGATGAGTTTTTCTAAAATTAAAAGTTCAATTCGGTTTAGGTCTTGGTCAGAAGGAATGTCATTGATTAAATCTTTATATCCAATATAAGCCCCGCCTCCCAAAAACACTTCTCCACCTTTGACAGAATAGGTTTTGTCTTTTGGATTGAAGATCACAGTGGGTTGGATCATAGCCTCATGAACTGATCCGGAAATATAGGTATTGGCTTTATTGTAGTAGGTCCAACTCCAACGAACTAAGTTATCGTTTAGATTTTTTTCTGAAGATTTATAGAGTTCGTTATAAATTTCATCACTGTCAGAAATAAAATTGGATTGAGTTCTTGAGACTCCAAAATGAAAGGAAGCAGTTTTATTTTGCATACACTGCTGTTGGAATTTACCAACAGCATTTTCAATATTAGGAAATCGTTCGATGTCCCACTCGAAAAGCGGAGAAATTCCCATAATCAAAATTTTTTGTTTTTCTATGTAGTGGAATCCAAAAGATATATCTTCCAAATCCAAACAGGTATAAAACTCAGTTCGAAGTAAATCCAGAAAATCAGTCAGTTCAATACTACCGATGTTTTCAAAACGAATGAGAAAGAGCGGTTTTCCTTGGTTCTCTTGAATAAAATGTTTTTTGAACACATCCAAGTCCTTCATACCAAAATAATAGGGACCTGTTAAAAGTTGATTTTTCAAATGTAGCCTTCGTATATGAATTGATTCTCTAACGACTTCTTGTAAATTTATGAGAATTCAAAAGAAAAGGCAACAAGGATAGTAACTTATGTTTAGTTTTATTTGGTTTTTACTCATTGGTCTTGCAGCAGGTTGGCTTGCTGGTCGTATATTGCGAGGAAAGGGCTTTGGACTCATCGCTAATTTGGTGATTGGTGTCGTGGGTTCCTTTTTAGGTGGAATTGTATTTGGACTCTTAGGTTTTCGCTCTTATGGACTCATTGCCGAGCTTATTGTAGCGGTGATTGGAGCTATTTTGCTGATCTTCATCGCAGGGTTGATCAAAAGAAGATAAACCAGCGAATTTGGATTTTCATCAGTAGCAGGCAAAAGAGATACAAATCAGATGCAGGCAGGGCGACATAACTCGTCCCTGTCTTTGGGAGAAAAATTTTAATCTAACTCTACCCCGTCACCTAACTCAAAGTTGGAGCTCACACCTTGCACGTCATCGTTGGCTTCCAAGTTTTCAATTAACTTCATCACTTTTTCGGCAGTTTCTTTATCGTTCACTTCGATTGTGGTCATGGGAATGTATTTGATTTCCGATTCTTCCATATTCAGCCCTTTGGTGGAAAGTGCCGATTGGACTGCTTCGTATTCTGCAGGAGTTGTCAGCACCACATACATTCCATCATTGACTTGGATGTCTTCGGCACCGGCACTCAGTGCCAAATCAAAGAGAGATTCTTCGGAAATTTGGTCTGCCTTTAGAGTCAGTTGCCCTTTTCGTTCAAAAAGACGAGAAACGGCCCCAGCGTTGGCAAGCGACCCACCGAGTTTGGTTAGAATGCTTTTAATTTCGGGAGTTGTACGAGATTTTTTATCGGTGAGGACATCCACCATAATGGCGACACCACCAGGTGCGTAACATTCGTAAAGGCACTCTTCATAGACCATTCCTTCCAAACCACCAGTACCCTTTTTAATGGCACGTTCAATGTTGTCCTTTGGCATGTTGGCAGCTTTTGCTTTTGTAACAGCAAGGCGAAGTCTTGGATTTCCTTCTTGGTCCCCACCACCATCTTTCGCTGCTACGGAAATTTCTTTGGCAATCCTTGTAAAGATGGCGCCTCTTTTGGCGTCAATGGCTCCCTTTTTTCTTCGAATCGTCGCCCATTTCGAGTGTCCTGACATTGTTTTCTCCCAAGGCTAGGATTTTGGATTCAAAAGATTTTTCAACAGATTTAAGTCGCCCTAGTTTCTTGACTCAGAGAGAAAATTCCAAAGTACTGTAAAAAAACATCAATAAGGCATACCATGATCGACTTTTCCATCACCGATGAACAAAAAGCCCTCCGCGATTTAGCGAGAGATTTCGCCAAAAATGAAATGATTCCTAAGGCGGAACACCATGACCACACAGGTGAATATCCGAAAGAAATTTTAAAGAAAGCTTTTGACGTAGGCCTGATGAATATGCACATCCCAGCCGAATACGGTGGTGCAGGCCTTGGTGTTTTGGACGAACTCATCGCTTCAGAAGAGTTGTTTTATGGTTGTTCGGGAATGGCCACTGCCATCCTAGCAAACAATCTTGCATTAGCGCCTGTTTTGTTAGGCGCTGATGATTATGTAATGAAAAAATTCATCCAACCAATGTCGGAAACCTTTACTCTTGCCGCTTATGCAGTAACAGAACCTGGAGCAGGATCTGACGTTGCTGGAATCCGCACCGTAGCAAAACGAGTGGGTGATGAATACATCATCAATGGATCCAAAATGTGGATCACAAACGCAGGTCATGCGGATTGGTTTTTTGTTTTAGCAAAAACAGATCCAAATGCCGGTCACAAAGGGATGACAGGCTTTATCGTCGATGCTAAATCTCCTGGTATCATAGTCGGAAAAAAAGAAAAAAATATGGGTCAACGTTGTTCCGACACTCGCGGTGTGACCTTCGAAGATGTAAAAGTTCCTAAAGAAAACATGATCGGTAAAGAAGGGGACGGATTCAAAATTGCCATGGGTGCTTTTGATAAAACTCGTCCAGCCGTTGCGATTGGAGCTGTTGGTGTGGCTCGTGCGGCCCTTGATCATTCCATCCGTTATGCAAACACTCGTAATGCGTTTGGAAAACCTATTTCTGTCAACCAAGGTGTTAGTTTTATGATCGCTGAAATGGCAAGGGACATTGAAGCAGGAAGACTACTCTGTTGGCAATCTGCTTGGCTTATCGATAGCGGATACAGGAATACATACCAAGCATCCATTGCAAAAGTATTTTGTGCTGATATGGCAATGCGTGTCACTACCGATGCAGTTCAAATCTTTGGTGGTTACGGATTTAACGAAGAATACCCTGTAGAAAAATTAATGCGCGATGCTAAAATTTTCCAAATCTACGAAGGTACTTCACAAATCCAACGTGTGATCATTTCCAAATTTCTAAATGACGGGGTTGGGATCGAAACTCCTAACGCGTAAAGATTGGATTTAGGACAGGTGGAACCAAAAGTTGACTCCACTTGTCCTCTCCTAGTATGTTCCTTCTCATCGACAATTACGACTCATTCACTTATATTCTGTACCAATACCTGAACCAAATCATACCAACTACTGTCATGCGGCATGATGAAGACCTACCCCTGGACTTACAAAAAAATTACAAGGCAGTTGTTTTGTCACCTGGACCCGGCCTTCCTAAAACTTCAGGAAAACTCATGTCACATTTAAGCTCAATGTATGAGACAATGCCCGTGCTTGGAATTTGTCTCGGTCACCAAGCCATTGGAGAAATGTTCGGCGCTAGTTTGGAACAAACACCCGATGTGTTTCATGGACGGCCCTCTGAGATCTTACACAATGGCGAAGGTGTTTTTAAAAACATTCCTAACGGTTTTTTAGCGAACCGTTACCATTCCTGGACGGTATCGAAAGTTTCTTTTCCGAGCGAATTGGAAGTGACAGCCGAAACGAAAGATGGAGTCATAATGGGAATTCGTCACAGAAAATGGAATAAGGTCTTTGGGGTTCAGTTCCATCCAGAATCCATCCTCACCGAGTATGGGGAAACCTTACTTCGTAACTTCTATGAGGAAGTAATCCAATGAAGTATTTTTTAAGACTGTTGTCCTATTCTGTGCATTACCGAGAACGATTTGTTTTGGGTTTGGTATTTGCGCTCTTGACAGCCGTCCTGAATGGTATTTCTCTTACAGCCCTTATCCCCCTCTTTGATTCGTTAGGTGGTGACAAAAACAATCGTTTCCATTTGGATTTAACTCTTCCAGAAAAAACCATCTTAGTGCAGGAAGTATTACTCGGTGCAGATAGTTTGGATGGGCTCGAACGTATCAAACGTGTAATCATCTCAGCAAAACTCCAAATCAACGAGTTTACAGCCGATATGGAGCCTAAGGAAGTGGTTTGGGCTGTTTGTATTGCTGTTTTTCCCCTTTATCTACTGAAACTCGGAACCTATCTTTTATCTGTCTATTGTATTGCCACCGCAGGATATAAAGCGGTGAGAGACATTCGCCAAGAGTTATTCCAAAAAGTCCAAAGGTTACCTCTGACTTATTTTTATAAAGAAAAAACCGGTCTTATCATGAGCCGTGTCATTAACGATGCGGAAATTGTGGCTGCCGTCATTTCAAGTAACTTACGTGATGCGGTGATTAACTTTTTTTATGTTTTAACGCACCTAATGATTCTTATTTATCTAAATTCAGAATTATTAGTCTTAGCTTGTCTTACGATTCCGGTTGTGATATTGCCGGTAACACTTTTCACTAGAAAAATTTCTTCCTCCACTGCCCGGTTCCAAGAAAAAATCGCCGACTTGAATAGCCATATCCAAGAATTCATTTCGGGGATTAAGGTCATCCGAACCTTTCGCCAGGAAAATCAAGACCTTAAAAAATTCGATCATATCAACTATAGAGTCTACCGTCGGACTTTCAAAGGACAGTTTTACTTACAAATGGCACCGAGTCTTGTGGAGTTGACATCTTCCATTGTGGTTCTCGGGTATTTTGCTATGGGTGCTAAATTCATTTATTCGGGTAAGTTCACACAAGGGGAGTTTATGGCCTTCCTCCTTACCTTGTTATTTTTACTTCGCCCTCTTACTCAACTTTCGCAAATGGTGGGTAAAATCACCCAAGCCAATTCCGCAGGAAAACGTATTTTTGAAATCATCGATCGGGATTCCGAAGTAGTAGAACATGGAGACGAAACAGTTCTCGAAAAAATAGAAGACGGAATCCAATTTGAAGACATTCATTTTTCTTATCCAGGAACGAACCAAGAAGTCCTCAAAGGAATCAACCTAGATATCAAACTAGGCGAAACTTATGCCTTTGTGGGAACCAGTGGTTCAGGTAAATCGACACTGATGGATTTAATTCCTCGGTTCTTTGATCCTACAGCCGGTAAAATTAGAATCGATGGAATGGATATCCGCAACTATTCCCTTAACTCACTTCGTAAAAAAATTGGAATTGTGACTCAGGAGATTTTCCTCTTCCACGGAACCATTGCAGATAACATTGCTTATGGGACTGGGGCTGCTTCTCGAAAGGAAGTGGTTCGTGCTGCTCGTCTTGCCAATGCCCATGACTTCATTACCAAAATGGAAAAAGGATACGATACGGTCATTGGGGTTCGAGGGCTTGATCTCAGTGGGGGACAAAGGCAACGTTTAGTGATTGCTCGCGCTTTGTTACGAAATGCGGAGATTATGATTCTAGATGAAGCAACGAGCGCCCTGGATGCGGAATCGGAACGTTTGGTCAGTCGTGCCCTAGAGCGCCTCTTTAAAAATAGAACTACTTTTATCATTGCTCACCGCCTCTCTACAGTGCGCCGTGTGAAAAATATTGTTGTAATTGAAGAGGGTGAGATCAAAGAACAAGGGGATCACGATTCCCTATTGGCAGCAAATGGAATTTATAAAAAATTATACGATAGTCAATTTGCCGATGCGGAGATCTAATTATGAAAAGAGTTTTAATAGTTGATGATAATGATCGTTATGCGAATAATCTAAAATCATATTTTGATTCAAAAAATATCCCATCTGACAGAGCAGTAGATGCCAAAGAAGGACTTGTCCTTTTTTCTAAAAATCCAAATTACGATATGATTGTTTCTGATGTAACAATGGAAACCCAAACCTCTGGGCTTTGGATGATGCGTAAAATTTACAAATCCGATTACAAGGGTGTTCTCGTCATCGCCTCTACTGGATTTGATGTATTCGGTGTGATGCCTTTTTCTTCTTTGTTTTTACCTTGGTTTTGTGGCCTTCATTGGATGATTCCCAAAGTGCCACTCAAACAAGGAACGGTAGAATGGGTTCCCACCGTTCTTACCAAAGGAAAAATTAGTCCTTTCTAGGAACTTTGATCTCTTCGATTGGGTTGAAGAGATTGTTGTGTTTTCCTTTTTTTAAGTTGGAATACTTACCTGAATTTCCGTCACTTCCTAGTTGTTTTACTTCGATGATATCCAGTTTTGGATAGAACACCCAACCTGTGACAAAGGCACCACTTGCTCCGGGAAGAGTGGACTCCATTTTCACCTGAATGTATTTATCGGTGAGGATATCTTCCCCAACGCGAACGGCAAATTCCTTTTTCGTTTCAGAAAGGATTAGACCAATTTCTTTATTTTTGATATAAGATACTGGTCTCGAACGTTCGTTAGGTTCTGATCTGAGATAGTCATCCTCAATGAGAATGATGGCATATTTTCCGAAGGCTTTTCGTCTCAGTAAAGATTCCCCAATTCGTTTGTTTATTTTTTCGTCTGTTTGGGATTCGTTCAATCGAATGAGAGCAAAAGTTGCTGAGAGAGATGGTTTTTTACTGATTTCATCCACGGCCAAAAGAGCAAGGTTTGGTTCTTCTGCCACAACTCGTTCTAAAATTCTAAGACTTTCCCGACTTCCGTGAATAGCAAGAGCTTCGAGGGCAGCTTCTTTGATTTCTTGTTCGTTGGATTTTAAAAACTTATCAAACACTTCCACATCAGCATCTAATTTGTGATAAGCGAGCCCTCGGAGTGCTCCAGAAACAATCACCACATACTCAGAAGCAAGACCAGTTGTAAGGATCATTTCTCGGCCGGCTGGATCTTTTGTTTTCCCGAGTCCTTCGTAACTGACAGCAATTACTTCGGGATCTTCAGCCTTGGTACCTGCGATAAAATAGGAAAGGGATCGTTTGTCCCCAAGATCTGAAAGTGCTTTGTAAGCAGCAGGTCTTACTTGGTATCCATCTTTATCAATAGCATTCTGTAAACTCACACGACCTGCTTTGAGGCGACCCAGAGCAAGAGCTGCTGCAGAACGAACACGGGGAATAGGATGTGTTGCTAGAATTTTCTCTAAGTTCTTAGGTTTACGATAGTATTCCCATTGGAATACCTGAACCAGTCCATTACGAATTTGTTCTGTATACTCTCTGTCTTTTTTTTCTTCATCAGAGAGAACTTCTTCCTCTTCCTTTTTAACTAATTCATTAATTTGGTTGTCCACTTTCGCTTTACCAGTAACTTTCGTTTTGCGATTTAGGCGTTTGATGGAAATTTTATTAGTATTGTCTTCTTTCTTCGGGGAAATTTTTAGAGGTTTTTTCGGTTTTTCTTTATTGTTATCAATAATTATCGGATCTACTTCAACAGGTTTGATATCAGCATCAGCGATATCTTTGTTCTGTTTGTAATTATTAGAATCAGATCGAATGTTCCGAATGGCATTTTGGATTCCAATCGCTTTCGGACTGTTTTGTTTTAGCGAATCTAAAATATTACCTAATTCATAACTCACTCGTCCAATGGCGGGCCCATCAAAATCATTGGGAGTGCTATCTATCAAATCCTGGTTAGTTTGAATCAGTCCTGGAAGTTTGGCTATGATCTGAGGAAGGTCTTCTTCCAAATAAGCTGCTGCTTGCATCTCTTTTTCGACAGGTTCCCCCACAGTTTTTTTGCTATCAGCACGAAGAGCTACGTTCTCACCAAATTCTAATAAGGCAATTGCCTTATGTGCTTCTTGGATAAACTCATCATATTTGCGGTTATTGGTTACCGGGATGATTACATCTTTCGCTTTATGAGGATCTAAATCACTTCCTTGGTATTCTTTATACTTTGGTGAAACGTCTGTTAACTGGTAAGGTTTTGATGTGGAACAACTTATCAATAAAACAAGGACCACCCATAAACTGCTCTTCCAAATTATGTCTTGACCCTTTTGAAACATCTGATAGCCTACTTCCATACTTTGAATATCGGATACTTACTATAAGTAAAATTAGCGGCAATCTAGCTGGTCTCAAGCCAAACCAGCTAAAAAAGTTAAAATCTCTCTCCGAAAGGCGTCTCAGAGAGGATTCTATCATATCTATGGACCTAGCTAGGCTCGTAGGTGAGATTTCAGTAGAAATCGGTAGGCAAGTGGGCCTTCTGATCGAACGCTCAGGTTATGTCACTCACCTGATCGTAGGAAATGATCATTCGATCGAAATTCCGCATTTAGACCGCTACCGTGTTGCCCATTCGAGATTACGAGGGCTTCGTCTTTTTCATACACATCTCAAAGAACACCCGTTAAACCAAGAAGATCTTATGGACCTTGTCCTCAACCGTTTTGATTCCATTACGGCTGCTTGTGTTGGTTCTGACGGAATTCCCAAATTCTTTTTTTCAGCCTTTATCAATCCTGATCCAGAAGCCAAAGAACCGTGGATCCTTTCTCCCAAACAATATCCAGGACAATTGAAATACGGATATTTAGAGCAAGTAGAAGCATTAGAATCCGAATTCACAAAAAAAACATCAACCCTCAAAACCTCTCAAAAAGAAAACCGAGCTTTCCTTGTGGGTGTTTATGATGTTCGAAAGATGAAACGTTCACCTGACCATTCCATGGCGGAACTGAAAGAACTCTGTCGCACAGCAGGAATTCATGTTGTAGATACCTATATCCAAAAAAGAGATCCCGATCCCAAAACTGTTGTGGGAAAAGGAAAATTACAAGAGATCATTTTAACTTCTGTTCATAAAGACATTGAACACTTGATTTTTGATTTGGAACTCACACCTTCGCAAGCAAAGAAGATATCCGATGCCAGTGATTTAAAAATCATCGATCGAACCCAACTGATCTTAGATATTTTTTCCAAAAATGCAAAATCGAGAGATGGAAAACTTCAAGTGGAACTGGCCCAACTCAAATACTTGAAAAATAGACTTTCTGAATTGGATGACAATATGAGTCGCCTAACAGGAGGTATTGGTGGTAGAGGGCCTGGGGAAACCAAGTTGGAAATTGGAAACAGACGAGTGGAAGAAAAAATCACTCGTTTGGAAAATGAACTTAAAGATCTCAAACGCCGTAGGGAACTCAATCGAAAGTCTCGTACGAGAAATGAAATCCCCATTGTCGGCATTGTCGGTTATACCAACGCTGGAAAGTCCACTCTCCTCAATGCTTTAACCAATTCTACAGTGATTGCCGAAGACAAATTATTTGCAACTCTGGATCCTACAACCAGGCGCATTCGTTTTCCTGAAGAAAGAGAAATTATCATCTCCGATACCGTAGGATTTATCCATGACCTGCCTCCCGATTTGTCTCAAGCTTTCAAAGCCACGCTTGAAGAATTAGGGGATGCGGATCTCCTTCTTCATGTGGTAGATTCCACAAATCCTAATTATGCGGAACAAATGGAAGCTGTAGATACGATTCTCAATTCTTTACAGTTGAATGAAATTCCAAGGATGGTGGTTTTTAACAAAGCTGATGGACTCGATGAAGAAACTTATGCTTCTTTCGAAAAAAATGGATCCTTACTTGTTTCTGCTGTCACTCGTAATGGATTACCAAATCTTTTGGGTTTGATTGAAGAAGAGATATGGAAAACAAAAGAACAAAAACCTCTGGCAACTACACCCAGTTAGAGATTGCTTCCTCTTTTGTATTAAGGATTTTCACTTTGCCAGGTAAATCCATGAGCCGGATCACGTTTTCCAAAAAATGATTTAAGCCTCCAATCAGAATTTTACCATGATTGCTCTCTACGGTTTTGATGATACCAATGAGTGTTGCTACCCCAATGCTATTGATGTATTCCAATTTGGTTAGTTCCAAAATGATATTATAAACCGCATCCCGAAAGATCACCGAAATATTCCGATTGATTTCATACGCATTGGTATTGGTAATTTGGCCGACAAAAGAGACCACGAGAACCCGTTCGCCTTTGATATCGACGAATTCTGTTTTTAGGTCGAGGGACGGAAATTGTAAATTCGCCATGGCGAGTTACAGTTTTTCCAGAAGCCGGATGGCCACAGTTTTTTGTTTGATGATGGCAGACATGGTATCAATTTCCTGCAGAGATTTTTGAAATTCTCCTTCAGTGGCTGCGTGTGTGACAACAATCACCGACACAGGCTCGGAAGCAGACTCCTTTTGTTGGACGGATGCAATTGAAATATTATGACGACCGAGGACTTGAGAAATTTCCGCAAGAACCCCAGGTTTATCCACTGTGGAAAAACGAAGGTAATAACGGACCAAATTATTTGGTTCTGGAAATGCTTTCGCCTCTGGAAAAAGGTTATTTTCTTTAGCAATGTCTTTGCTCCCGAGTCTCGAGGCATAGTAGATGATGTCGGAAAGAACGGCACTTGCTGTCGGCATTCCACCGGCCCCTTTTCCCGTGATCATTCCTGAATCCGCTTCTTTGGTTTTATAAAACACAGCATTGGATTCATTCATTACATTTGCTAAAGGATGGTCGAGAGGAACAAGAGTGGGATGCACTTTGGTAAGAACACCCGCCAAACTTCGTTTAGAGATACCCAAAAGTTTGATTCGGTATCCAAGAGACAAAGCGGATTGAATATCTAAAGCTTGTAAGTCAGAGATCCCTTTTACCGATAAAGAGGTGAACGGAATGTACTCACGGAAAGCAAGACTTGCCAGCAAACTGATTTTGTGACCGGCATCAATCCCTTCTACATCAAAGGTGGGATCTGCTTCCGCAAATCCTAACTCTTGGGCTTTTTTTAAGGCAGTGGAATAATCCCAAGATTCCTGCTCCATTTTTGTTAGAATGAAATTAGTGGTTCCATTGAGGATTCCGCAGATGACTTCAAATTCGCAAGAGGCTAGGCCATCCCTTAAAGTACGGATGATGGGAATGGATCCGGCGACAGCAGCCTCATATCCGAGTTCGACTCCGGTTTTTTTTGCGATCGGATACAGTTCTCTGCCTTTTTCGGATAACAACGCCTTATTGGCTGTGATGACAGTTTTGCCATTTTCCAAAGCAGACCGAACTGCTTTGTAGGCCATGTCAGTCCCGCCCATCAATTCAACAATCATGTCGATATCCGAACGATTTGTAACAGACAGTACATCGTCTGTTACTGGAACGTTTGTTTTACCTTGGAGTTTTCCCGGACTACGAGTGGCTATGACCGTTAGTTGTAAGTTGATTCCATAATGATTTTGGATTTTTTCTCGGTTTTTATCCAAGAGTTGGAGTAAGCTAGTGCCGACGACTCCGGCACCCAATAGACCAATACGAACTTCTTTCATCTAGGATCACGATTTCGTAGGAGAAAAGGAAACACACTTAAAAAAATTTTAAAAAAAAACAAATTTGAGAAGAAGTTCTTCAGCTTTTTCTGATTTCATGTGATAACTATAATTAGAATTGTCTCGGCAATAAGGATTATCATTATGGCAACGAAAAAATCATCATCTGCCGCTAAGAAGAAGGCTGTTAAAAAAGCGGCTAAGAAAACAAATACGGTTAAGAAACAATCTACAAGAAACGAGAGCGCATCTCTCTTCAGAAACGATGAGTCAGCTCAAGTTTCTCTTCAATCCCCGGTATCTCACTCCGAAGGATCTTCCCACGCAACAAAAGAATCTGGAAATGGAGTGTATCTATTTTTAGTTTTGGCCGGAGTGCTTGCCATCGGGTACTTAGGATACGTGAAATACTTTAAAACAAAAGCTCCAGTAGCAGTGGCAACTGTTCCTGCTGATGCTCAAACTAAACCAGTGGCTGCTCCGCCTGAGAAAAAAGTAGAAGAGGCACAACCTGAAGTTTCTGCTGCTGGATTCTTAGTGGATAAAGTGGCATCTAAAAAATGGACTGAAGCTGCAGCTTATTGTAAATCTGTTGGTGGCGTTGTTCCTTCCAAAGATGATCTAGTAAAATTTGCTGCGACTGCTCCCAAAGAGATCAAAACCAGCGAAGAGAAATATTGGACGAAAACTGAAGTGGATAAGAAGTCAGGTTTGGCTTACCGTTTTTCTAACGGGAAAGCTCCAAAAGTTGATAAAGCTACTTCCTTAAAAGTTCTTTGTAAAAATTAATCTCTAACGAGAGTTCGATTGAATCGGGGCTAGAATTTCTCTTCTGATTTTGTCAGCAAGTTCAGAAGAGGCAAACATCTTCCCCGAGACATCGGTTAAATAAAAACTGTCTTTGGCACGTCCGGTTTCGAAGTCAGTTTCAATTGTAGCACTGCGAATGTTGATTTGGTTTTGCATGAGAATTCGCGAAACATAATACAACAAACCTCTTCCTGCACTGCTTTCCAAATACAAACAGGTTTCATTCCGTTCGGGTAAATCGCTAAATATAAATTCAGGTGTTTCTCGAAAGAAAGTGGCAACGGCCGGTTCTTGGATTTGTAACTTCTCCAGAATTTCTTCAAATTTGGTATTCTTTGAAAATAAGGAATCCATCATCATTCCTAGTTTGAATGCGGCTTGGGTAGTATCACCACCATCTGCTTGTAAAATGAACGAATCGATTGTAAATTCCCTTCCTTTCTCAATCACCGTACTGAGTTCTCCCGAAAGGATGTCCATTTTCAGAGCATAGATGATCGTAGCAATTCGGTGGAAGGTACCAATTTGGGTAGAATCCGTTTTTAGGGAAATGAGGATGTTCTCCTTTTCTCGTTTGTATTGAAACTCGATCAATGTGGCATTTCCCTTTCCCACAGATTGTATACATGCACAGGAAATTTCAATCAAAAGGTTTCTGCAAAATACGCCGATGATGATAAAAGACAGTATGAAAAAACTACTATTGATTCTATTCGTTTTGGGGATCGTGATGGAACCCCTTGTTTCGCAAGAGGAAACTTCGGAAGAATCGCCCTTTGCGACTACCAAAAAGAAAGTCCAACTCTGGAAAGGGGAAGTGGTTGGTGTTTATAAAAACAGATTATGGATCAAAGTGCGAATTTACCGCAACCAACGAATCTCCAAACTCTCTTTGAATGAAATTAAATCTTTATTTGCTGATACAAAGGAATTTCCGGTGTACCAAAAGGTCACAGATCTCAAACAAGGTGTCCTTGTTGTACGTGACACAGTTTGGGAAGAAAAACACATCAATAAAAAAAATCAATTCATCGAAGTGGTGTTAGTAGGTGATTATAAACCAGATCTCAGTTCAAAAATGAAAGAGATTACAACGGATGCTTATATTTCTAGTTATATCGAGGAAGATTTTTTTACAGAACCTGACGCCTTTTTTAAAGGAAGATTCACTCCTCCCCGAAAAACGGTCTTTCATCCCAAAGACAGAAAAGAGATGGTCCTTGTTTCACGAGGTCTTTTTCTATACGGCCAAGGAACCGATCCCTCTGCAGATAGTTTCAATCCCTACTTTTTAGAACCAAAAGCCTCAAACCTAAAGGAGATGCCTTCCTTTTATATTGATAAATTTGAAGTCACCAATTCCGAGTATGCATACTTTTTAAAACAAACCAATACACAAAGCCCTCCTCATTGGATTGGCGGAAAGTATCCCGAAGGAGAAGGGGATTTCCCTGTGGTTCATCTCACGTATCGTGAAGTGGAACGTTATGCGAGTTGGGTGGGAAAACGAATTCCTACCGAATGGGAATGGGAAAAGGCTGCAAGGGGCCCTGGTGTGATTGAGTTTACCAATCGAGATGAAACCTTGGGATACCAAATCATTGCTACGAAATACCCCTTTGGTGACGAATACGACTCCTTATATTGTAATACAAGAGAATCTAAGATTGGAAAGGCTCAGTCCGTATACGAACTATCCACGGAAGGTGAAAGTCCTTACGGCGCGATAGGAATGTGTGGGAATGCAGCCGAATGGACATCGAGTGATTACCAATTGTATCCTGGGCATCATATCAAAAACTTTTCTTTTGGGAAAATTTACAAAGTGGTTCGTGGGGGATCTTATTCTGATTCGGCAAAGAATTCTACGGCAAGTGCTAGATCTTACGGTGGGATTCCCAACCTATCAGAAGATAGGCGAGCTGGATTTCGTTTGGTGATGGATTATCGAGACTAAATTACTTAGTTAGGACTTCGTTTCGTTTTCCTAGCTTTTTACAGATCTTTCCGAGGACTTCTTGTTCGTCTGGAGAGAGTACTGCAAATTCGGAAGTGATCCGTTTTACATGATCAGGAAAAATTTGTTCGATGAGTTTTTTTCCTTCTGCCGTTAGGTGGACAGAAATAAACCTTCTGTCTTCCACACCACGAACACGTTCCACGAGGGTCCTTTTTTCTAAGTTATCAATCACAAGGGTGATGTTTCCTGTGCTTTTTAGAATCTTGTCCCCAAGGTCTTTTTGGCAAAGTGGACCCAAATGGTACAATGTCTCTAAAACCCCGAACTGGCTCTCTGAGATATTCCACTTGGTAAACTCAGAAATAAGTCGGGAAGATAGAGATTCTGCAGCACGTTTCAGTTTGATGAACGCGTCCAGAGCCTGTACTTCTTTTTTGGATCCTTTGAATTTTGTTCCCATTAGTTTAATATCAAACTATCAAATCTTAAAGTATTTGTCAACCGGTTTCTTGGCTCTTTTGGAAAAGATCTTTCATGAGTCGAAGTGTTCCCGAAAGTCCCAAAACTACGGAAGCAGCAGCAACCCCGCCCATAAGTGCACCAGCCACTCCTGGTGAACAGGCATCCGCTCCAGTTAGGTAAAGATTTTTGATAGTTGTCCTCACACCTAACCATTCTTGTTTAAAGCGTTCCGGTGTACAGGAAAGTCCATAAATGGAGCCTTCTTTATGTCCGGTAAAAAACTCCGTTGTGATGGGAGTGGAGAGCTCTGTGAACTCAATGAGGTCCCGGAATCCAGGAAATCGTTCCTCCAAAAAAACTAACATCCCTTCTGTGATCGTTTCCTTGAGTTTGGTATAGTCCTCACCCCGTTTTTTCCAGGGTTCGTCTTTCCATTTGGCAAAGAGTGAATAGTCGGCAAAGCTGATCGCTTCTGCTGTAAACCCTTCGGCTTCCGGATTTTTTAAGGAAGGAAAAGACAAATACATCATCGGCGGATTCCCATTCACTAAATCATTTCTTTTCGCATAACAAGCGTCATGATCTGCATCAGGAAAGATCCAATGGTTTTCGCCATGAAAACCTAACTTTTTAGGCGATTCTTTAAATCCAATATAGAGTGTGATGGAGGTGGTTCCTTGTGTGCTGAGCGATTCCAATGGTTTTTGAAAAGAGGCGGAATGTTCTTTGGGTAATAATTTGTTGTAGGTAGTGTAGGCACCGGCATCGGATACAATCACGTCCGCAAAGAACTCTTGTTCGGAAAAAGTTTTTCCTTTCTGGACTTCAACCTTCACACCAATTGCTTTGTTTCCTTCGAGAAGGATTTCTTTTACCGTATGGAGGATTTTTAAACTTCCCCCATTTTCTTCTACGATGGGTTCAATTGAATCTACAATCTTTGAGGATCCACCAATCGGAAAGTAACCACCATTGAAGTAGTGAGCAACAATCATAGAATGGATTGCAAAAGAGGAAGCAGAAGGAGGTAACCCATAATCCCCCCATTGGGAACTAAGAACTGCTCTTAAGTTTTCATCTTTGATATGGGTATCCATATATTCTTTGGTTGTGATATAGGGAGTGGGGATATGGTTTATGTTTAAAAACTTCGCTGCCTTTTCGAAAACAGCAGGCAAAGCTTTCAAAGTGAAATGCCTTCCAAACCATTGGGTAAATGTTTCGACATCCCGAAAGTATTGGTCAATGGCCTGGGCTTCTAAAGGAAACTTTTCTTTTAAGTCAGACTTAAACCTTTCCTTTTCTCCATATACTGGAAAACTAAAGTCCGGGTAATCGAAAACTTCGAAAGGTTCTTCCATTTTGTTCCACTTTACACCCTTTCTGGTGATGGAATCGAATAGAGTTCTTAACATAGAACCTTCGCCTAAGTCCCCAATATAATGGATTCCGACATCCCATTCAAATTTTCCTAGTCTTTTGAATGTATGAGTGAATCCACCTAACTTAAAATGGCGTTCCAGTACTAATACTTTCTTTTTCGCTACTTGTGAAAGAATAGACGCGGCCGTTAGGCCGCCAATACCAGAACCGATAATGATAACATCATATTTGTTTTCCATTAGTGGTATTTAGTCTCTACAGTATATTCCACTGTTACGGTTTCATTAGCTTTTACAGGAACGTCGGAGTAAGCCTTTGTTGCCGATTCTTTTGTAAATTTATGAGAGGATTTTGTGATATTCCAATCTCCCCAAAGACTTGCGTAGAACCTGACTTCGATTTCTTCTTTTTTTCTGTTTCGAATTTCCACAGAATAGGTCGACTTGTCTCCACGAGAAAGTTTGAACACTTCGTTCGAGAGTCGTTTTCCATTGGCAACCACATCAAAGGCTTGGCCTGTTCGAATTTTTACTTCTTCGTTTTCGGGAGTGTGATCGATTGTATCTTCTCCTAGAAGTTGTTGGCGGCCTTTAGAATCAGCTTTAAAAACACGAATGGTTCCTTGCGGGAGTGGTCTTCCTAAATTGTTTTTCTTTGCATTTTTGAAGATGTATTTGATGTTTGCGTTGTTGAAATTCTTTTCATTTCCCTCATACATAGGTAGATTTTCAAAAACAAAATATTTTTTGATTTCGATTCCTTCTGATTGGAAGAGTTGGACTTGTTTGGTTTGGTTATAACCAATGTTCGTTGGTTGGTCCAATGTATATAAGTAGTATTCGGATAAATTCTCTTGATTGAACTCAGGTGCTACTGCAGATTCATCATACTCCTTTATCATTGTTTTTTTCACAGCTCGTGATTGCACTGCATAAGATGGAACTTGATTGGATATTAGGTTCACCTTACCGGCCACGAGTTGTAATACAGCGTTTTTAAACTCCGCACCGGAATTATTATTTAATGTGACCCATGAATTTAGGCCGCAGAGATTCTCTTCCTTATCCAAAACAAGAATGTAATCGGCAGACCATCCGAGACCGTTGGTTTGGTAAGAAACTTCTAAGGTTTGTTCCTTTTCGGTATCGTTCTTCAATTTCCAAACAAGAGTAGGTTTCGCAAATAGGTTTTCGGGAATGGTAGGAACCGTAACTCGACCATTGTAACCTAGGGAAATTTCATCTCCAATTTTATACACAGGACTTCCGTTGTTTGCAATCAAAGTAGCCTTAACAGAAGTTGTTTTTTCTTTCCCTTCTTTATGAAGAGTCACTTCTTTCCCAATGTATTTGTCCATCAGGCGTTCTTGAGAAATTAAATCATATTCATAGTTTTGTTCGAAGACTGTGAGTTTTTTAGGATCTTCTCCTTTGACTCGCACAGTTTGTGGGATGATTTGTGAGGGAACATCTTCGAACCGTAAGGTGCGGATTCCTTTTGAAAGATTCAAAGTCCGAGTTTCCCGAACAAGACCAATCCCTCCGTTATAAATGGTGACACTCACTGATTTTCGATCCGATTGCGTGGAAAGTTCAAAAGCGGAATCGGATGTTATGGTACCGGCAGTGAAAAAGAGAAGTAATAGAGTGGTGATGGATAGTATTTTGGATTTCATGTATTCTCCCATGAGCATTCTAGAGTCTGACTATTTAAAAAACGAATGCAACCAAAATCGTTAGGGGAAAACTGCACTTTAAGAGGATTCATATGGCAAATGTAGTAAAAATCGGGGTCATTGGTGGGACAGGCCTATATTCAATCGATGGAATGGAGATCATTCAAGAAATTCACCCGGAAACTCCTTGGGGCAAACCTTCAGACACAATCACCATTGGTCGGTTCAAAGGAAAAGAAATAGCGTTTTTGCCAAGACATGGAAAGGGACATTTTTTGAATCCAAGTGAAGTTCCTGCTCGTGCAAACATAGCCGCATTAAAACAGTTAGGTGTTGAAGAAATTATTGCTTTTAGTTCCGTGGGAAGCTTACGCCAAGAAATTGCACCTAGAGATTTTGTAATTCCTTCCCAAATCATTGATCGCACCAAAGCACGGCCATCCACTTTTTTTGAAAATGGTATGGTAGCGCATGCTCCTTTTGCTGATCCGTTTTCACCGGGTCTTGGCAAAAAAGTAGAAGAAGCTGCAAAACAAATCAATCTCCCCATCCATTCCAACAAAACATTGATTTGTATGGAAGGCCCTCTCTTCTCTACAAGAGCAGAATCTCATATGTATAGATCTTGGGGCGCAGATATCATTAATATGACAGTTCTTCCAGAAGCAAAACTTGCAAGAGAGGCAGAGATTCTTTATCAAATGGTTTGTATGTCTACAGACTATGATTGTTGGAAAGAAGATGAAGCCCATGTAACATTGGAAATGGTTTTGGGCAATTTAAGTAAAAATGCAGAAACTGCTAAGAAATTACTTTCGGCCCTCATTGACCTTTTAGGAAAATCGGATGACACAAGTCTTGTCGGGAGTACAAAATTTTCTTTGGTGACGGCTCCTGAAAAAAGGAACCCAGAACAAATAAAAAAACTGAAATTTCTTTTCCCTGAGTATTTCTAATCAGTTTGTAAAGCTTGTTCCAAAGTGGGAAAAACTTGGAGCAGGCTTCGAAGTTTAGTTAATTCCAAAACGTATCTTACTTTTTCAGACGGTGAGATGATACGAATGTATCCTTTTTGTTTCATTAGTCTTGAGTGAATTCCCAAACAAACACCGAGGCCAGAACTGTCGATATAACTGACTTGTTCAAAGTTTAAAAATATATTGTTAATCCCTTTAGAAATGAGAATTTCCAAATTTTCTTTCATGACTTGTGAATTGTAGAGGTTAATTTCTCCAGACAATTCAAAATACACTGCTGATTCAGGGAGAGGGACAAATCTCTGTTGGAGAACTTCCATTTTGAAGTCTCCACTCTCAACTGTGTAATCACTCCAGTTTTCGATCATATTGAAATTTCCTTTACCCCGTCCGAAATTTGAAACTTGTAGAAGTCTAAAGCAAGGTTAAATTTTTGTTGATAACTTTTTTTTAAAACTGCATCGATTTTAGAAAAATGGTTCTTCATATCTAGTACGAGTACGCATCCACCAAAGCCACCACCTATCATCCTGGCACCAGTGACTCCCAGGTTTTGCAAAGAATCAACAATGAAATCTGTTTCGGGACAAGACACTTCAAATTCTTGTGATAACGACCAATGCGTTTGGAAAAGGGCCAAACCAACTTCTTTAAAATTTCCTGATTCCAATCCTTTGATAACTTGTTTCGTTCTTTCTCTTTCAGAAGTTACATGTTTGGTTCGCTTTCGTTCTTCTTCTGTTAGGTGGCAATCCTCTATTTCCAAATCAGATAGATTAACTTCATACAAATGCTTAAAATTTGGATACTTTGTCTGTATTTTTATCAATGCAGACTCACATTCTGATCTACGTTTGTTGTATGCGCTATCTTTCAAACTGTGTTTTACGTTTGAATTGATTAGGTAAAATTCATAATCGCCTAAATCAAAATGATGGTAAGAATATTTTAAAGTATCTGTATTTAAAGAAATACAATCATTCTCTTTGCCAACCGCAATTATGAATTGGTCCATAATTCCGCATTTCGTTCCAACAAAAAGATTTTCTGCCTTCTGACCAATTACTGCGATTTCTTCGCGAGAAATGGCAAATGCAAATGTCTCATTAATCGCATAACCGGTCACAACTTCTAATGCAGCCGATGAAGAAAGTCCCGATCCTTGTGGGATATTTCCATCAACTAACAAATCAAATCCCGGAATGGAATGACCTTTCTTTTCGATCTCGACGATCACACCTGCTATATAATCGGTCCATGGTGATTTTGGATTCGGCAATAGGGGTTTTTTAAGTTCAACGGTTTCGTTATAAGTGACTGAGTGTAAATTATAGGCCGAAGTATTGTTCGGACGGAGATAGACTTGAACAGCAAAATCAATGGCAGCTGGCAATACGGTTCCACCTAAATAATCAACGTGTTCACCAATTATATTGATTCTAGCGGGAGCTTGGAATAAACGAGGGGGTTGTTTTGTTTTTCCAAATATTGATTCAAATCGATTCAAATTTTCTTTACTTCTTAAAGAATCCACTTCATCTTCCTTTCGATGCTATACTTTATTCAAGGACAGGTGCTATGTCGAACCTAAAAATTTCGGATCGATTTGTGAAATCTTTTCTTACTGAAACTTTGATTCAGAAAGAATTGGAAAACGCCGAAAAAGCCCGACAAACTCTCCTCCAAAAAACAGGCCAAGGGCATGAGTTTTTAGGTTGGGTGGACTTACCAAGTCAGGTTAGTTCGGAAGACCTCCAAAAGATTCGAGCAGCTGCAGAAACGATTCAATCACATTCGCAGTATTTGGTAGTAGTTGGGATAGGTGGAAGTTATTTGGGAGCCAGGGCTGTCATTGAAGCCTTAACGCCCGAATTTAGCGCGCCTGAAACTCAAAAGAAGGCTGTAAAAATCATTTATGCAGGTCATCATTTAGATGCAGATTATCATTCACGATTACTGGCGTTCTTAGAAAACAAAGAGTTTTCGGTGAATGTGATTTCTAAATCTGGAACAACAACAGAGCCAGCTATCGCCTTTCGGTTGTTACTTTCTCTTTTGGAACGTAAATATGGAAGAGAGAATGTCAAAAATCGAGTTTTTGCTACGACTGATAAACAAAAAGGGGCACTCAAACAGTTAGCTGAAGAATATGGATTTCCAACTTTTGTGATTCCTGATGATGTGGGTGGACGATATTCAGTTCTGACTCCGGTCGGATTATTACCCATCGCTGCCGCAGGTTTTAGTATAAACAAACTAATCGATGGGGCAAAACAAATGGAAGCAGAATTAAAAATGAAATCTGCTTTTGATGGAAACATCGCAACTACTTATGCAGCCATCAGAAATTCCCTTTATGCAAAAGGTAAAAAGATTGAAATTTTTGTTAGTTATACACCGGCTATGTCGTTTGTAGCTGAATGGTGGAAACAGTTGTTTGGTGAAAGTGAAGGTAAAACAGGAAAGGGAATCTTTCCTGCGTCGGTTCAATTCACGACGGACCTTCATTCGATGGGGCAATACATCCAAGATGGGGAAAGAATACTAATGGAAACTGCAATCAAATTAGAGTCACCAAAACAGGATGTTTATTTAACTGAAAAAACGGATGATCGAGATGGATTAAATTATTTGGCAGGGAAAAAACTTTCTGAGGTAAACCAAAGTGCTATGTTAGGAACACTCATTGCTCATAAAGATGGTGGTGTGCCTTGTTTGGAAATTACTTTGCCTGTGTTAAATGAAGAAACCATCGGGGAACTATTATATTTTTTTGAATTTGCTTGTGGTGTGTCTGGTTATATGTTAGGTGTGAATCCTTTTGACCAACCAGGTGTCGAAGACTATAAAAATAATATGTTTGCTTTACTTGGAAAAAAAGGATATGAAAAGCGAAAAGAAGAAATCCTAAGCCATATATGAGGAATTAAGGAACGTTTGGATTTTCGAAAAATCAGTTCCAAAAATATTCTTTTGCGCATAGGCATCCCAAAGTTCCTTTGTTCCTAAATCGAGAACAGTACCGGAGAATACTTCTCCGGTAATCTCTCCCCGTTCTGCACATTCCTTAAAGATATCAGAAAGATCGTAGTAGTTGTCTTTTTCTAAATGAGCGAGGCAGTTTGGATTTAGAATTGCAAGACCAATATAGTAATAACTTCCAGTACCAAATTTCAGGGATCCATTTTTAGTTATCTCGATTTTTGTATAGTTCTGATCGGAAGGAGCCGGGAGTAAGTATAAGTGGATTTTGATTTCATTTGGCAAATTGGTCTTAGGCGAAAAAGTTGGATCTGGGAAAAATAAAGTATCTGGATTGATCAGTAAAAGAGGTTCTGAAAAAGATTTTTCTGACAATCCTGTTCGAATTCCGCCCGCCGTTCCCAATATTTTCATTTTTTCTTCTGTAACCTCAACGGGATACTGTTTGAAATTTTGAACATGGCTTCTGATTTGTTCACCTAAGTAGTGTGTGTTGATCCAAACTTTCGAGCATTTCCAACGATTGAGTAAATATAGGCTGTAATCAAGTAGAGTAATTCCTTGCATCTTTAGCAATGGTTTTGGGCAATTTTCGGTAAGAGACCCCATTCGTTTGCCAAACCCGGCAGCCAAAACAAAAGCATTCATAGTTTTCTAAAATCCTTATGAAGACTGAGTTCCTCTCGTAAACTTCTAACAAAAATAAACAATGAATCGGCGAACATTCCTAACTGGATGATTTCTTCTAATTGATTTAAACAGGAAACAATAGATGGTTTAAATTTATCTTTTCCGTGATCAGTTACCATTCGAAAATATGTACCTAGTGCTTTGAAAGATCTTTGTAAAGCCTGAAGATAGAATGTATCATTAAATTTTTTTGTTTGGTCAACATTTCTTTTTTGGAAGGACTTTAGCATTAAAGAACGAAACTCCCTAGGTAAGGGATAATAAGCATCATATAAAATAGAAGCAAGGTCGTATTGCGGAACACCCATACGTGCATCTTGAAAATCAATCAGCGAATAGCTTGGGTTAGGTGAAATTAAAATATTACGACAATGAAAATCTCTATGGGTAAATACATTTATAGGATATTTGTTTAAATAACCAACTGTTTCTTCGATAAATGCATTTGCTTCATTGGAAAATTCAGTTTTTATTTGAAATTTTTTGCGAAATCCTTCGAATTTCTCCAATGTTAGGTTAGTTTCAAAACTTAATTTTTCAGTATCAAATTTTCGCATTTTTACAAGCGGAGGTGGATCGAGTGATTGAAGTTTTAGAATTAAATCAATCAGTATAGGAAACTTCTCTTTGTAGTCATTAAGATTGTAAGAACTAAAATCATTCAAACCCTCAAAACTCATAAATGTGAGTCCGAATTCCCTATTTACATCTAGAATTCTCGGAACATGAATTTCATTAGCATTTAGAAATTCGGAGATTGTGATAAAATCTTCGTTTACTACTTCATCTACGCAGACCACAACTTCTGTCTCTCGCGAATCAGTAATACGAAAGTAACGTCTTGTCGATGCTTCTTCTTGTAACGATGTTATTTTGCTATCTTTACCAAAACGGGAAAGAATCAATTCTAATTGCGAGTCATTGAGTCCTGGATACACTTAACCAACTATCTTTCCGAAACCTTGGGAAAAATAAAATGAAATTTGGACCCTTTTCCGGCGAATGATTGAATTTCTAAACGAATTTCGAAGTTATCAACGATTTGTTTTACGACAAACATTCCAAGTCCCGTACCTTTACCTAGCTCTTTGGTTGTGTAATAAGGTTCATAAATTTTTTCTAAGGTTTCAGGAGACATACCATCGCCATCATCGGATACTATTAAATGAGAATTTTTTTGATCTTGATAGGTTTCAATTTCTATTGTTCCGATATTGTTTGTGGCATCTGCAGCATTTAGAAGAATATTTGAAAGCAGCAAAGCAAATTGATCTGGATTCATTCGGATTGGAATTTCCTCAGAGCTTTCTTCTCTTTTGATTTGGCAGTATTTTAATTTAGCAGTTTCCTTAAATACCTGTAGGACAGATGAAATTTCTTTGTTTAAATTAAGTATTTTAGATTGTTCATTATTTGATTTTAATGATTTTCCAAGTTGTAATAAATTTGAGGTTAGGGCTCTCAATTTTTCTGTTTGATTCAGTGTTACCTTTAAAGCTCGGTCTTTTAATATAGTATCAGCATTTTCTCTAGAAGCCATTTCTACGAACCCTTGGATGGCCGTCAGAGAGTTATTGATTTCATGTCCAATACTTGCTGCAACGACTGATAAAAATGCCCTTCGTTCCGAGTGGATTAGTTGCTCTACCATTATTTTTTTTTGTGTTACATCTCTGATAACACCTGTGTAATATGTATCTCCATCTAAACTATAGGAACAAATTGCGATATCCGCTAAAAAAGTAGAAAGGTCTGAGCGTAATAAGGTCACATCAGATAGTTGGAGTGTTGATTTATTTTCTTCTTCACTCAAAACTCTGGAAACCTGGGCCATATACTTTTGCATTTTATTTTCAGTAAATAGAATTTTAACAGATTGCCCAATCAGATCTAAAGGTGTGCGAAACCGAAACATTTCAAAGCTCGCTTTATTCGCAGAAACAATTGTTAATTTTGAATCTATTGTAATTACAGCATCAGAAGTTGCATTTAAGATGGCGGCGTTCTGGCGGTTTAAATCTAAATTTTGAGTACGGAGAGCTTTTTCCAGTTTTTCCGATAACATTAATTTTTCTAAATCGGAATCTTTTTGGTTTTTGACTTCTAAAGCTCGCTTAACAACTGATAAAATCTGGGTTCTATCTACAGGTTTGGAAATATATTCAAATGCATGGTAACGAATGGCAGATTCAGCAGAGGAAAGATTGGGATTTCCTGTAATTAGAATGACGGGCAAATTAATATGACTTTCTGCAACGAATTTTGTAAAATCAATGCCAGACATTCCAGACATTAGAATATCAGAAATTACTACAGAAAAAGTCTCCCCAGCAGAGATTCTTTGAATGGCTTCAGTGGCTGACTCAGCGAGTTCGATTTGATAACCTTCGCGAGCGAGAACTCTTTTTAAGGCGATACGAATATCTTCTTCATCATCTACTATTAAAATCTTATCCATTTTCGTCTGTATGAGCAGGCAAGTATATCTCTACTTTAGTTCCTGTTCCTTCCTTTGTTTTAATATAGATCTCCCCGCCATGTTCAGCGATGATTTTTTTGGAAATAGAAAGCCCCAAACCAGTTCCTTGTTTATTTCGCCTTGTTGTGAATAGAGGTAAAAAAACTTTTTCTAAAGTATCATCATCGATCCCAGGCCCATTGTCTTCTACTGAAAACACAACCCATTCTTTTTTTTGATTTTTAACTAAATCAATTCCCAATTCAATTTTCGGAAATTGTCTTGCGGTCTCCATTTCAGAAAGGGCATTGATGGAGTTTACCACACAATTAATTAATACTTGTTCAATTTCTTGCCATCGAACAAAAATTCCTGGCAAATTTGGTCCGGCGTGCCTTGTGAAATTGATATTTTTCTTTCGACAACTGACCTCAACAAGTTCGCTCGTTCGAACCAAAATATAATATGGGGAAACGAAATCTCGATTGGGACTTTCCATCCTCCCTAAATCAAGCAATGCCTTTACCAAATCACGAATTCGCAAATTTGCCGATTCGATTTTTTTTAAAATATTCCTCCGTTCATTTGGGTCCGTCTCATCTACTGTAATCAAATCATCTAAATACAATAGGGCACTTTGGAGTGGATTGTTAATTTCGTGGGCGAGTCCAGCTGCAATTTCACCGATACTTGCGAATTTCATGGACTCAATCAACTGCCGATCCATTCGTTTAGCTTCTGTGATATCTGAGAACACCAACATAATTTTTTTATCTTCTTGATCATATCGCCTAACTGGAATAAACCGAATTTCGAATGTTCGCTCTTCACCTAAAAGAACGTAATCGAATTCTGCTTTTTCGACGGTTTGATTTGTAACTACAAAGAGTAATATTTCCATTAATTTGGATTTCTTTTTTTCATCAAAGAAATGGAAAATATCTTCACCAACTTCTAAAGCAAAAACTTGAAATAATAAAAACTTAAAAATAGGAGCAATTTCTAAAATTTTAGCTTCTTGGTTGATGATCACAAATCCATTGTTCATGGTTGCAAAGAATGTTCTTAGCTTATCTTCACCATATTTAACAATTCTTTCAGCATTCTGCAAAGCAGAAAGACTAAGAAGGAGTACGGTAATACCTTTGGGTTTTCCTTTTTCTGCAGTAATATAACTTTGCAATTGGAAAGTTATCATTTCTCCAAAATGAGGTTGGAATTGAAGAATCCGTTTTGTGTTTTGAATCAAAAATTCTCTTTTGAAATCTTCTGGTAAGGAAAGAACATCAAATACATTATATGAATGTATCTGATTGATTGATAATTGGAAAAATTCTATCAATTTTGCATTGGCATATAGTAAATTTCCATCCAAGTCAGTCTGAAGGAATGGAATCTCTAAATCTTCAATGATTTCTGAATGTTTAGATGCAAACTCATGATTCCAATTGATTTTAATTGCATAAATTTCTGTATCCGAATCAAAGAACTCTGTTAGCGAGGAAAAATGTACAGAAACGGCTATCCTTTCGGGTTTTTGATTTTTTACGAACCATTTGTATTCACTTTTGGATTGTGGGTGTGTTTTGATTTCTGAAATTAAAAGTTCGTGATCACAAAAGAGATTTTGGAGTTCCAAAGAATTTGAATTTTTAAGTTCCAATCGTTCGACCGTGGTCTCATTGATATAAAGGATTTGATTGGATTTAAGATCGACGAAAATTAATCCAATCTGGGAATGGGAGAGAAGCTGCGATAGTCTTTCAATTTTTGAATTCAACATTATGATTAAATACTTTTACCGAAGCCTTTTTCGAAACTATCAATCCCAGAGACGTAAATCAATGAAAAATATGGGCGGAATTCCCTGTTTCGTTGATATGGGCGGACATAAGATCTTTTATTGGAAATTTGGAAATGGCAACCAAAAACCAATTGTTTTTTTACATGGTTTACTCGATGAAAGTTTTGGTTTCCGCAGAGTCATAAAAGAACTGTTAAATGATGGATATCCACTTTACGTGTTTGATTTGCCCGGTTATGGAAAAAGTAAATTACCTTTAGTGAAATATTTGTACCAAATTGATGTTTGGGCAGACTTACTTCTTGAGTGTTTTCAAAAATTAGAACTAAAGGATATTTGTTTAGTAGGACATTCTATGGGAGGCCTTACCTCTCAACATTTAGTATTACATGATATTCAAAAAAGAGTAAAGAAATTAATACTTTTGGCTCCTGGCGGAATTTCGCATCCAGAACGAGAAAAAATGCGTAAAATTCTTTTTCCTAAAACAGAAAAACAAGTGATCCTTTTATTGAGATACTTGTATGGAGAAGAATTTCCCGAACCAGGATATTTGTTTCGCCATACGCTTGTTACCATCTGGAATGAAAAGCCAAATGAGTATTTACAGGAAAATACCTTACGGCGAGAAGATGAGATTTTTTTTGATTCCAAAATGAAAGGAATTCAAATTCCGACATTGATTTTAGCTGGAGCAGAAGATGAAATCACCCCGCCATTTATGATGAAAAAAATGAAATCTTATATTAAAAAAAGTAAAATAGTTTGGATCCCAAAGGTTAGGCACGCAATCCATTTGGAAAAACCAGACATAGTCGCAAATAATATCAGAATATTCTATAATTCTTAATTATTCTCCATCGTCCCCAATTGCGTCAACAGGACACATTGCCATTGCAGCTTTTGCCTGTTTTTCTTCATTTGGGTTAGATGGTTGTTTTTTGACAAAAATGTGACTTTCGTCGGCACTATACTCCAAAAGGTTAGGGGCTTCCTTAATACAGTCGTTACAAGGCACACAGGTCTGATCGACATAGTATTTTCCTGGGACATTTTCGGGTTGTTTGATACTTTTATCAGCCATAGAGTATTTTTACTTTTTAACAGACCCCCCCTTATAAAATAAAGCATATATGACGAAAAAGAACATCCTCATCGTCGAGGATGAACCCTTCCTCGGACTCAATATCAAACAGAAAATCGAATCCTTTGGTTTTCATGTGATTGCAGTCGTACCTTCCGGGGATGAGGCCTTTCAAATAGTTTCGGAAAAAGTTCCGGATCTGATCCTGATGGATATCAATCTGGAAGGGTCATTGGATGGAATTGACACAGCCGAATCATTGAGAGAACAATTCTCCGTCCCGGTTTTATTTTTAACAGGGTTTTTAGATGATGCTGCAAAACATAGAATCAATCAGAACCCGTCTTACGCATACTTGATGAAACCATTTACAACTGACCAATTAAAAGAAGCTGTATCCGGTTTTGCTGTTTAATTAATTTCGTCCTATCCTTTCCATTCCCATCGAATCAGGAATTCGCGATTCCCATCCGCACCTTGGATGGGAGATTCCGCTAGTCCTAAAAATTTTAGCCTAGAATCTAAGCTCTTTATTTTATGCCATACGGAACGTATCGTATAGCCGATCTTATGCGAATCTTTGAGAACTCCACGATCTAATTGGGATGGGTGGACTTCAAACTGTGGTTTGAATAAAGAAATTCCTTGCCAAACAATCTGAGGACTAGTTTGAAATAAAGTGAGAAGAGATCCGAAAACGGGAACAAGTGATATAAAACTCAAATCCATCGTGATCCAAGTTTCTGGTGTCAGAGGTTCCAACTGCGTTATGGTAAGGTCTTTCAAATGGGTGCGGTCAAAGACTTTGACTTTAGGATCATTAGCAATTTTTTGTGCCAATTGCCCATACCCAACATCCACTGCGATGACATGAGAGGCCCCTTTTTCTAAAAGCACCTGACAAAAACCGCCGGTTGAGGAACCCAAATCTATACAGGTTTTGTTTTGGACATTAACATCCAAAAAGGAATTGAAAGCACCGAGAAGTTTGTATGCACCTCGGGATACATAAGTTTTTATTTTTTCTTTGGTACGAACATTGTCTTTCGGTGATATGTTGGTTCCGACTTTGGAAACCACTACATCATTTACAAGGACAGAGCCAGAGAGAACCAACGATTGCGCAAATTTTAAGTCAATCGCATAACCTTCACGAACAAGGTATTCATCCAGTCTAATTTTTTCTTTCGGCAATGTATTTGGGCAATCCTAAAAAGAATTCATTGTTTAAGGAAGGTAAGTCGGATACGAGAGAAATTGCCCGAGCGACAGATTCATCCCTTAATTTTTTAGCTATTTCCATTCCATAAAGACCAGGATATGTGAGTTTGCCGGCTTTGGCATCTTTGCCAGGAGTTTTACCAAGTTCCTCTAGATTGCCTTCCACATCCAATATATCATCTGTGATTTGGAATAATAAACCAATTTCTTTTGCATAACTAGAAATGACAGCCTCTCTTTCCTTCCAATCGGGCCGGAGTCGGTTTCCCAGACGGAAGGATGCTTCAATCAAAGCACCAGTTTTTTTTTCATGGATGGATGTGAGTTTGGATTCTCTGTTTTTGGTACTCGGGTTTTTTTCTTCTTCGATATCTTCCATTTGCCCAAGGATCATTCCCTGGATACCCGCACCTTGGTGAAGGATTTGAATGGAATCACGAATGGCATTGGGGTCAGTTGTCTCAATTAAAGACAACAAATAGAAACTAAGGGAATTGAGTGTATCACCAGCAAGGATAGCCGTAGCTTCATCAAATTGGATGTGACAAGTAGGCAAACCGCGACGGGTGTCATCATTGTCCATAGCAGGTAAGTCATCATGGATTAGTGAATAGGTATGAATGCATTCCACTGCTAACGCAGCTAAGTAAATTGATTTATGATTATTCTTGTTGGTTTCTATCGGCAATTCATTTGGATTAAAAAAAGAATTGATTACAAAAATTGGTCGGATTCGTTTTCCGCCGGCCCGCAGGCTATATAAGCAAGCATCTGTTATGCGAGTGTTTGGAGAAAATAATTCTTTGGTATAGGATTCAAAAAAAGAATCAAAGAGTTGTTTGGAGTTTTTTAGAATATTGGAAAGGTGAGTAGGCACTTGGAAAAGGACCGGTTCTACCTAAAGAACCGATCTTTGTTTTTGTTCAAACTTAGTTAAGTTCATAACCTTTGAAGAAAAACGCAATTTCTTGGAGTGCGTTTTCTACAGAGTCAGAACCGTGAACCGCATTCGCTTCTTTGCTTTCTGCAAAGAGGGCACGGATGGTTCCCGCTTTCGCTTCTTTCGGGTCAGTGGCACCAATCACCTCTCTCCAATGAGCCACTGCGTTGTCTCTTTCGAGAGCGCAAGCAACGATAGGGCCAGAAGCCATGTATGTGCAAAGGTCATTGTAGAAGGGGCGAGCTGCGTGAACCGCGTAAAATTGTTTTGCGTCTTCGAGGCTGAGTTTTAGGAATTTCATTCCTAGGATTTTAAATCCTTCTTTTTCAATTCTTTGAAGGATGTCACCGATGTGTTTGTTTTTCACAGCATCGGGTTTAAGCATAATAAAAGTTCTTTCCATATCTCCAAAAGCTTGGAGAAACCGAAAAAAGCAATCGAATCTTTAGGTGGTTAAAAACCGAACCAAAAGAAAAGAAGTTGGGAGAAGATCCATTTTTTCAAATCCCATTTCTTCCCAAACATTTAGATCAATCAGAATCAGTGAATATCCTGTGATTTTATTTAAGGAAATCGGGTAAGGATTCAAATCAGTTTCTGGTTGGACGAGGTCCTCCACCTTGATTTTGTTCGACTTCATTCCTTTGAGAGAGGTTAGTTTTTGGGCAAAACCTAGGATTGGGTCTTTTTCCCCTTTATAAAGAATGGCCACTTTTTCCACAGACTCGAGTCCATTGTCGATAAGAACTCCAACCGTTGCAGGGCAATAGTTTAGGATTCCTTTGATTTTCCCTCCCGTATAACTCCGGGAAAATAAAGGTTTGGCAGCACCGATTAGGAGGAGGTCTGTATGTTTGATTTTAGCAAAATTAACAATTTCATAAGTGACATTATCTGTAATGCGATATTCCGTTTGGACTTGGATGCCCATACTAGAGCCTGTTTGGCGAATGGATTCAAAACTAGCATCGCGATAACGACGAATTTCTTCATTGGAAAGAGAATCGTTTGGTGAAATGTGAAGGGCGGTGATCTCTAAATTTTTCTTTTGGTTTCCTGAGAGAGAATAAGCAAAACGAACTAAACTCTTTCCCATTTTTTCTTGGGCGAAAGCCACTAACACTCGTAACTTGCGATCTGTTGGTTTTTCTGTAGGGATTTGTTTTTCAGATTTGGAGAAGAACTTTTGAATTCCATCCAGGAGGGGACCTGTGGAGAGAGTGGTCACAAGTGCCATGAGGACAAAGACTGCAAAGATTTCGGGACTTAAGATTCCGAGATCATATCCAATATTGAGAACCACAAGTTCCATAAGGCCCCTTGTGTTCATTAAAGCACCGATGGAAAGAGAGTCCTCCCAGTTGGAACCAGCAATTTTTGCAGCAAAGGCGCTTCCCACAAATTTTCCGACAACGGCAACGAGGATCACCAAACCAAAAACAAACCAAAGATGGGAATCGTTAAGAAGGCCAATTTCAGTCCGGAGTCCAGTGATGACAAAAAATATTGGTAAAAACAAAATGACCGCGATGTCTTCGATTTTTTCTGCGATGAGTTTCTTTAGATTTCCTTCGGCCGGCATAATCACACCAGCAAGGAAGGCTCCGAATAACGCATGAATTCCTATTACCTCTGTTGTGAGTGAGGAAAGAAATAGAATCATCATGATGAGAGCGACAGCCGTTCGTGTTAGGTTTTCACGAGAGATATAAATAGAACCCAATCGTTTGAGAAAGGGTGCTACCAAATAAATCATGGTTAGGATATAGGCAAAAGACAATCCTATGGTAAATAGGGCAGTGTTTAGATTTCCGGCTTTGGAGATGGTAACAATGATCGCAAGTAAGATCCAAGCGGTAATATCGTCGGCAGCAGCACAAGTGAGAACCATAGCACCGAGTGGTGTCCTTGTGAGGTTTCTTTCCTGAAGGATTCTTGCAAGGACAGGAAAGGCAGTGATACTCATGGCAATTCCCATAAAGAGGGAAAAAGATAAAAATCCTACATTCTCAGGAGCATAGTCTGTATAAAAATAATAAGCCAGAATCATTCCTAAAAAGAAAGGGAATATGATACTCGCATGACTGATGATAATCGCAGAGTGGGCTTTGTTTTTGAGAACAGATAAATCTAATTCCATCCCGATGATGAACATAAAAAGAACCAATCCAATTTGGCTGAGTGTTCCGAGAGTAGGAAGACTTGCCGGTGGAAACAAAAATCCCATGGTTTCCGGGAAGTAGTAACCGAGAAGGGATGGTCCAAGCAAAATCCCTGCAACAATTTCTCCCATGACGGAGGGTTGTTTGAGTTTGCGTGAAAAAATATATCCAACAAACCTTGCCGAACCACATACGATGATGATTTGAAGAAAAAGAAGAGCCAGCGGATGGTGGAACCGGTTAAAAAAATTCTCCGTATCCAAATGTTCATTGGAAACTAAAACTATATTTTTGGCTGTTTCGAGTAGACTTCCGGCTTGTAATAGGAAATACCCAAGAGAACCAAATAGAAGTAAGGTGAAGCCGTAAAAGACAGAAGAACGTGTTTTCATAGTATCCTCATTTTCGCCTTAAACGGAGAATTTTTTTGTAAGGGCTTCGCCCACAATGTCTGGAACTTGGTTAGATACAGCTCTTCCATGTCTTGCTACTTCTTTGACGATGGTTGAGGATACAAAGGAGTACTCATTGTCTGCCATTAAGAAATAAGTTTCGATTTCTGGGGCTAATTTTTTATTCATAAGCGAAATTGCATATTCATAGTCGAAATCTGTGACAGCCCGAAGTCCCCGCAAAATAACACGAGAGTTTTTTTCTTTGCAATAATCGACCGTGAGGCCTTCAAAAGTATCGATTTTGATTTTGTCCCAACCCTTAAAGACCTTTCCAATCATTTCCACCCGTTCTTCTGGTGAAAAAAGAGAGCTTTTTTTGGAGTTAATGGCGACTGCTATGATGATCTCTTCAAATAACGGATGAGCTCGCCGTATAATGTCGAGATGACCGTTGGTGAACGGGTCAAAAGAACCTGGATATACGGCGATATTTTTCATCTTATTTATTTACCCGAGCCCACTCTTTCATGGGAAGTCCGTAAAGGTTGATAAACCCTTCGGCATCGTACTGGTTGTACAACTCTTCTTTTTCAAAAGTGGAAAGTCCCGCGTTGTAAAGGGACTTGTTTGATTTTCTGCCGACGACCGTACAATTGCCTTTATACAATTTGATTCGTACAGTTCCGTTTACATATTTTTGTGTGTAATCCATATAAGCCCGGAGAGCATTCATTTGGTTAGAATACCATTGGCCATTGTAGATATAACGAGCAAACTCTTGAGAGAGTTCGTCTTTTTTGTGTTGGGTGTCACGATCGAGTGTGATGGATTCTAAATCACGGTGGGCAATGTGTAAAATGGTTCCACCGGGAGTTTCATAGACACCGCGAGATTTGATTCCTACAAGTCTGTTTTCTACGATGTCGACTCTTCCGACTCCGTTTTTTCCACCTAAATCGTTTAAGGTCTCCATCACTTCGAGTGGATTCATTTTTTTTCCATCGATAGCAACACAGTCTCCATTTTCAAAATCCAATTCCAAGTAAGTTGGTTTGTCTGGAGCTTTTTCTGGAGAAACCGTTAAGATAAACATATCTTCTTTAGGTTCATTGAATGGATCTTCCAAAATTCCACCTTCAAAAGAAAGGTGCATTAAGTTACGATCCATACTATAAGGTTTAGCGGCTGTTACGGGAACAGGGATTCCTTTTTTCTTTGCATATTCAATGAGGTCGGCTCGGCCACCAAAATCCCAAGTTCTCCAAGGGGCAATGATTTGTAAATTTGGGGAAAGGGCTTTGAAAGTAAGTTCGAAACGAACTTGGTCGTTTCCTTTTCCTGTGGCGCCGTGAGAGAAAGCATCGGCACCTTCTTTCGTTGCCACTTCTGCCATAGCTTTGGCAATGAGTGGCCTTGCGAGAGAAGTACCTAATAGGTAACGCATTTCATAAATAGCATTTCCGCGAATGGCGGGAAAAATAAAATCACGTGCAAATTCCAAACGAAGGTCTTGGATGTAGACTTTGGAAGCTCCGGTATTTTTACCTTTTTCTTCGAGACCGGTTAGCTCTTCTTTTTGACCAACATCGGCACAAAAAGCAATGACTTCACAACCATAGGTATCTTTCAACCAAGCAAGGATGACGGAAGTATCTAGTCCACCAGAGTAAGCGAGAACGATTTTTTTGGGAGCAGGTTTCTCTTTCATAGAATAAGGTCAAAATAAAAGAAAAAACTAAGAACACAATTAAATATTGTCTGAAACGAAATTGTGTAGTAGATTTGGTGGATGCGTTTTTTCCTTTCTTTCTCAGTTTTTGTAAGCCTCAGCGTTTTTACGATCCAGTGTCAAAAGCAAGTTGTATCTCAGGAGGAAATCACGAAGTTCCTTCCCAAACCAAAGATATACATCCAACGAGAAGGAACGGGAAAACGTGGAAGTTTTGTAGGGATAGAACCCTATCTCAACAAGTACAGCTACGCAACAGAAGATAGTTTTTATCTCGCCTTACGTGATTACTTTCAAATGGCAAAAGAGAAGGAACTTCTCTTTGTCGATCGCAGTATCGTTGTCCTACCGGAATATCTGGGAACTTGGCTTGTGGTGACAGCCGATGACAAATCGATTTTTGCCTCCACTACAATTCAAGAGGCGATGGAAGTTCTGGTAAAACAAAACTTAGGATCCTTTCTTTGGCATTATCTATTTAGTAATTCTTACTCGGCTGATACTTTGAAAGAAACACTCTTTCGAATGAAGGCATGGCAGATGTCTGATAGATACCAATCGGTGTTTGTAAGGCTTGCCCTTGAGTATCGGGTAGCGATTGTAGCGGGTTCCATTGTGCTTCCTCACCCCAAAGTCATTGAAGGAAAAATCACCCCAACCGATGGCCCCTTGGAAAATGTAAGTTTTTATTTTCATCCGGATGGTCGAGTCGATGACCAAATCGTTCGTAAACTTTTTCCCATCATTGAGGAAAAAGAATTTTTAACTGAGGGGAAGTTAGAAGAAAATCCTACTTACCAAACTTCTCTTGGGAAATTGTATACTATGGTTTGTGCCGATTCTTGGTTTCCGGAAGTATATCAGGAATTAAAAAATTCAGAAGCAGAACTTTTAGCTGTTCCTTCCTTTGTTTCACCTGCTGATGCGTGGACCACCAAATGGAATGGTTACAACGGTTATGCGAATCCTAAAGATATCGATCCCAAAGACATTGGTTCTATTTCAGAACGGGCTGCCTGGAAAAAATATGCCATGTTGGGTCGCCTGAAAGATCCTAAAGTAAAGGCGGGAATCAATGTGTTTTTTCGGGGAGAGATTTGGGATATGAAAGCAGGCGGCGATGCCTTTTTATCTCTTGGGGGAAAACCAGTTTTGAATGTTGTAAAAGAAGAAAAAAACCAAGGAAGATTGTATGTACTCTTTCTCTAGAAAATCCTTTCTCGCACTTCTGCTATTCTGTGCGGGAATTAAATCCAAAATCCGATATTTCTATTTTAGTGATTCGGAAACAAAAACAGTCACTGCTTTTGCCGAAGTGGTCCTACCGATTACAGAACCAGGAATGCCGAGCTTAGAAGAAGCAAATGTTATGCGAAGATTAGATGAGGAATTGTACTTTGTTTCGGAAGAAATTCAGGAAGATTTCCATTCCGCTGTGATGGTTATGGAATACCTTCCTCTTCTTTACGGACAGTTTGCTTTTTTTTCAAATCTAAGTTTGGAAAAACGCGAAGAACTACTATTGGAATTAGCAGAAACAGATTCCGATATTCTGCGAGCCGTTGTCGGTAATTTAAAACTACTAGTTTGTCTTGTTTACTATGGACACAAATCCACATGGAATTCCATTTCCTATCCTGGTCCCTTTGCCAATCCACCTGAGAAGTGGAGTGAAGCAAGAATCCACTACCAAAATTTAGTGAAAGGCAAAGGGGTATAATATGAAGTCAGGACTTTATCGTGATTATCAATCCTACCATCCAAAGGAAACCATCATCGCCGATGTTGTGGTGATTGGTTCTGGATGTGGTGGGTCTACCATGGCTTACGAACTTTCTAAAAAGGGACTGAAAGTGGCTCTCATCGAACAAGGGGGAAACTACCATACAGGAACTTTTGACAACAACGAACTGAATATGGGGGGAAAGGTTTCTGCCGAGAGAAACTTCCATACAACCGAGGATGGTGGGATCAATCTTGTCTATGGAAATAATTTGGGAGGGGCTTCGGTCCACTACTGGGCAGACAGTTACCGCACACCAGAAGATCGATTATTGTTATGGAACCGAAAATACGGGATCGAACACCACTTACCGGAAGATTTAAAATCCTTTTGGTCGGAATTAGAATCGGATCTCCATGTCACCCCTGCCGGGGAAGAATATTTTAATCCAATGAATCGTTTGTTTCGTGGTGCCTCACAACGATTAGGTTGGGAAGGTCATGCCGTCCCGCAAGCAAGAAAGAACTGCCAAAAGTCCGGTCATTGTATGCAAGGTTGTCTATTCGGCGCCAAACAGTCGCAACTTGTGACTCATATCCCAAGAGCCGTACAATTAGGAACGGATGTTTATACAGACCTTCGGGCCGAAAAATTAATCTATGTTGGTCAGAAAGTTACAGGTCTCGAAGCCGTGGTGATCGACAGGCGGACTTTAAGGCCAACGGCCACAAAGGTGTCCTTTCAAGCCAAAGCTGTCTGTGTATCTGCCGGTGGATTTGGAAGTTCTACTTTTTTACTTCGGAATGGTCTCAAAAAAAGATTACCTGCTCTCGGAGAATTCCTTGCGATCAATCCTTCTCCCATGGTACATGCGTTATATGAAGAGCCCATCGTCCAGTGGCGTAATATTCCGGCTGCCTATGGAGTCGAAGGATTTCGTTTGGCACGTTACCAAAATGGGAACTATAGGGAAGGTGGGTATATGCTGATGCCAAATCAATTGCAACCGGCAACACTTGCGGCCCTCATTCCTAGTTTTGGAAAAGAGCATTTTCATTATATGAAACAAATGGAACACTTAGGCGGAACCATTGGTTGGATTGATGATGTGGATGGGGAACTTGGTTCCATTGAAGTGGATCTCTTTGGAAAAAGAAAAATTCATTATCCATTTGGAAAAATCACCAAACAGATCTTTAGTGATCTTACCTATAAACAAATGAAACTCAATTTTGAGGCCGGTGCTAAGGAAGTGTTCCTTGCTGGGATGAAACTTCGGAAATATTCTAAAATGCCGAAGAAAGAAGAAATTGATGCACTTGCTTGGCGGCCTGCAGAATTTCCGATGGCAGCTCCTCATCCTGCTGGTGGTTGTCGGATGGGAAAATCACCGGATAAATCCGTGGTGAATTCTCGCCACCAAGTTCACGGGTTTCAAAATTTGTTTGTCGCAGACTCTTCTGTATTTCCTACAGGGGTCAGTGTGGATCCAAGTTTTACCATTATGGCTTTTAGTAAAAAAGCCTCTGAGTTTATAATGGATGTTATGTGAGATTCTTATTTCTAAATACAGCTACTGTTTCTACATGATCAGTTCTTGGGAACATATCGACCGGTTGGACTGAATTTAAAAAATATTGTCTGGCGAGTAAATTTGTATCTTCGCGTAAACTCATGGGATCACAAGATACATAGACAATTTTTTTAAATCCCATTCCTAAAATGGTTTCTGCCACTTCGGCACCGAGGCCAACCCTTGGGGGATCGAGAACCAATGTGTCGTAGTTTTTTCCATAGAGAGATGGTAATACTTCGGCCACTCTACCTTTGCGAAATCGTACATTGTGTACGTGATTGTATTTGATTGATTCGAGGGCAGTTCTATGAGAAGCAGGATTTTCTTCGATTCCCATCACTTCCTTACAGTTTGCAGAAATCCAGAAGGAAATGGTTCCAATTCCAGAATAGGCATCGATCACTCGACTTTCCGGTTCGATTTCATCTAATACTAAATTGTACAAACTCGGAGTTTGTATGGGGTTTACTTGTAAAAAAGTTGAAAGGCCCACACGGAATTTATGTTTTCCAAAATGTTCGTGGATATAAGGTCTACCCCATAACAGATGTTCTTCGCGACCGAGAGCCATGGTAGTATGTCGTGTATTGATATTATGAATGATACCAACAATTTTACCTAGTTTTCCTGTTTTTCCAATTCGGTTCTGGATGGCTGTGTGGAGTCTTTTGGAAGCATCTTTGGGATGAGGTAGGTCTTCTTTGGCAGTGACAATCCCCAGAATGATTTCCCCTGTAGAAAAAGATTTCCTTGCCACAAGGTATTTCATCATCCCCCGTTTGGATTTTTCATTATAAGGAAGGAGTCCTTCTCGCCTAGCCCATTGTTTGACGGCCAGAGCAATTTCTGTAAGACCCGGATCTTGGATATCGCATTCGGTTTGGTCTAGGACAAATGTGGATTCTTTATTGAATAGACCTAAAGTAAGAAGGGTTTTGTTTCCTATGATTCTTCTTCCAAAAGGAAGTTGGATTTTGTGACGATAAAATTCAGGAGAGGGACTGGGGACTATGGTGCGAAATTCTAAATGGCGAAAGGTTTTAAATAGTTCTTTGATGTTTTGTTCTTTTTTTCGAAGTTCTTTGGTGTAATCAATATCTAAATAGTTACATCCGCCGCAAGTTCCGAAGTGTGTACAGATTTTTCCACCGGGTTTGGTTGTTGTCATAATGTGTTTCCGGTTCCTACAAGTTCGGATATATTTGATAGTTTCTTTTGTTTCAATGTTTTGTCGAGATAGGAACAGATTTGGTAAGGCAAGAATGGGCCTTCATAAATATAAGCTGTATAAATTTGAACTAGGTTGGCACCGGCTTCGATCATTCGCAGTGCTTTTTCTCCAGAGTCAATTCCGCCTACACCGATAATTGGGATTTTTCCTTTGAGAGTTTTGTAAGCGAGTGACACAAAGTGGAGAGATCTTTCGAAGAGAGGTCCACCAGAGAGTCCTCCTTCTGGCGGGTTTTTTTCACCGAGTACATCTTTGTTCAATGTAGTGTTTGTGAGAATGACACCATTGATTTTGTAATCCAAACAAACATTCAGGTTTTCAATTAATTCTTCTTCAGACAGATCAGGAGCAAATTTTAAATACAAAGGAATGGGAAACTTTTTATCGAAAGCAGATTGGATCCCTTCGATCAGTTCCATCAGACTTTTTTTGGTTTGAAGAGAACGAAGACCTGGAGTGTTCGGAGAGCTGATATTAATCACAGCATAGTCTCCATAAGGAACTAATTTCTTTAACGTGTATACATAGTCACTGACTGCATTTTCTAATTCAGTGACTTTGGATTTTCCTGCGTTGATCCCACGAACTCCAGACTTTTGTTGGTTCTTTAGATTAGATTCAGCAATATCAGCACCGGGGTTGTTAAAACCCATTCGGTTGATGAGTGCCTTATGTGTTGGATAACGAAAGAGACGAGGTTTGTCATTGCCTGGTTGTTCTTTGGCAGTGATCGTTCCTACTTCGATAAATCCAAATCCCATATGGATCATTGTGGGAAAGAGTTCCGTTGTTTTATCAAAACCTGCGGCAAGTCCTAAAGGATTGGGAAACTGAATTCCTTGAATTGTTTGTTTTAAACTATCCGATTTGTATTCAAAAAGAGAGGAAAGAGTTTTATGGAAAAATGGAATCTTTTGTGAAAGCGAAAGGAAACCTGACACAAGATGGTGTGCCGATTCTGGATCTAAGTGAAACAGGATTGGTTTGATGAGGTGATTGTAGAACAAGAGAAGAATCCTTACGTTGATTCTTTTTTCGCACTCTTTTCTTACAATTTCTTTCCGAAAATAACGATCTTTCAGAGATTTATCATCAGGACTTTACAGAATGGCACCTAATTCTTCATTTTCCCGGATTTGGCAGAATCCTTCCGACTTTCCTGCGGAAGCTGTATTAAGGGAACTGGAAAACCTACTTAGGTCCAATCCCGATTTTTGGCTTAAAATCAATCGCGATGGAATCATCGTTGATTATAAAACTTCCCGGTTTGTCAATATTGGGGACAAACCAGAAACCCTTCTAGGCAAACATATTGATGTAGGTCTACCTTTTTACCTTCGTGATATAACAAGCGAAGCACTTGCCTACTTATCTGAGAAAAAAAGCCAAGTTTTTTGGAAAGAGTATTCGTATGGTGTTGAACCAAACATTCGTCATGTGGAAGTACGTTTTGTGGTTCTCTATGAAGGATATATCATGTCCAATCATCGGGACATCACAGAAAGGAAACGTTTAGAAAATGCTTTCATAGAAAGCGAATCTAGATTCCTTTCTATGGCACAGAATGCCGCAGACTCCATTATCATTATCAACGATGAAGGTATCATACAATTTTTTAATAAAACTGCAGAGAAAACTTTTGGTTATGACCAAGATGAAGTCATTGGTAAAAATGTTACTATTATCATTCCGGATGGGTATAAAGGGAAACATGATGTTTTTTTGAAAAGATATAAAGATACTGGTCTCCAACATATCATTGGTGTGGGAAGGGAGCTAGTCGCAGAACGAAAGTCAGGTGAAGTTTTTCCCTGTGAATTGTCTGTAGGAGAATTTAAGACCAAAACAGGTAAGATGTTTACTGGGATTTTGCGGGATATTAGTCTCAGGAAACAACAAGAAGAGGAACTCTATCAATACAGAAATCATTTAGAAGATTTGGTAGAAAGTCAAACTATGGACTTAAAGATGTCCAAAAATATTGCGGAAGAAGCTTCTTATATGAAGTCTCTTTTTCTTGCGAATATCTCACACGAATTAAAAACACCAATCCATGCGATTTTGAGTTATGCGGAACTAGGCGAAGAAAAATCCGCCTCTGTCCCTCCTGAAAAAATTAAAGAATACTTTCAAATCATTGATTCGTCAGGAAAACGTTTGTTAGGTTTGTTGGAAAATTTGTTAGATATAGCCAAACTAGAGTCTGGTAAGATGCGATATTTATTTGAGAAAAATTGCCTGAAAGAAACCACAAAATTTGTGATTAATGAAATGCGCGCAATTTTGGAAAAAAGAGGCATCACAGTTGTTCTATTAGATAGAGAAGAACGTTGGGAAGCAGAGTTCGACTATGAAAGAATCCAACAAGTGATACGAAATATTTTATCAAATGCATTAAAATTCATTCCAAATGACACTAATATTGAAATTAGTATGGTCCGAAGAGAATTTATTCCGAGAAAAACTCAGTCATATGTCAGTGGTATCGGTATACAAATTCGTGACTTTGGGCCAGGGATTCCTCCAGAAGATTTGGATAAAATTTTTGAAAAATTCATCCAATCCAAACAAGTGAAAGCAGGGACCAAGGGAACAGGACTCGGTTTGTCCATTTCCAGAGAAATTGTCAATGACCACCATGGGTTGTTATATGCAGAGAACCATGAAAAAAAGGGAGCAATTTTTACTATGTTAATTCCTTGTTCTCGTGAAGGACTTCGATGATTAACCTCTTAGCAGTGGACGATGAGATGATCAATTTGATGATCATTGATGAGTCTCTTTCTGACAAAGGATTTACCGTAGTGAAAGCAAAAGACGGGGAAGAAGCATTTCAAATCCTCAGCTCTGGTGCTATGATGTTTCATGCAATTATATTGGATCGACTCATGCCAAAGATGGATGGCATTGAACTTTTAAAAAAAATTAAACGTTCTGAAAAGTACAAAGACATACCTGTTATTTTTCAAACAGCAATGAGTTCGGTCACAGATATGACAGAAGGATTAGATGCGGGTGCCTTCTATTATCTGACTAAACCATATTCTAGAACTTTGTTAGTTCGCATCGTTCAAACTGCTGTAGAACATTTCATTAAACTCCAACGTGCAAAAGAAGACCTTCATAAAGGTATGGGCGCGCTTAGGCATATGATTACGGGGGAGTTTCGTATTCGTTCCATTCGAGAGTCTCATGAGTTGGCACCACTACTTGCCAATGCTTGTCCTGATCCCGAACGTGTGTTAACTGGAATTATGGAAATTCTAAACAATGCGATAGAACATGGGAATTTGGGTATTTCGTATCAGGAAAAATCAGAACTCCATGATAATGACAAACTTATGGAAGAAATTTTTAGAAGGTTAGAAACTCCTGAGTTTAAAGATAAATTTGTAAAAATTACTTTTGAAAAAAATGAACACTCTATTGAAATCCGAGTGAGTGACCAAGGTAAAGGTTTTGATTGGCAAAGATATTTGTCTGTAGAGGCTATGACAAAAAATGCCTTCAAAACACATGGTCGTGGGATTTTTATGGCTCGTAAGTTGTCCTTTGATGACTTGTCTTACACAGACGATGGTAGAACCGCAGTCATTCGCATTGATTTATCAAACAAACAAGGAAATTTACTCACCGACTTTCAAGAATAGCAATCCTCTATAAATGAAAGATAGTGGGGTCTGTGAAGTTATGGATGATTTGGCTTACATGATTTCTTAGTTCTGATTCTGTATGAGATGTGGCTACACCAATGATGGAACATCCTGCGGATTTTCCTGATTGTAAACCGGCAAGAGAATCTTCAAACACCACACAATCTTTCGGATCTAATCCTAATTCTTTTGCACAACGTTCATACACTTCGGGATGGGGTTTGCCTTGAGTCACCATCGGCCCATCTACAATCACATCAAAAAAATGTCTTAGAGATAAAGTATCTAAAGTGAAATTTACATTCATTGTGGGGGCAGAGGTTCCAAGAGCAATCTTTAGATGATGGTCTTTTAGAAATTGTAAATAATCCTTAAGACCTGTATGGGGTCTCATTTCGTTTTTATATAATGTTTGGTACCAACTCTCTTTTTCATCTCCATAGTCTTTGATTTCTTTCTCGGAGATATTTCCAAAAATCATTCGAAAAAGGTCAGCATTAGTTTTGCCATTGAAAGTATCTCTGTAGATTTCTGAATTTAATGGGAAATGATACTTTTTAGAAAATTCCATCCATGCTTTGAAATGATATGAGTGATTATCGACAACAACTCCATCCATATCGAAGATAAATCCTTTATGTTTCATTTAAGTTCCTTTCATAACCACCAACAAGCCCTGTAATAAAACTTGGGATTTTTGTTTCAAAAGTAAGTAATTCTTTATTAAACGGATGAGTCAATTGGATGGAAAAAGAATGTAATGCCATACGAGGATAAGATCTCGTATCGTTTCCATATTTTGTATCACCTACAATGGGATGTTTTTTGTCAGACAAGTGGACACGAATTTGATTTTTGCGGCCGGTTAAGAGTTCAATTTCTAATAAAGAATATAAGTTTGTTTCTTTTAATACTTTGAATTTGGTTTTTGAGAGTTTTCCTAACTCGGGTTCGTCGGTGGAATAAACACGGTGAGCTTTGGATTCTACCAGATAGGATTGAATTAGGCCGGTCTTTTCTTTCCAAACTCCATGACTGACTGCCAAATAGATTTTTTTTGTTTTCTCCCAGGCTTCTTGGAGAGTTTGTTTGGCTGTTTCTGTTTTTGCAAAAACCAAAATTCCAGAAGTCTCTCTGTCTAACCTGTGGACGATAAAGATTCTATTTTTGGATCTTTCGCTTCCCTTTTTTACATAATCCATTAGTGCTGCGTAAGCAGTTTTTGATTTTTCTGATTCGGTGGCGATTGTGAGTAGTCCAGCGGGTTTGTCTACGATAAGGATATCTCTGTCTTCATGTAAAATAGTAAGGCCTTTCGGTAAAAAACGGGTATTGGTCTTTTGTTTCATTCGTGTTTTAGTAGTCCCAGAACCTTGGGATTGTTTTGTCTTTCTGCAAATTCAATTGCCGATTTTCCCCATTGGTCCTTTGTTTGCGGATCGGCCCCTGCTTCCAACAAAAGTTTGATGAGTTCAAATTTTTCGTTCAGTATCGCACTATGCAACATAGTTGATCCATATTTGTCTAATCCATTGATATTCTTTTCAATCGTGAGAAGGATTTTTGTCGCTCGCCAATTTTCGTTGATGATGGCTTGGCCGAGGGCTGTTACACCTTTTTGATTTCGTATACTTGGATCTACATTTTGTTTGGTGAGCAGTTCTAGAATTTCAAAGGAATGACCAATAACACTCAAATGTAGAGCCGTACCCCCTTCTTTGTTTTGGTGGTTTGGATTGGCCCCTGCTTGTAAAAGAATTTGAAATAGTTTTGGTTTGTCTGTTGTATCATTTCCCATATTGATCATAGCAAGAAGTACAGTGTTTCCATCGGAGTCTTCTAATTCAATATTTGCTCCTCGTTTGATGAATTCTTCAACGAGTGCAAAGTGGCGAACAAAGACGGCAACCATCAAAGGTGTTTTTCCAAATTTTGACTGCGCATTGATATTGGCTCCAACATTCATTAAATTTTCAGAATGGTGGATGTATTTAAAGTCGATAGAAGCAGTGGATAAAAGAGGTGTTTCGTTAAAAGAATCTGTGGTTTCTAAATTGGCTCCTTTCGAAATAAATAAGTTGAATATTGTTGGATCAAACTTTCTCGTTTTGATCATATAATAATGAAAGTGCGATCGTTTGTAATCGGATTCTCCTAATTGGTAATTTGGGTCCACTCCTGCTTCTAAAAGAATTTTAATAATTTCTGTTTTATCAAATCCAATGGCTGTCGAAAGGGGAGTGTTCCCACGAATCATGGCTTCGTTAGCATTGGCTCCTTTCGATAACAAAAATTTGGTAAGATCGACATTCCCTAACTCTGCTGCATAATGAAGTAAAGTATATCCATCTACAGAACGTTTTGCATTAACATCATAACCTTTGTTAACATTTTCTTTGATCGTTTTAGGATCTCTCATTTGTGATAAATCCAATTCTGTTCCTAATAGAGGAAACGTTAGAAAGGAAACGAGAGTGGTGTAATATAAAAAACGAATAAAGTATTTAGAATTTGAATCTTTTACCATGGAGTTTCCGCTCCTTGGGGACGAAGGATAAGAAGTTCGCGTGTCGAAGAAAGAGCCAAAACTTCTCTTAGTTTTGGGTTTACAGAAAAAATATGAGGATGAATGTAATTGTCGTCTTCATTGGATGCAAAAAGTAAAATTCCTTTTTTTGTATCGACGATGTTGAATTTTCCTGAAGAAAATAATCCACCGATAACAAGTATGTCGTTCGATGGTGCGATGAGCTCCCCCGCATCAAAAAAAGTAGATCGGAACATTTCTTTTTTTGTTTCTAAATTGTATCCATAAACCTGGATATAACCACCTTCGATTCCTGCTGAACAGTATAACATCTTGCCATCAGGAGAGATTGTTACGGAACGAATGGTTTGCCTATCTTTGATTTCTAAATCAGGTGAAGTACTCCGTGGAATATAAAGAATGGAACCTGCCTTCTTTTCTTCCACGAGCGGAATGTTACTATTTTGAACCATAATCGATTCGTTGATTTCATGAATTCTGCCATGGGCATTGCCGTATATAATTGTATTACGTTTATTGACATACTGGTATGGGAATTGATGGTGCGCAGTTTCGAATCCAGCCGGTTGGGTCCAATCCGCAGAATCTGGATCGGCTGTTAATTGAAATTCGTTTATTTTCTTTCCTGAGGTCGAATCATATATCACTAATCTTCGATCATAAAAGTTAGGACCGTCCATATTGTGTTTATAGGAAACAAGAATTCGTTTTCCGCCATCAATATACTTTGCATTGTCGATTGTCATAATCCAGTTCGGAGAAAGTCCTGCTTCCTCTCTGTTTTTTTTGCTTTCATCTCCTGGATAACGATAATCTATATCAGCAGTAACCGAATAAAAAAGTGAAAACTCTGAAGAAAATTTCTTCGTTATACTTCCGTTATTTGAAGATCGGATGACTAAAAAACGTTCTGATGACTGCAAATCATTATCAGTTTGACCAAAACTTAAGAAAGAAATCCCGTCAGGGGATACATCATAAATTTTGATGCCATCCCACTCTCTTTGGTACTTCATTTTTGTTTCTACCTTCCAAATCAAACTGCCATCCAATAAACTGATACGATAGATAGAAAAATCTGTTGTTCCAATGATGGCTGACTTCCCATCACTGTGATGCAGAATGCTAAAAATATTTTGCCCATCAATTTCAGGAGTGATCCTTTGTTGGATTTGCCATGCTAGGTTTGGATCGGCAAGGTTGTCTCCTTCTCGATCGATTGTGGGAAATTGGGTATGCAGTGTTGGATTGGACCAAAGAGCGGTAGAAAGAATTCCTATGACGAAAAGGGCCTTGCGCATCCTAGGAGTCTAAGAAAAAGCGGAAATAGGGTCAAGAATTGTCCATTTGATTCCCAAACTAAGTACATAATTTAGTTCTGAGGGGAAATTGTTTAATTTATTGAATTTTATTCCGTTAAAACAGACACTGTCTTTCAAGGAAGTCGACACGAATTTGGGATCTCAAATGGAATCTATGCAAGTGAATCATTATGTCCCTTTATTTCAGCCCATCTTTTCTGTAGAGGAACAGACGGTGGTTGCATACGAATCTCTGGGTCGCAAACGAGATGAATCCGGGAACTTAGTTTCGATTCCGGAGTTTGCCGATCCACATGTATCTGCACTTCGAATGAGCATAATCGACAGACAGTTACTTGGACTTGCACTGGCAAAAATACAAACAACCAATGATCTTTTGTTTGTAAACATGTCTCCAGACCAAGTCATCTTGGAATATGAAGAAAGTCGTTCTAATTCATTACCAATTTCTGATTTGGTAAAGAGTTTTGGGATTTCTTTAAATCGAATTGTAATTGAGATCACTGAAAAATCTGGAAGTTACGGAACTGATGTTTTGGCTGCAGGTGTGGAACTTTTGCGAGAACAAGGATTTGGAATTGCGTTGGATGATGTTGGATCAGAATCTTCCAACTTAGAACGATTAGGTGCCATTAAACCTGATATCATTAAAATTGATTTGAATTTATTAAAAAAATCCATCGAAAAAAGAGAATACCAATCCATCTTAGAATATTTAAAACAAATTTCACTGAGCATTGGGTCTCAATTATTGTTTGAAGGGATTGAAACGGAAGAAGAGTTGTATCGTGCCATTGGTTCTGGGGCAAGTCTTTTGCAAGGGTATTTTTTAGGTAGACCTTCTGAATTAAATCAAGATAAACAAAGTATTTGTGATACTGTGGTTCCGCATTTACAGTTGTATCACCAAAGGAAACGAAAAGAAGTCGCTACAGAGATTGAATTTGAAAAACAGATAAAATCCAAACTTAGTACAATCAATTTAAAAACAATCAAACTAGATAATCGAGTTATTATCGATCCACATTCATTTTTTAAATTAGATTCTCATATTAAAAGAGTTTATGTAACCGATTGGTCGGGTACTCAAGTTTCACCATATTATGAAAGGACTAGTGAGATGGGTTTTACGGAAAACCTGCAATTAATTCAGAAAAACTGGTCTTATATGCCGTTTTTTTATAAACATGTGAAACAAGTTTTTCGAGATTCTGAGAATTGGCAGGTCAGCGATCCATATTGGGATAAAGAATTAAAAAAGAATGTAATTGTTTTCTCACGGGTGAACGAACTAGGTTATTCTTTTTTTGTGGATTTATCTTTAGATTAAAATCTATTTAGTAGGTAAATGAATCGCAGTCCACATCAGTTCTTCAGATTCTTTTAAAAAAGTCGAATCTAATTTAATTTTTCCGTTTCTAGAACCTTTTACCAATCCAACAAAAGCTCCCCAGACAATAGCGATCAATGCATCTGGCGGTAAATTTCTAAATATAGTTCGGTTGTTATGTGCAAATCGAGTTAGAAATTTTAACAGTAGTGCTCGTTTTTCTAAACTTTTTTTATCTAAATGGGGAAGGTTGTATTGCATCTCTAAAAAATCAAATGCAAGCGGATTTTCTCTTTGGAATTCAGCCATAGAATGCCAGATAAAATGAAACTGCTCTTTTGGATTTCCATTCATTGGAAAATCAATTTTGATTTTATCATATAAGTTTTCTTGCCAGCGTTGGAAGAGACTATTCACTAATTCTTCCTTACTCGCAAAATATCGGTAGATTGTTCCAGCTGCTACGTTGGCTCTTTCTGCAATGAGTGGAACGGCTGTTCCATCAAACCCTTTTGCAGTAAATAATTCTAATGCAGCAGTAAGGATTTCTTCGCTTTTATTTAGTTTTAACGACTTTTCGATCAATGGTACTCACTACCATCCAAACAAATTGGATGAATTGTTCCTTTTTCAATTGGGATCATTCAATCCCAAAATCTCTTTCGTTTCATTCTTTTTTTAAAAAAGTACTTGTAAAGTAAAAAAAAAGGAATGAATATTCATTCATTATTTCGAGAGGAAAATACGGATTTATGATGGCAAATTCGAGAAAAAATATAATTTCTAGGCGAACTGTTGTCAAAACTTCGGCTTTTGGCGCCGTTTTTCTGTTTCTTTCCACTTGGAATTGCAAATCATCTGACCCCTCAGTGATTACCGGAAGGGGTATTTCTTGCAAATTTTTAGATCCTGGAGCCCAGGAAATTTTCTCTCATTTGAGTGAGACTCTTCTTTTCCAGTTTCTTCCTAAAGAACCCTTAGAAAAGGAAAAGGTTATCAATGAGGTGGTCCTTGGAATTGATTCTTATTTATATACTCTGCCGATTCATACCCAAGATGAAATACTAGAAGCCATTCGATTTCTAAACTTAAGAGTTGTTAGATGGTATTTATTCGGATCGGGTTCTCATTGGGAACTGACAGATCGAAATGTAGTCATTAATACTTTAAACCAATGGAAGATGTCGTACATTACTTTGTTTCGGTCTCTGTTTTTTTTATTACAATCAATGATTACCATTGGATACTTTGAATTACCTTACTCATGGAAACATGTGGGGTATCCTGGTCCAAAACATGCATTAGGATTACGTCATGGATAAATTAATCAATGTTTCTTATTTGAAGAAGGATCTGGATTTAGAAGCAGATTTTGTTATTGTTGGCTCCGGTGCTGGCGGTGGAACCAGCGCAGAGATTTTATCCAAAGCGGGATTTCGAGTCATCATTGTCGAAGAAGGAAACTACGAAACGAGTAAAGACTTTGATTTGAAAGAATTATCTACTTTCAATCGGTTATACTTCGAAGGTGCCACTCGTCCTACCAAAGACAAAGCATTCACTGTGGTACAAGGAAGGACTGTGGGAGGATCCACTGTTGTTAATTGGACAACTTGTATTAAAACTCCGAGTGAAACGCTTCGTTATTGGGAAAAAAACTTTGGAATCCAAGACTTTGGTATCGATGATTTGGAACCTTGGTTTGCGATGGCATCCAAAAGACTTTCTATTGAGACATGGGAAGCTCATAATCAAAATAATAATCTACTTAGTTTAGGTGCAAAAAACTTAGGATGGCGGTATAGTTCCATTCCTCGTAATGTTAAGAACTGTCGTATGTTAGGTTATTGTGGGCTAGGTTGTCCCGTTGATGCCAAACAAAGTCAATTGGTAACTACCATTCCTTCGGCCCTCAAAGAAAAAACAACATTGTTATTCAATACCAAAGCGGTCCGTTATGAGTGGAAAGAAAATTTCATAGACCATTTAGTTTGTTCTCCTGCGGTGACCCAAGGAGAGATAAAACCAAAAATACGATTGTTTGCAAAACATTTCATTACAAGTGCTGGTGCAATCAATTCCCCGGCTCTACTTTTGCGATCCAAACTTCCAGACCCATACCAATTGATCGGTAAAAGAACTTTTGTACAATTACACAATTATTCAGTTGCTGAAATGACTTCTTCTGTTTATGGATTTTTTGGCGCACCACAATCTGTTGCTTCTGATGAATTTTTATGGAAGGATGGAGTAACGGGGCGAGCTGGTTACAATATAGAAGCTGTGGGTGCCCAACCCATTGTTTTAATGAATTTGCGTAAACTAGTTGGAGAAGAATTTGAAGCTTACGTAAAAAGTTATCCCAATTTGCATGTGTTAGTCTCTCAAATTCGAGATGGATTTAATGAAGAGAGTCAAGGTGGAACTGTGACGTTAAATGATGCCGGTTATCCAATCCTTGATTATCCTCTCAATGACTATATAATCGATGGGATACGAAGATCCTATTTATCCATGGCAGAATGTCAATTTGCGGCAGGTGCAAAAACCGTTGTCCCTGCCAACAATGCCGTAAGTCCCTTTTCTAATTGGTTGGATGCAAAAAAAGGGATTGAATCAATGACAATTCAATCTCCTAACACAGTGGTGAATTCTACTCACCCATTAGGTGGTAATCCAATGGGAACGGATAACAAAACATCGGTAGTCGATACGAATGGTAAACACCATCATATTAAAAATTTATCAGTAATTGATGGTTCTATTTTTCCCACGAGTCTAGGGGTGAATCCGAGTTTTACGATTTATGCCATTGCATCGAAACTAGCGACTCAGTTGGTTAGGGAATTTAAGTAAAACTATGCTAACACGAGTCGAAGAAATTTTATTTGCTTCCATGATTTTTTTTCTGATGGTTGCCATGGGTACAACCTTAACTGTAGAAAACTTTAAAAAAGCTGTGCATTCCAAAAAACCATTGTTTATCGGGATGGTATCTCAATTTGGTTTTATGCCTTTAATTGCCTTTGGGTTAGCCAAAGGATTTGGACTTTCGCCACTATTTTCTATTGGTCTGATTTTGGTCGGATGTACTCCCGGAGGGACTACCTCAAATCTATTAACCTATTACGCTAAAGGTGATGTAGCTTTGAGTATAAGTATGACCATTACTTCTACGATACTTGCAATTGTGATGATGCCCTTTTTGTTTTGGTTGTATTGTTCAGGATTCAATACAGAACAAATTCAAATACCATATAAGAGTATCATTGGTTCCATTTTTATTCTGATCATTCCAGTGTTGATTGGAATTAAGATTAGATCAGCTAACATAAAGTTGGCGTTAAAGATTGAAAAAGTGGGAAGTTTTTTAGGTGTTCTCATGATCTTTTTTCTTCTGATTGTAATGGTTCCGAAAAATATAGACATACTTAAAAAAACTACATTTGCGATGTACATTTCTGCGATCTTCATTACGGTTTTAGGTTATGTATTTGGTTATACCTTTAGTCGGATCCTAAAACTAACCGACCGCCAAAGTACAACCGTTTCCTTAGAAACTGGAATTCAAAACGGACCATTAACAATCGCAGTGATTTTACTTAGTTTCCCACCGATTTTAGTGAATGAGATCTTGTGGATGCCGTTGTTATACGCTTTATTCGTTCCAATCACATCGTCGCTCGCAACTTTATATTTTTATTTAACATCAAAAAAACAACCAAAAGGAATCACTTAGATGAATTTTTATTTTTCAGAAGAACAGAACCGATTGCGAGAAGCAGTGGCTGCTTATGCAAAAATTGCGGGTGCAGATCCACAAAGGGATATTGAGGAACGAGATAGTGAATTTTCCTGGGACGTACTGAATGCGTTAGGTGATAAGGGTTGGACCGGAGTGATTGTACCAGAGGAATACGGCGGAATGGGAAAAGGAGCCATGGAATATACAATCATCATGGAAGAAACGGCCAAAGAACTCGTTTATGGTCCTCAGAATTTGATTCAAGCCCAACAAGGTTTATTGGCAGTCGGAACTGAAGAACAAAAAAGAAAGTGGTTACCCGAACTGGCAAAAGGAAAGATTATGGCTGCCCAAGCAATTTCTGAACCAGATGCAGGATCTTCATTCCAAAACATTCAAACAACAGCTGTGAAGGATGGCAACGAATGGGTGTTAAATGGATTGAAAGTGCATATCAATTTGGGGAAAGAAGCTCAGTTGATGATGGTATTAGCTAAAACAGATAAAGGATTAACTGAGTTTTTGGTAGATAAAGATAGCAAAGGAATTCGCTATGAAAAACAAGATCCCATTGGTTTAAGATCAGCACCGATGTATGATGTTCACTTTGAAGATTGTCGAATCCCTGCGGATACAGTTTTAGGTAGGGAAGGAAGAGGAATCGAAACTTTTATGGCTATCTTTAAACTGAGTCGGTTGGGTGTTGCATCGCAATTACTTGGAATTGCTAGAGGTTGTTTGGAACATGCGGTTTCCTTTACAAAATCCAGAAAGGTCGGTGAAAACAGAGTTTCTGACTTTCAAGGAATTCAGTGGATCATAGCAAAACTTACATCTGAATTAGAAGCAGCAAAACTTGCAAGAAACCAAGCAGCTTGGTTACATGATCAAAATGTGAATCACAATTTAGAAACATCTATTGCTAAGTATCTTGCAGGTGTTGTTGCGGATGAAACAGTCAATAAAGCATTTACTCTTACAGGTTCTCATGCTTGTTATAGAAACCGTCCCTACGATCGTTATGTTAGAGAAGTAAAATCGCTATTAGCCGGTGGTGGTAGTTCGGAGGTAATGTTAAATAACGTAGCTAGAGAAATTCTTCGACCATCGTATCACTATTAATATGAAATTTACAGGTACAACTTTAGTTACTGGTGCGAATGGTTTTATTGGCTTTGAACTTTTAAAAGAACTTTCAAAGGATCCAAATTTAAAAATTCGTGTTACGGATTTACGGAATGAACGTATCCAATCCATAAAAAATCCGAATATTGAATTTGTTCGATCTGACATTCGTAAAGAATCAGAACTTCGCCCTTTATTTGAGGGAGTGGATCGTGTATTTCATGTAGCAGGAATTTGTAATTTAAGCACTCCGTATGAAACGTTAAAACCCATAAATGTAAATGCAGTTGATAAAATTACAGACATTGCACTAGAAACTAAAGTGAAAGCATATATTCACTTTAGTTCTTCGAGTGTTTATGGAACATACAAAGGTACTCCGTTTCAAGAAACGGATGTTTGTTTTCCTTTGGATGCTTATGGAAAAAGTAAATACGATGGTGAACAAATCGTACTAAGCAAAATACCAAAGGGACTAAGCGCAGTCATCCTTCGGCCCTGTACAGTTTACGGCCCTGGTTGTAACGATGGTGCGGGAAAAGTATTTTCAAGAACTGGAAAGATCGCAGGAATTCCCGGAAATGGTAAACAAAGATTAGCAAATGTTAGGGTGGAGGACGTAGCATCAGCAGCTATCTATTTTTCTAAAAGAGAAGCGGTATTTGGAGGAATCTTTAATTTAGCTGATAATAGCCATCCAACTTTAGAAGAAGCTTTAGATTTAGCCGCAGAAGCATTTGGTTCGAAGATTAATAAAATACATATTCCTCTCGGAATACTTAAAGTTTTGGCGAAATTGGAAGCACCGATTGCAAAACTTAGAGGGAAGATTCCAGACTTAGAATTTGAAGCAATTAAATATTTATATAACGATTATTATATGGATAATCGAAAACTTAAATCAGTTGGTTATAGTTTAAAATATCCGGATTTTAAAAGTTCTATTTTAAAAATGAAATATTTTTCTAAAGGAGAAAAAAATGAGTAAGGTAATAGTAATTAGTGGAATTGCACAGGGAATGGGAAGGGAAGTATCCCTCATGTTAGCGGCAGAAGGGTATACTATTTGCGGATTTGATATTGAAAAAAAATATCTAGATAGTCTTTCCGCTGAACTAACAAAGTTAAACGCAAATTTCCACTTAGAACCATTGAGTATCACCGACTCAGATAAAATCATTAAATTCAAAGACACAGTTTTAAAAAAATTCGGTAACGTAGATACAGTTGTTTCCAATGTGGGAATTGGTTTTTTTGGACCATTTGAAGAAGTCGATTTGAACAAGGCATTACAATGTTTTGATATCAATGTCATGGGATGTGCACGTCTATTACAAGCCTTTCTTCCTTCTATGCGTGTTGCAAAAAAAGGAAAGATTATAGTTATGTCATCGCTCGTGGGCCAAGTTCCTTTTCCATTTGAGTCCATCTATTCTGCGACTAAGTTTGCAATTGAGGGGATGGTTTCTTCTATGCGTTATGAAGTAACTCCTTTCGGAATCCAAGTGGCTATGATCCAACCTGCCCAAGTATCTACAAACTTCGCAGCAAAAGCCCAAAAATTACCGGAAAAGGAATCACCTTATTATGATCGTTGTGTTCGTTTTATTAATCGAGACAATGACTTAATTAGAACAGCAACTAATCCAAAACAAGCGGCTGAAAGAATTGTGAAGGTAATTGTTTCTAATAAACCAAAATTGTTCAATCAAGTTGATTTTATGAGTACTTTCTTTTTGGGATTAAATCGATTTTTACCACAAAAAATTAAAGATAAAATCTTATTAAATCACATGAATATCAACGTTTAGGAAGAAGTATGAAGGTTCCCAATTTAGAAAAAAGAACTCTGTATCACTTAGTACAAGAAGGAAGACGTTTGTATGGCGATCTTCCTGTTCAGAGTTATAAAGACAATAAGAAAGAATACCATGACATTAGTTATCGCGAATTTGTTTCTTCTGTGGAGGGATTGTCGAAAGGTTTACTCTATTTAAACACAAAGGCTGGTGACAGAATTGGAATCATTGCCGATGTGGGACACCAATGGTTACAAGTGAGTATGGCAGTTACAAATATTGGATGTGTTGATGTTCCTCGGGGGACAGATGCAACCTTGGATGATATCAGTTATATTTTGACTCATGCGGAATGTAGAATTGTCTTTATAGAAAATGAAAAAACCTTACTCAAGTTTTTACCTGAATTAAAGAAATTAAAAATAGAAACCGTTGTTTTGTTTGGAGATCAAAGGAGTGAAAATACTGAGCTTGGTTCTCCAATTTTAAACTTCTCAGACTTGAAAAAAGTGGGTTCTTCCATTGAGCAAGACAAATTTCATTCCAGAGGAAAACAAATCCAGGAAGAAGATTTAGCGACAATCATTTATACTTCTGGAACAACAGGAAAACCGAAAGGTGTGATGCTTACCCATAGAAGTATTCTTTTCGAAATTAATTCTCTTGTGGCAGAATTCCGTAAAACAGGTGTTCATGTTGGTGAAGGTGATGTGACTTTAGGATTTCTTCCTCCTTGGCACAGTGGTGAAAGAATCTTTGAAACCATTTGTTTTTATTCTGGAATCAAAATTGCATTCACAACAGTGCCCGAACTAGGCAAGGATCTAACAAAAGCAAAACCAACAATTTTATTTACGGTTCCCCGTGTCTGGGAAAGTTTTTACGACAAAATTAGAGATACGATTAACAAAAGTAATGTTTTAAAAAAGTATTTTTTGAAATTACTGGTATGGAATTCTGTTAATTTTTCCATTTGTTATGATCTTGCCTTTGATAGAATTCCAAGATTAAATTCACCTAAAACTATTTTTCAATTTTTATCACAAGTCTTTCATTTAATTAAATTGATGGTCTATCTACCATTACTTCCCATTTCGAAATTGGTTCTATCTAAAATATTATCGGTATTAGGTGGTAAATTGCGATATGCCTTCGCAGGTGCTGGTGCTTTACAAGCAGAAGTGGATCGATTTATGTATGCGATAGGTATGCCTATTTTAGAAGTCTATGGAATGACAGAGAATTCTGGTGTTTCTACGATTAGGCATTATAATGATTTTTCTGTGGGTAATGTTGGGAAACCGATTAACGGAGTCACAATCAAACTAATTGACGAGTTTGGAAAAGAAATTACTAAACCAGGAATCAAAGGTGTCGCTCATCATCATGGGTTTCATAATATGAAAGGTTATTATTTAGAAGATGAAAAAACAAAAGCAGTATTAACGGCTGATTGTTGGCTAAATTCCGGTGACTTACTTGTTTATACAGCCCAAGGTACATTAAAGTTTGCGGGTCGTGCGAAAGACACGATTGTACTCTCTGGGGGTGAAAATGTAGAGCCAGAACCAATCGAAATTTGTCTGAAACAAAGCGAATATATAGACCAAGCAGTTGTGGTGGGACAAGATAAAAAATCGTTATCGGCTTTATTATTATTAAATTTAGATAAAACCAAATCTTACTTAGATTTACATTCTATTTCACTGGACTTAAACAACTGTATTTACAATGAAAATGAACAATTACAAAAATTAATGAAAGAGGAAGTCAAACGATTTGTATCTGATAAAAATGGGTTTAAGTCTTTTGAACGGATTACCAATGTTTATATCTTACAAAATCCCTTTGTTGTGCATGATGAATTAACCCAAACACAAAAAGTCAAACGAAATAGAGTTCAAGAAAAGTATCACAATGAAATTGAATCTATGTATCGTAAATAGGCGGGTGTTAAATGCAAAATTATAAATCTTGGAATATAGAAATTGAAGACCGGATTGCCACAGTTACGCTACAAACTAATGATTTGAATGTAATGAATATGGAATCTCTTTTCGAACTAAAAAAAATTAGTAACGAACTAGAGGAAAATAATGAAGTTTGGGCCATTATTCTGCAAGGTGCTGGAAAACATTTTTCTTCTGGTGTAAACATTGATATTTTAAGTAAAGCAGCTGAAATCAGCAGCGAAGAATTTAAGACGAATATGAGAGAAATGCAGAGTTGTTTTACAACATTTGAGAATATCTCAAAACCAACCATAGCAAAACTCCAAGGTTTTTGTATGGGTGGCGGGTTTATGTTAGGTCAATGTTGTGACTTTAGAATTGCCAGTGAAAAGTCTGTTTTCTCGATTCCTCTGGTTAGATTAGGTTTAACTGTGCTCATGGGAACAAACAGGATCACTCGAAATGCTGGAATCGCTGCCACCAATGAATTAGTTTTGTTAGGTGAAAAATTCAATCCTGAAAAAGCACTCCAACTGAATTTAGTAACAAAAGTTGTTTCGCAAGAAAAGTTAGATGATTCTGTAAAGCAGTTTGCAAATAAATTTAAGTCCTTACCACCTAAGACTATATCTATCACTAAACAAATTATTAGACAAGGTGATAAAATTCCTTTAGAACAAAGTTTGGAATTGGAAATTGAATTACAATCTAAGTTACTTTCTTCTTCCGATTTAAAAGAGGCACTAGATAGTTTTTCCAATCATCGTAAACCAGTTTTTACCGGAAATTAACAATGAGTATTGAGGGCCTTTGGCAAAATGGAAAAGTAACAGTCAATCGAATCAGGATTGTTTTATTTTTTATCTTCTTTTTTGCATTGCTTGGAACAAGAGAAAGTATGCCTTCTGCAATGTTTACGATCCATTTAACTGGAACAATCATTATGGGGGTTTATTCAACTATATGTTTTTTTTGGCTGAGGATCGGCAACCCACCTGATTGGTTTCATAAGTTACTCATTGTTCTAGATATAGGAATCCATTTAATTAATACATCCATTGATTGTAGTATGGGTCCTATGGAAGCAAAGTCTGCTTTAAGTAATACCGCAGTTTTATTGGTTGTGTATTTTTATTTGATCTATTCTGGGTTTTTGGGAAATCCTAGATTTGTATTATATAATGGATGTTTGGCGGGATTAGGAGTTTTTTTATCTTATTTTATATCTGTCTCCTATGGCGGATTAATCCCTACAGAAGATCCTACTTTGTATATCCAGACAGGGTATGTGGGAACTTCTGCAGAAATCATTAAAGGGATATTCGTAATTGTAAGTGGGGTTTTACTTTCTAGACTCATTGCCCTTTTGATTCGAATCAGTGATAAAGGAATTGAGACAGCAAAAGAATCTGAGGATTTATTTCAAAAGTCGATCCAACAGAAAATTTTAGTTCAAAGTGCGGCAAAAAACTTAGAATCTTCCATTCAGAGTTGTGGAAATTATATTTCGCAAACGGCAGAAAGATTAGAATCTCAAGCAGCATCTCTAGAGCAAGTGACAGCAATCAACACAGAACTTTTTTCTTCTTTCGAGTCCAATGCAAAAATTATCGATGATCAGAATATAAAAATTACAGATTTATTTTCAGGATCCAATGACCTCAATCAATTAATCGCTACAATAAGTTCCATTAATCAAGAGTTGATTTCACTAGCGAACGAAAACAAAAAAGATACAACGGAAATCGCAGTCGTGTCAAAACGCACCAGTGAATTCTTATCGTCTATAAAATCTTCGTTTGATAAAGTAGATGAAATCAATCAGATTGTTGCCGAAATCGGAGAGAAAACAAACCTACTTGCACTAAATGCATCTATCGAAGCGGCGCGTGCTGGAGATGTAGGAAGGGGATTTGCAGTGGTTGCCAGCGAAGTGAGTAAACTTGCAGATTTCACTGCAACTAATGCAAAGATTATTTCTGAAGTTGTAGGGAATTCGCGGAAATATATTTTTAACGCAGCCGAAGTGTCCGCACAAACAGGGAATTTAACAGCAAATCAAATTCAAAAATTAGAAATAACGACTGAAAAAGTAAGTTATATGCATGAACTTTTTGAAAGACAAAAGGGAATTATTTACGATACATTGGGTCGTTTGAATGAAATCAATGATTTGTCCTCGCAAATATCTTTAAGTACAAAAGAACAAATCTCGGGACAAACAGAAGTGAATAAAGGAATCCTTGCTTTAGAAGACGAGGTGAGTCAAATTTCGGATGCTTCCAGAAATCTAGAGCAGTATGTGGAACAAATTAGATTTCAATCTCAAGAGTTATTGACTTTGAGTGACTCTTAGTATAGGATTTATTTTTTTGGAGAACATTTATGTTTCAAATCAAACCGCAACTGCAAAACGTTTTAGGGATAATCTTCCTTAGTTTTTGCATATTCAATTGTTCTAATGCAACATTAGAACCCGGACAAATTGTAGACCAACACGGAAAAACCATTACATTAATTCCCGAACCTGGCTCCAATTCTACTAGTCAAAGGGAAATCACAAGTTCGATTCCACTTTTATTGGCAGATGGGAAGTTAAATATTTCTGGTTGGTCGAGATTCCCTCATTTTCAAATCAACGAATCATTCATTAAAGCAGATCCGAAACGATACAAACGTTGGGAACATTACACATTTTATAATGAAAAGTTCGGTGGGGCTGTGACCATCACTGACATTGGAAACTTAGCAATGGGTAGCATCGAACTTTTAGAATTTGGCACAGGGAAAGTTCTGTTTTCCAAAACAGAACTAGTGAGACCAGGAGAAATATTTTTTCCAACCAATACTACCGATCCGATCGAATTCAAAAAAGGAGATCAGTTCATTCGAATCACAAAACTAAAAGAAAAAAGAATCATAGAATACTCCATCGTTGGTGATTCTAGTTCTGAATTCATCAAAGGAAATTTTGAGTTAGTAGAAAAGGCACCGGAAGCTCTTGCTGTCATCACTCCATTTTCTGAATCAACATTTTTTTATGAATATAAAATGCCGAGTTTACTTTGTAAAGGTTCCATCCAATACAACAATGTAACTTATGATTTTAATGACAAAAGTTATGCGGTGCTTGATTGGGGTAGAGGTACATGGCCAGAAAAAAACAAATGGCTTTGGGCGGCGGGTGCTGGTCTTGTGCAAGGTGAATTACTCAGTTTGAATTTGGGATATGGTTTTGGAATTCCAAACAATGCCACAGAGAATGGAATTGTTTACAAAGGAAAAGTTCATAAACTTGATAAAGTCACTTGGAAGTATGATGTTACCGATTACAAAAAACCTTGGAAGTTTATTAGCAACGAAGGTCGATTGGAATTAGAATTTACACCCGTTTATCTTTTGCATTCGGACATTGATTTAATGGGAATGATTGGTTTTTTGAAACAATTGTATCAAAACTTTACTTTCTCAGAAATTTTAGATCTATTGAAAACCGAAGCCTATTTGAACAAAGCCTTTGGTCATTACAACGGTTATGTGGTATTGGACAATGGGACTAAGTTAGAAGTAAAAAACCTTGCTGGTTTTGCAGAGCAAATGTACCAGCAGTGGTAAATTAACGTTCATAATTTCTAAGAGTATCTAATCTGATTGTGCTTAAAATCACAATCAGAGTGATTGTGGCTCCTGCAGTGATGACTGCCGTTGCAATAGGAACTTTTACAAGCAAGAGTCCAGATAATAATCCAGATACCGCCGGTACCACTTGGCTTGTGATCGTATACAAACTCACAAGCCTTCCTCTATACTCTGTGGTCACTTCTGATTGGAGAATGGCAACGATGAGACTAATGCTTGCCCCAGCACCAAACCCACTAAAAAGTAAAAATAAAACGGATACCCATACAATCGTACTAAATCCAATTCCAAAAAATCCCAAACCACAAAATAAACCAGCAAGTAGTATCATTTTCCCATAACCAATTATTTTTGCCAGTTTTAAAGAAACTCCACCACCAACTAACAGTGCTAAGGCAAGTGCTCCTAAAAAGAAGCCACGTTCCAATTCTCCTAATTCCAAAACTCCTTTGGCAAACCGTGGCATCATGACTTGGACTGGACCCATAGAACAATAGATCACAATGGAAAAAAGTAAGGTTTGTTTGAGAAGAGGATGATTTTTTGCATAAGATACCCCTCTCAAAATTCGGTCCCATGCCGATGAGGATTTTCCAAGACCTTCTGTTTGGATTCCAATAAGGAGGATCATCGCAATCAGAAAGAGTGTAGCTCCCGTTTGGTGGACCATTTCCCAAGAATTAATCTTTCGACAAAAGGCAAGGATTGGTGGGGCGGCCCCAAATCCAAGCATCACAAGGATATTGAATACAACGGCCAACTTTACCTGACGTTCGCCTGCAAGTCTTCCAAGAAGAGACATACGAGCAGGGGCAAGGACCGACCAACCCATACCAGCAAAGGTAGCACCTAATAGATAGATGATAATAGAAAGCTCACCTTCCATCCGTGAAGATAAATGTAACAAACCTAAAGAACCTAAAAAAGATAAATGGGCAGCTTGTGCCAATTTTTGGGGCGAATAAGAATCACACCAAGCCCCGGCAAACCAACCAAGGATAAGCGGAACTCCAAAACACAAACCAAATCCTAAACCTGCAAGTGCATCCGCATTCCAAACATCTTGCGCGTACAAAATGACACTATAGTTTGTTAGGTGTCCAGCTAAAAAACCTAAAAATGATGCAGCCAAAAATCTAATGATTTGGCCTTCGCTAAAGTTTTCTTTTGAATTCATTTTGATTGTTTGATTTCCATTAATGTGGGTTGTCCATCTTCAATATGCCAACTAGGAAAAGCCCCATTGCAGGAATAAGCCTTTCCATCTGGTCCAAATTCTACATCCCGAGTAAAGGTAACTTTTCGACTCATGGGATACACTTTCCATTCTTCGGTTTTGATATCCATTGCCATGAGGTTGTCCGAGGAAGTACCATTCACCCAAACAAGATGCCTTTGTCGGTCTACGTTGAGAGAGTAGGGTGTCTCGACTCCATCCACTGCTGTGGGTAGTGGATACATTTTGAATTTTCCATCTTCGGGAGTGTATTTAGCGATGGAACCTTCGGGAAAGGCAGAGATCCAAATATGATTCTCTTTATCAATTCGTAGTCGTCTTGGTCCTTGGAAGGGAGTCTCTATCAATTGAAAACTATCATCTTTGGGATTGATTACCCCAATGGTATCTGCATGTAATCGTGTAAACCATACATTTCCGTTAGGTGCGATATCAATGCCATAAGGAAGTGGCATCCCACTTACCCTTTCATCCACGGGCAACAAATGCATAGGGAATCCCCAGTTCATCAATTTCACAATGAACCCACTGATCCACAAACTAAAACTTTCTTTAGTGGTTCTTGCAGGAAGAGTATAATTTTTGAATGTATTTTTTTTACGATCAAACATCCCCACTTGATTGGAAAGTGCCAGTGTAAACCAAACACGATCCTCTTCGTCAATACGAACAGTGTGAGGATACAATCCATCAGCAAACATATGGTCTGTAAATTTTTTTGTCACTGGATCAAATTCAGTGATTCGTTTTTGTAAAGACGGTGTGATGAATATATGTCCATCCACTGGTGACTCTGCTAGGGAATGTAACCCCACATAGGTTTCATGTTTTTGGAAAGAACGTAACCTTCCCGGTAATAGGCCTCCTAGTTCGTCATCTGGTTGTTTCGGAACTTTATAGACGACCGTTTTACCTGTGTTAGTATCTATTTCCCAAAGTCTGTCTTGGATATTGTCACCCACATAGACTAGGCCTGTTTTTTTATGATACAAAAGGTCATGCATCTGAGAAAAACTATCCCCCATCGGCCATTCCCGAATCACTGCTCCATGTAATTCTTTTCCCCAGATACGTCCTGGTTTCACACGCTCTGGATGTTTGAGTAAATCTACATAAGCATGCGAAAGAAGGCCTGGGAGCTTTTTTTTGGCTTTGCCATGAGGCCTTGCTCCATACCCCATCATACGATTGATGATCTCTTCCCAATCTCCTTCTGTAAAAGCCCGACGCATAAAAAAACTTCCTTGTTGGTGACAAAACCCGCATTGTTCGAGGTAGGTTTTTCTTAAATCCTTATCTTCCCCAAAATCTAAAGCAGCCACCCAGCTATTGGAGGGGTATTGGCTAACAAGTGCATTCATATCCACTACCTTCTCCATCCGAAAGGACTGACTCGAACCAGAAGGAAAGGTCCGAAGGTTTTGGTCTTTGAATCCAATTTTACGCAAACGAACAATCACAGAGGGCGCATAGGAAAACGGAACTTGCACACGTCCATTGGGATTGGTAAACATCGTCACTTCTGGTGTGATGGTAAAAACCAAACCTTCGGGTGGATACCCATGATCATCTCTTGGAGCCACTTGTGGTTTTTCGGCTTTGACCGTGACCATAACCAAATCCAAAGGTTTTCCTGAAGCATCTTTCACTTCAATTTCAATGGCAAGTAACGGTAAATAGGTGAAGAGTATTAAAAAGAGAAATAGTTTAATTTTCATAGTAGGGAACCCCTTTTGCTTTTAAGTATAAAATGAATGTTTCTTTGGATGTGAATTTCGGTGTGTATCCAAATTCACCTTTCAGTTGTTTGTTGGATAAAACAGGCCGATAACGTAAAAAATCAATTTGGTCTGGACCATATTGGGTCAGTCGGAACATCCGCAAAAGAAAAAGCGCCGATTGTAAAATCAATGCGGGAATCGCAATGTAAGGTTTTCCAATCATAGAACTAATTTCTTTCAATGTCATCGCACCATCCCCTGCCAGATTGAATTGTCCTTCTTTTATTTCTGAAATACCTTTTGTGATGATTTGAATCACATCCTCATCCCAAATGAATACAAAAGGGCTTTTGTGCCCCAATATCCCTAGGACAAATGGCTTTCGGAACATATCAGTAATTAGGTTATTCACTGTAGCCCCTAAGATGGTTCCTGGTCTTAGAATTAATTGTTTTAAACCAGGGTGGTTTATGCGGTAGTTGGAAAGAATTTCTTCCACTTCCTTTTTGTGCTTAGAATAAACAAAAGCAGAGTGCCCACGGATGGGATCTGTTTCCTCAATCCAATCTCGATTGTCTTTATGATACCCATAAGCCGCACCAGAACTAGTGATGATGATTTGTTCTGTATTGGCTAAAACTGCACCATCTAACACGTTCTTTGTGCCTTCCACATCAATTTTATGTTGGATTTCTTCACTCATCCCAGGTGGTGGGTTTAAGATGGAAGCTAAGTGAACAATGGAATTCGGTTTCCAGTTTTGAATTACCTTTAATACTTCGTCACGATTGCTAATGTCTAAAATTTGAAATTCTAGATTGGATACACCATCTAATCCTTTTAGTGGTTTGATATCGGTTGTTAGAATTTTCCAATTGGGAAACGTTTTAATTATATGTTGGATCAGCGAGGTGCCGATGTATCCGGCACCTCCAGTGATTAAAACTTTCAACTTATGTACCTTCAATCGGTGAGAACCTTCGCCAATACAGAACCAGGAACAGTCCCGAAACAATATGCCAAATCCCCCAAAAAGCAGCCACCAAAGCCATGTTTGGTTCCGATTGGAACTGTGTCAGAATTAGGCCGAGAGCAAGGCCCGAGTTTTGCATTCCTACTTCAATGGTAATGGCACGGCGATTGTAAGGATCTTGGCGAAAGACTCTTGCAATTAAATTTCCAATCGCAAGAGCTACCAAATTATGAAAGACAACGATTAGAAAAATAAATCCTATATTGTCTAAAAATACTTTCCAGTTTCCGCCAACGGCTACAACTACAAACACAAGAAAGGCAATCGAAGAGATCCGTTTGAAAAAAGGAGTGATTTTATGGGCCACCTTCGTTGCAAAATTACCAATCGCCATTCCGAGAGCCAAAGGAAATAAAAGAAGAATCAAAAGACCTTTGATAATAGCTATACTATCAATATGAAGTTCTCCCGTTCCTGAAATCATGGCCTGGGTGATTGGATTCAAATTTGCCGTAATAGTAAAGTTAAGCGGTAAAGTGATGATGGCAAAAGCACTGGAGACAGCGGTCATACTCACAGAGAGAGCCGTATTTCCATGGGCCAAATGAGTGATGATATTGGATAAGTTGCCTCCAGGACTTGCAGCAACTAACAACATGCCTAGTTCAATTCCTGCAGGTAAGTCGAGAACCAAGGTGATCAGAAGAGTGATCCAAGGTAAAAAGAGAGTCTGACCAATGAGACCAGCTAATACAGAGATCGGACGTTGTAGTACTGCTTTAAAAGCAATGAACCTAAGTTCCAATGCAACACCGAAGATCATCAGTGCCAATACAAGACCCAAAACGATTTGGTAGTCGTTATTATAATTCATCCTCATTGATTCCTATAGAACAAAATGTATCCAATAAAGAACACATCTTTGAAGAAAAGATGGTTCGCAGGAGGTTATCTTCTTCTAAGGAAAATTAGGTTCTATCCTTTTTTGAGGGAAACGAATGCGGAAGAGAAGTAATTTCTGAACACTAACTTCTTTTCCAAAGAGATTCGATTCAAAAACTAAGTTAAGATCCTTACAAAATTCACAAAAGGATAGTGAATTTATCCTTTTGTGAAGGGAAACTCAATACAAACAAGAAATCAGAAACAATTAAAAACCCGCTGCTGCGATTGCAGATCTCGTACAAGGGTTGTTATTCGGATCACAAGTAAACATCTTAAAAGTAAACGTATCGTTTGGATTAGGTCTTTGTGATGTAGAACCAAAATTGGTTCCACTGGCAAATCCTAAATCGGAACAAGTCGAAGTAGATACAGCATATTTTTTGATATTGGTGTTGAGAAGTCCACCGGCACCTCCAGGAGGAGTGTTAAAGTAAGCCGTGGATCCTATATTTCCCCCGTTCAGTTGGAAGGTATCAAAACAAGTTCCTGTAAACGATCCACCCAAGTCAGCGACTTCCATCACCACCAAAGATTTGTTCCGATCCGCCACACCGTTTAGCAAATTGTTGATCACAAGTGAGGAAATTTCATCCCGGTTCTGTTCTTTGGATTGGCAATTCCCAAGAAAGATTGAAACCACGAGGATCATAAAGAATCGTATCATTAAATTAATTTTTAAGTTCATGTTTTCCTCTTAGTTTGGTCTATAACTGTAAGCTTCAGGAGAAACAACTCCGGTCCAAAAGTTTGCCTGGAATTGTAGATAAACTCTTCTATCATCAATCGGCATTGCGTTTCCTGTGGTTGGATTCACATCAAACTGATTTCCAAGTACTTGGTAATATAATTGGGCTTTAAAATGGTGTTTGTCACCGAAAAGGTTTAAACCCGCCCAATACACTCGTAAAGAATCCGTCGGATCTACCTTTCCATTCCGATTAAAATCACCTTGGATGTATTCATACTTTAGAACAGGCATGATGTAGTATTTATCCAAAATAGGAATGTTATAACCGATCGTTCCATGATATCCAAATAAATCATTAGAAGCAGCTCCACCAAACGTAGTGTAGGCGCCTGACAAATAAAACCCTTTGTAAGTAAAGGTACTATCATAAGTATGTCCGATCAGACCCATCTTTGGTCGTCCCAAAGTAGGAACCGAATTTTGGACTAAAAAATTAGGATTTCCATTGGAATCTAAACTGCCACGATCGGGATTGGATCCTTGTGCTGTAAGTAGTTGAATTCCACTCGTTGTGCCAGGAGTGTATTCGGGAACATAGAGTGCTGGGGTAATCAAATTCTGAGTCTGCACATAACCGGCACCGATAGACCATTTCAGCTCCCGTTGGAAAATTTCTTCTCCTTCTTGCCAGTTCACCATCTTACCATCAGATTCTCGTTTGAGTCCACCAAATACATTCACTTGTGCCCGTGCATAGTAAATAGGAGAAGTATTCACTGTACCGTATCGATTAGCGGTAGTTAGGTCTTGTCGTCGTCCGGTTCCATAATCACCACCACCGCCTTTTCCGTTACCCACCATAAGGGAAACTTGTAAGTATCTTTCCCATTTATGATCAATCTCTTTTAAGGGAGTTGCTTGGATCATCACCCCGTTATCAAATTGCGGAATGGCATTCACAACCATACTGCGTTCTAAAGTCACAAAATTAGCAGAGGATTGTAAATACTCTCTACTGAATTGAGTGGGCAATTGCCCAAACACAAATCGTAAACCACCATAAGGAATTTTTGCATAGGCAAAGGCTTCATGGATATAACCACGGTTATCTTTTAGCCTGGTGTTGGTAACATAAGTAGTACTAGCAGCCCTTCCGTTGGCATCCAAATAATTTAATGTGCTCGTTGTTTGGACTACGTCTGGCCTGTTGAGCATGTTTTCTAAACGAAGTTGGATGTTGGTTCCCCACCAATCGTTTTCGTATTGGACCCCCAATCGAAGCCTTCGAAAGTTCCAATCGACAGTATTAAAATCACGATGCCCATTATTAAAAAGCGAGTCTTCCGATCCAGATACACCCCGAAATTGCATACGGCCTGTGATCGTCAGTTTTTCTTTGGCGGTATCATCTGGTCTGTGGGTAAAGGCATCAGGAAGGGTGGTTGTATTTCCGTTGAGGGGACGGTTGTATTCCACCTTCACTCGGTTTGGACCTGGTTTTGTAAATATCTGACCGGACTCCGTATCTTCATAGAGTTCCCGGTATACTTTCGCTTGTGGTTCTTTTGATTCTTTTTTATGTTCTTTCGCTTCTGCGGGGGGTTGACCCGTTTGGACCTGCTCTTTTGTCTGGGGAGCTTCTGATTCAGCAGAAATTGCCCTTACAAAGAATAGGATGGCCAAGATGGCTTTTGAGATAGTCTTCATTCGATTCTGGTTACGACTGATTTGGATTTATTACAAACGGAAGGAAAGTTCCGATTCAATGTTTCAGTCTAGTTACAAACGTATTGAAGAATTGTTGGGTTTCGATGACAATTACATTACAATATGGTTACAAGGCCAGATATCGCCCAATTTTTATACATTTTTTCATCAAATGCTCACTCTGTCATAATTCAAGCAGGGTTTTATTACAAAATCATCACGGTTTGAATTGAAGGGAAAAGGCTCTTTCTTTTAGAATATTGGTGCGGATCCGCTACGCGGACCGGGCTTTACGCTCCAATCTTTCCTTCGGAAAGGATTTCCGCTGCAATCCCTTCCGCTCGTATTTCTACAATTGGAACTGGTCGCAAATCCCCTTCAATTTGTCTGCGGTAATGGAAAGGTTTTTTGCTGAAGAGGACATTTCTTCCGCCCCCGCTGCCGTGTTGATGGTATGTTCATTGATTTGAGTGATCACATCGGTAATCTCCCTTACCGCTCCCCTTTGTTCGTCGGCCGCGACTTTGATTTGGTCCGATTCCCCTTTGACAATCCCTGAGTTTTCCAAAACCGATTGGTTGATCTCTGCTTGAGAACCCATGATGCTATAAAGCGAATCCATGGCTCGGGATACATCATTGATGCTTTTAATGATCTCTTGGATCAGCGAAGTCGAAGACTGGATACTTTTTGCACCCCCATCCAACTCTTTTGAGTTTTTGTTAATCATTTCCGAAATGGATTTGATCGAAGAGGCAGTTCGGATAGAGAGTTTGGAAATCTCTTCTGCTACGACTGCAAATCCTCTTCCCGCATCCCCAGCACGTGCCGCTTCAATCGAGGCATTAAGTGCCAAAAGTTGAGTCTGGTCTGAAATTTCGTTGATGATCGCAATGATTGCCTTCATCTCATCGGATGATTTCAATATATTGCTAATCATATCATTCATACCGGTAAGCGACTGCTCTCCTTCTTTTGCTTGGCTCGAGATCGATTTCATTCGGTTGAGGGTATGATTGATTTCGTCTGCGACTTGTTTTACACTATTCGCTAACTCTTGAATCTTAATTTGAAACTGGGAAATGTTATTGTGTTGGATATCGATGGAACCTGTGATGTTTTCCATACTGGCAGACATTTCTTCTACAGTGGCTGACATCTGTTCGGTGGAGGCAGCTGTTGCTTGTGCTCCTCCAGAAAAACTATCAGAACTAGTAGAGAGTTGGCTTGCACTGGTTGCAAGTTCTTGTGAAATATATTGAATCTCAGAAACAATTTTTCTAAGACTTACCAAAAAGGAATTAGTATCTCCACTGAGCTCACCAATTTCATCATCGTGTGTTATTTTTAAAGATTGGCTTAGGTCTCCAGAAGACATTTTTTTGAAAAGATCACGAAGGCCAGAAATGGGTTTTAGCCTTTGTGTAATCAGCCGAGAAAGTGCAAAAATAGACATACTCAAAATGGCGATGGCAAAAATTCCTATCTTTAGCAACATATCGTGAACAACGGCAAGAATCTCACTTTTTGTTGCAATGGTCGCCAAACGAATATTATATTGATTTAGATCATATACGGTTGCTATCTTTTCTTTTCCAAAAAAATATTCCATATGTTCATCTGTCTTTAATTGGAGTAATTTTTTCCCCCAGTCTAGCTTTTGGAGATCCAGTTTTAGAATTAATGATTTATCAGGATGCCCAATGACCTGGCCTTCTTTATCCGTGATGGCAACAAAACCTTCCTTTCCGATTTTAACATCCTTCACCACTTCATCAGTTAGGTGGTTTAAAGAAATCGCAAAAGCAAAAATAGCTACCACTTGTTTGCCTTGGAATACTGGCATGGTTAAAACTGCGACAGGTTCCTGGGTGACAGGGGAACGATTCACCTTACTTAAAAGAGGTTTTCCTTGGAGTACGGCTTTGATATTTTCATTGAAGCCCGTATTTCCCCAACGAAACCCAATGGCCTTCCCCGTTGCATCGGAAAAAACGATTGGGTTTTCTTCTGCTGTGGATAAAAAAACGTTTTCATAGACTCCGAATTTTTGGCTCAAATTGGCAAGGAGTGGATCTAGATACTTACGATCTTTTTTGATACATCGTTCAGCAAATTCTGGGTTAGAGGCATTCAATTCGGCCAATATAAATTGTTGGTCAAAAAAATTCTGAATCTGTTTTCCAGAGAGCCTTGCTACATTTTTCATTTCACCAATATAAGCATCTACAATGTAGGTTTTGCCTATGATGTATGCAAATGAGGAAATTCCTAAGGTAAGGACCATAATCACGGCCACACTCAAAGCGACAATTACAGTCTTTAGGCTATTAAATTTCATTTCATCCTGTCCTAGTAAAAACAAATAGAATCATATTTCATGATGCATGGATTGGATTTGTCAAACCACATATAGGACGAATCGTATAAATCCTAGGCCATACCATTTTTAATGGTTAGGTCCCATTTGGATCTTAATCAAATCAAGAGAGAGATTTTTTACCTGTTTTCCTTGCGGATGACCAATTTCAGCCCGGACCAAACATCGTCCACAGCACAAACTTTAATATCAACAAGTCCTAAACTTAAGGCAAAGTCTCTGATCAGATTTTCATTCATATCGGAAGGAATTTTTGAGGTCTTCTTTGGCCAAGAGATCCAGATCATTCCTGTTGGTTTGATCTGTCCCATGAGTTTTGGTAATTTTTGTTGAAACTCTTTTGAGGATATCGTAAAGAAATGAATCATATCCAATCCAGGCTTTGGTTTGTCTAGGATTTGAATATTCTTTGGGAACGTTCCCCAATCCTTCATAAAGTCTTTGGAGGGAAGGTTGATTAAGTGAAGAATCATGTTTTCTTTGATTCCCAGTTTTTCGACGAGTGGTTTTCCCGAATATCCAGCTGACATAACTTTCTCCCTGCTTTAGGAATTTTCTAAACTTCCTGATCTATCTAAAAATCACTAGTCAAACTCTGTGTTCTCTTTTAAAAAATCCAAATTTCTTAGAAAAATTTAATCAACCAGGATCATTTCCTGATGTTTTGATCCGTAGATGAATTAAGACCAATAAAATATTGCACCTAATCACCATTGTGGTGATGTAATGAATTGAGGGTATTTAGTGTTAACAATTGCAGATCTTTGGAAACAAGGGAAAATCATAATCAACAGAATCAGATTTGGATTAGTTCTTTTATTCCTTCTCGCTATGATCGGGGCAAAAGACGAATTCCAACCCAAGATGTTTGTAATCCATATGGTGGGAACTTGCACCATGGGATTCTATTGTGCAATTGCTTATATCTTAGAAAAAAAAACAAACCCTCCTACTTGGTTCCACAAATCATTGATCTTGCTTGATACCTTGGTTCTTGGTGGAACTATTATCATGGATTGTACCCTTAGTTTAAAAGAGGCTCAGGCCGCTTTAGCAAATGCAGTGGTCTATTTTATCTTTTTCTTCAATGCAATTTATTCAGGATTTTTAGGTGATCGTAAGTTTGTTTTGTTAAATTCTTTTATCGGAGCCGTTACTTCAGCAGTTGCGTTGTATTTTGCCGTGAATATTTCAGGAATCAAACTTTCTGTAGATCCTGAATTGTCCCGCCAAATGGGTTATGTTGGTTTAGCAGGCGAAGTGATGAAACCTATTTTTATCATGATCGCCGGATACATTGTAAGTTTACTTGTCCAACTACTAACAAAAATTAGCTCTCTTGCAGAAATCAAAGCCGACGAAGCAGAACTACTATTAGATCAAACCAAAGAAAGAAATAAGATTTCTGCCAATGCCGCTGTAAAACTAGAAAGTTCGATCACTAACTTTAGTAACTTTGTCTCACAAACATCTCTGAAACTAGAATCGCAAGCAGCTTCCTTAGAAGAAATCACAGCAGTCATTTCCGAACTTTCCAGCTCTTTTGAATCCAATGGATCTTCCATTGAGGAACAAAACAGCAAAGTACAAGGAATGGTATCAGATACAGAGATATTAAAAGAAACTGTAGATCAAATCCTAGTTCAAAGTGAACGTTTGGTAGAAATTGCAGAGATCAATAAAAAAGAAAGTATGTCTGTAACTGAAGTGGCTGACCAAACTGCTGCCCATTTAGAAGCCATCCAATCTTCCTTTGACCAAGTCAATGAGATCAATAATATCGTTGCTGAAATTGGTGAAAAGACAAACTTACTTGCGTTAAATGCTTCCATTGAAGCGGCAAGAGCCGGTGATGTTGGAAAAGGATTTGCCGTTGTGGCAAACGAAGTGAGTAAACTTGCCGAGTTTACAAAAAACAACGTAAAACGAATTTCCATTGTTGTCAAAAGTTCCAAAGAAATCATCGCCAATGCAAGAAATGCCTCTAAAAGCACTGGGGAATTGGCAAAATCTCAAATTGATCGATTGAACCAAACCTTGGTCGAAATCCAAGATATGAATCGATTGTATATCGAACAGAGAAACACTTTATCTGCTATTTTATTGGAACTAGGACAAATCAGAGAACTCTCCAAACAAATATCCGAATCCACCAAAGAACAGTTACTTGGTCAAAAAGAAGCATCTAAAGGAATTGTCCAACTAGAAATGGAGGTCAACGAAATCAGTCGTGCCTCCAAAGATCTTGAAGAACATATTGAAATGATCAAAGGTGAAGCAAATAAATTGGCCTCCATGAGCCAGAGTTAGTTTTTAACTCTGGCCTTTCGTTTAACCCTCTTTTAAAAAGTTTACGATTTCTTCCTTAACACTTTCGGTTCGCAAAATCATCTTGTGACCAAGTCCTTTGGTTTGTACTAATTTAGATTTTTTCCATGCTCTTGAAACGGCAAGACCCATAGAAAATGGAATTTCTACATCATCCTCGTCATGAATGACAAGAAGTGAGTTGTTAAATTTAGGACCCGCTGCTCCTAAATCCAAACTGCTTAGAGGTTGTTTGACCTTGCGTTCTAGAACCGAACGCATTGATTCTTGTTCTTCTGGAGTCAATTGATAGTATTCACTAAAACTCTTTCTTAAAATTTCCAATCGTAATGGCGGGGCAATATAAACTAATTTGCTGGCGCTAACACCTAATTCCTGTGCTACGGTTGCTACAGCCCCACCAAAAGAATGTGTAATGATAAAATTTGGATTACCGATATCACTAACGAGTCTACGCACCATCTTCGCAGAAAGAACAATATTGGAATACCTGCCAGAAGAAAATCCATGCCCTGGCAAATCGATTCCCAAAACATTGTAACCTTCTTCCAAAAGTGCAGGTATAATCCTTGAGAAATTTCCTGTATTTCCATTCCAACCATGAATGAGAAGAACAGTTTCTCCTTTTCCCTTCCAATGAAAGTATTGGATGCGGTGTTCTTTTTCTTTGAATTCTTTTTGGTCTGCCAGTGCCAACACATCCATTTCTTTACGGGATGGTTTTTGTTTTTGAGTAGATAGAAAATATTGAGCAGCTACATAACCAAAAAAAATTGGTTTTCTTCTGGCAAAGGCCCATTTTTCTTCCATGGGAATGGGATAGGTTTTATTTAAAGTACGAACGATCGTGCTATTTGTTGTCATTACTAATTCCTTTTTTTGTGTTAATCCTTCTAATCTTCATTTTGAAATCGTTTGATTAATTCGTTAAAACTTTGTTTGGTTCTTTTTTCGCTATTTTTGTCTTCTAAAAGTCGGTTGTAAAAATGAAAGGCCAAGATAAGCCCCCAAATTTCCTGTACCATCTTATCAACATTGGTATTTGTATCTAACTCTAAAGTGTCTTTTGCATCTTGAACAAATTGTTTTAGAGTTTTTTGCCAACTGAGTTGCGTTTTTTTCAAATGATCCCTGACAACTCCTGGCCTATCATCAAATTCAGAACTAGAAGATAAAAACAAACAACCACCAGGCAAACTATCTGTATGTGCCCACGACAACCACATATGAAACGCAGTTTTTAATCTTTGTAATCCTGGTTTGGTTTTGAGAGCTGGGTACACAACATTTCTTCGAAAGAGTTCACTTCCCACTCTCAGCACTTCGATTTGCAAGTTTTCTTTGGAGGCAAATTTGGCAAAAAGTCCACTTTTGGACATCCCCAATTCATCGGCCAAGGTTCCAATGGTGAGTCCTTGTAATCCTTGGACACTCGCCACCTGGACTGCCTTTTCCAAAATCATCGATTTTGTATCCTCACCTTTGCCCATAAGTAATAGTACGACCGTTCGTTTTAATTTGTAAAGCATATTTTGAGAGTTTTGGCGTATGAGTCTGCAATTTTGAATTATTTTTTGACTTGAGTTTGGTAAGGTTTTGTTACAATCGTGGCCTATGCAACAGTACACATTTAACAAATATTTTGCTAAAAAGAGTTTTTTGAAAATCTTTGGTGGTGAAATTCGTATCTTTGATGAGAACAAAAAAAACCTTCTCTTTTTTGTAAAACAGAAAGCCTTTAAATTAAAAGAAGATATTACTGTTTATGCAGATGAAACAAAAACAAAAGAACTCTTAAAAATAAAAGCACGTAGTGTGATCGATTTTTCAGCGATTTACGATGTGGTAGATGTTACTTCGAATGAGGCAATTGGATCATTGCGTAGAAAAGGTTTTAAATCTATACTCAAAGATTCTTGGGAAATACTCGACACAAAGGATCAAGTGGTTGGGTCTATTGATGAAGATAGTATGTTTAAGGCAATTCTTCGCCGGTTTTTAACCAATTTAATTCCTCAGAAATTTTTCATTACACTAAACAAGAATCAGGTGGGAGTTTTGCAACAGACTTTCAATCCATTTGTCCCTCAATTCAATATTGATTTTTCGTCTGATAGTGCAAATTCACTCGATCGAAGAATGGGCATTGCGATTGTTATTCTGTTACAAATCATCGAAGGTAGACAAAATTAGTATTTGGAGTTGGAGTAAATTTACACCCCTAGGCTAAGCGTTAAGGATCCGTAGGGCTCGGTCCCCTACCATCGTTAGATGGTGGGGGACGGGAGCGTTTAGCGCACCCCGGAGGAGCCTGACCCTGATTTCGAAGAATGACTCCTGTTAGTAGAGATTGGGAACGCACTAAAGAAGAATCAATATTTGCTTGAGTTTTTAATTTTTCATTTTCATAGTTGAAGCTCACTAACTTCAATGAAAAACGAAAAATCTTTTTGGAGATACAATGGCACGAAAAAAAGAGAGTGAGTTCAGTTCCATCATCCGTTCCTTAAGTCAAGGTGGACGTGAATCTGAAGTCGAAACTCGCCTTGTAGTTCCCTTGATCCATCACCTTGGTTATACTGGTGAGAATTTTAAAGACAAAGTGACTTTGAAAGGAGTTGGCGAAGCAGATTTTGTTTGTTATGTGGATCAGATTCCGTATCTAACGATAGAGGCAAAATCAAACGCAGTCAATTTATCCGATCCAAACGCAAAGTCCTATCTAGATGCAAAGTTTCAACTCTTCGCCTATATGAAGTCAGATGGTTTGTCTAATGTTCCGTATGGACTTCTTATCAATGGAAAAAATGTCCAGGTGTTCCAAAGGAAAAACAAAGTTATTTTTCCACTCACCGAAATTCTAAGCTTAGAAAATGGCACAGATAAAACAATCTTACTTCTTAAAAAAATTCTAAAAAAACCATCGAGTTATCAGAATCAGAAAAAACCGCTCATTGTATCAATTTATAATAATAAAGGGGGAGTGGGTAAAACGGTAACTACTGGGAATTTTGCCGGTGTTCTTTCTGAAAAAGGAAAAAATGTACTCCTTATCGATTTAGATCCTCAGCAACGGGATCTTACAGATTCATTCAAATTAGATGTTAAAAAGACCGATACTCCTACTAGTATTTTTGATATTCTGCTAGGGAAAGAAATTAAGGGCGGAATCAATACGATTCGTATTAGAAAAAATCTTCATATCATTAAAGGGGATGAACGTTTTGATAGTTCCGCCCATGCAACAAAAGTGATCACACAAACTTTGATTAAAAAATTCCGAAAACTTTTAGATATGTTTGGCACAAAAGGAAATTTTGACTATATACTAATCGATTGTCCAACTAACTGGAGTTTCTTTAGTAAAATTGGAGTTTCTGTTTCGGATGCTGTTTTAATCCCAGTGAATTATCAGGCAGCCCAGGCCATTCATAATGCTGTGCAAGTTTTAGATAAGTTTATTCCGGAAGTTTGGTTAGAGAGAAAGGGTAGTGGGCCTGAAGTTTTACCAATTTTATTTAACAATGCATACACAGACCCTACAAGTAAAAAACATTTTGACAATGTTCGGAAAGATGAAATTCGCAAGTTAACCAAAGACAAATGGTATGCGCATCTTTTTGATGAAGTTATCGAAATTAGACACCATCATGAAATCGCAACATCTTTGTTTTTACATATGGATCAAAATGGACCTTCGCCCTATACATTAAAAAACAAACAGACAAAGATTTTCAAAGAGTATGAAGAGATTTTGGAAACAATTTTTGGAAGTTGAAAAATCTAGAGTAGGTCGAGATTAAATTGAGATTATACCAGTTACGTATTCTTCAAGCCTTGAAGTCCAGTGGTTGGCTAGGCTTTTCGCAAATCCTTCAATTATCTTGGTAGATACTTGATTGTCATACAACAAGGTTAACTCAGAAATTTCTGGATGGCTTGTGCTAATCGTAAAATTGTATTCTTGAAAATTAAAGTAAACATAACTTTTTAGAGTTAAATTGACTCCCTTCGCGTCATGTTTAAATCCTTTTAAGTTGATGTTAATTGTGATGTTAGTTGGATGTTTATCTTTATTTTCTTTATAAAATTCTTCAATTTCTTTTTTGTAGAGATCAATATTCTTAAAAGTATAGGTTTGAGAATTGTTTACATTAGATGAAATTTCACATGAAATGTCTAAAAAGAAGTCTTTCATTTTGAATAAATATTTATTAATCAAAGAGTCAATGAATGGAATGAATGTTTCTTTCATGGCCAGATATACAAGATTAGAATTTCTTTTTACTTTTACAGAATTTCTCTTTTCTTCACTAATTTGTCCGAGTAATAATTTCAATCGTTTGTCGATATCATCATCATCTTCAATTGATTCTCCCTTGGCACCTCGTATCATCAATTCTAAAGAGTGTATTAATTGTTTACCGATGTATTCGATAAATGAATTCAAATCACCACCATCGGCTTGTCTAAGTGCTCGGTAGTAATTTTCCTTATCTTCTGTTTTGATAATTACGGGAGGGTAACCTTTCATCATCAAAATTAAATTCATAAGGATACGCGCCATTCTGCCATTTCCATCATCAAATGGATGAATACGGATGAAGGTATCATGGAAAGTTGCAGATAATATTAATGGATGGATATCATCGTTGTTTTGATTTTTTTCAAACCAATCGAGCAAATTTTCCATCTCTATCGGGACAAGGTTAGGTTCTGTAAAGTAAAACCTTTCCCCAGTTGCAGTCAAAACATGATTGGGTTGGGTTTTGTATTTGCCTGGAATGATTTGTTTCGTTGTTTCCAGTCCATCTAAAGTTATAGCTTTTATGGTGTATGGTTCTCTTAAGATCAATTGATGGAAACTACGAATTCTATGTTCTGTGAGTTGAACATTACCTTTTACAATTTCTTCCAACTCTAAGATGGCTTCATTGTGACCTTGGATTTCAAGGTGGTCTTTTAATGGTTTTCCGGATGCTGTATTTCCATGTAATAAAAATGTTTTGGTTTCCCCGAAAGTGAGTGAATTGCCTTCGATGGCATTGGAATGATAGTTCCAATCCAACCGAAATTTTTGTTTGATTTTCGCCATTGTCTCGTTAGGAATTGGACGGAATACGTCCACTTGCGATTTTAATTCCGAGATTTTGATTAAATCTTCACTTAACATTTACGGATTATTTTAGAAATGGAATGTACGTTTGTAAATGATTTAAATAGAACCTTTTATTTGTATTTTTGATTTCATTAAAAATTGTTTTGTAAAATCAATGGATGTATGGCAAACAAAGTGAAAAAGTCAGAACATAATGGTGCTAAAAACGGTGGTGGATTCTGGGGACGTCGTACAGAAGCAAAACAGATGAGCAATAAACAAAGACGAAATGATACAAAAGAAATAATTATCCAAGAATCTGCTGAATCTGACTAATCCCATTCCCCCTCATCCAACTCGTTTATAAAATGTCTCCGTCGCCTTAGCCTCTTCCGCTTCAGGCGAAATATTGAACGCGGTCAAAGAAAATTCTTGATCACTAATGAATAAAATTTCAGTCCGCCACCCCCAAAGTTTGTCACCATACTCTGGGTTTCCGTAAGAACCTGTTACAGAAAAACCGTTCATCGTGGCATCGCCACTGGATAACATAATTTGTGTTCCCATGTGGAAACTATCAATCCAGGAACTTGTGAATTTTTGATAGGGAATGTCAAAACCAAGAATCATTTTTCCTACGAAGGGTTTCCCATCTAAACTACTGTGATAATCGATAGATATAAATCTACCTTCCAACAAGCTAGTGATAGTTGCTCCAACATCGGATTCATCTGCAAGAACATCCTTTTCAAACCAGGTTTTTGTTTTCCCGCTCCAAATGCCGATTAAGTTTTGTAATTGGTTGTGAGGTCCATTCTCTAATGACTGTTCGAATTTGCTTTTTGACATATAATAAACCTTATAAATAATAACATTGAAATCAAAGTTGGTATTTTTTTAATTTGCGTATGGAAGCAGAAATCATTCAAGTAAAAAAGAAATTGATTGTTGGAATGAAAATAGAAATGTCTTTATCCGAAAACAAAACTAAAAGGTTATGGAAAAATTTTACTCCAAAAATAAACCTAATACAAAATCGAATCGATTCTGATTTAATTTCGATGGCTACGTATCCATCCAGCTACTTTCAAAATTTTGATCCAAGCCTTCATTTTACCAAATGGGCGGGAGTAGAAGTTGTTGGAAGAACAACTCTACCTGATGGTTTGGAAGAGATGGAGATTCCTGCTGGTCTATATGGTTGTTTTTTATACAAAGGTTTGCCAAGTGCTGCTGGTCCGTTTTATCAATCTATCTTTCAGGATTGGTTGCCTAAGTCGGGATATCAATTGGACGGCCGTCCCCATTTTGAAATAATGGGGGAAAAATACAAAAATGATGATCCTAACTCCGAAGAGTTGGTTTATATACCAATGGCATTGCGTTAAGGATCCGTAGGGCTTGGTCACCTTCCATCGTTAGATGGTGGGTGACGGGAGCGTTAGCGCACCCCGGAGGAGCCTGACCATTGTTAGAATCAATCTTTCTTACTGGTGGGATTGGGAACGCCCAGATAAAAAATATACTTAAATGGATCTAGATAGATTTTTTTGTAAATAGAGAATGTAAGAGATTCTTTTGTGTTTTATGTAATGTTAAGTTTATCATTGTCAAACCCGGCATTCGGAACCGGGCGAAAATACATTTTGTAGCAGCATTTTATTTTTGGGGATTTACTTTGAATTGTCTATTTGACAGGCCGAATAAAGTATTAAAGTAAATGTCCACCTGATACTTCGATATCTTGCGCTGTCACCCATCCGAAATCATCAGAGAGTAAATTCACAATTACTTTTCCAATGTCTTCTGGTAATCCGATACGACCAAAGGCAGTTTGATCGGCCAAAGGTTTGATGTATTCTGGATATTTGTCAAATACTCCATCTCCAAAATTACTATGTGTAGGTCCGGGAGATACCGTATTAACACGGATTCTGCGAGGAGCTAACTCATTTGCTAGATAACGACTCCATGTTGATAATGCGGCTTTAAGAGATCCATAGATTGAATATCCTACAAATGCTTTGGTGCTGGATGAACTTGAAGTATTGACAATCGCACCGTTATCTTCCATAAAACTTACAAGTTTCTGTGATAAGAATATTGGGCCTTTGTAATTGGTATTGAGAATTTGTTCAAAGTAATCATCTGTTAAATCTGTGAATGTCATTGGTCCACCGATACCACCGTTATTCACTAAGTAGTCAAAACTGTTTCGGTTCCAAATCTCAGAGAGTTTACTTTTTACATCTTCGGCAAACTTTGCAAAGGTTTCTTTTTTTGTGAGATCCAATTTCAGAGCAACAGCACGCACTCCTGGGTTTTTTTCAATTTCACTCACGACAACTTCTGCTCGATCTTTATAAGAATTGTAAGTAAGGATCACACCTATACCACGTTTGCCGAGCTCCAATGCAGTTGCTTTGCCGATACCATTACTTCCACCAGTGATGATTGCTATTTTCATAAAATCTCCTTTGATTCTTTGTTTTCCTGGGTCTTACCATAGCGGATCTTGGCAACTTTCACAAGATCGGATCATACCTTTCTATTGCCTAAAACTACCGCCACTTCCTTTTTAGGTAAAATTTTGTCAAAAAAAGGTGATTATTTGAAATCAATAAATGCCTAAAAGACTCATATGTGATAGGATGGAATGGTGAAAGAAATACTGAATGAGCTCATTGGACTTTTGGGAGAGGCAACAACAGAGCCAACAAAGACAGGATTGCCACGAGTACTCATCATCAAAGGGGAAGTGCCGGCCCACCAACTTGCGGCTATATACGAACCGATGATTGGACTTGTTCTGCAAGGAAGTAAAACCATATCGATCGGCACACAAGTGATTCAACTTAAAGCACCTTCTTACTTTGTGATCCCAACGGAAATGCCGGCTACGGGTTTCGTAAAACAAGGGACAAATGGGCGTCCCTATATGTCTGTTGGAATTCAGTTGGATCAAAACATATTATTAGACTTACTTCGGGATATTCCGCCTAACAGTCAAAATCTGAAAATGGGTTCTAATGAATTTTCTGCCTGTCCAGCAACCTCCGATTTTTTGGAAGCCTGCCTTCGAATGCTTCGGCTTCTCAAAACTCCAGAACACATTCCGGCTCTAGCACCTGTGTATGAAAGGGAAATATTATACCATGTATTGATTGGTCCCGATGGATGGAGGCTCCGACAGCTCTTTCAAACACGTGATAAAGAATCGAACATACACCAGGCAATTCAATGGGTGCGTCATAATTTTATAGATTCATTTGAGATCGAACAATTAGCAAACAAAGCTTGTATGGGTGTTACTACATTTCATAGACAATTCAAATCGATCACTGGTCTGAGTCCTATTCAATTTCAAAAACAGTTAAGACTTTTGGAAGCAAGAAAACTTTTGACATTCAGTCGTTACTCTGTCACCGATGCGGCGTTAGATGTAGGTTATGAAAGTGTATCTCAATTCAATAGAGAATATTCCAGATTTTTTGGAGCCTCTCCTGCAAAGGATGTTAAAAAACTAAAGGAATTCGTATCGTAATTCTTTTATCGACTTTTTTATCATAATTGAGACTGTGAAATTCAGTTAAAATTCGATTGGAGTGTAAAATGACATTTCAACTGTAGAAAAGGAAATTTTGTATCCGTTTTGTGTATAAAATGGCCCACCCAATCCTAATCTCCAATTGATGCTGCCAAAAGGAATTTCCCAAAACAAATAAAAACTTTTAGCATGATTAGTTGAGGAATTGACCCTTCCGATTCCTAAGGTTAACAGGGCATATAATTCAAGAGGGCTTAAATTGTTTCCAGCATTCTGTGTATAGTAGAGAGCTAACAACGGATTGATGGTCTTTGGATTTATATCACCTTTGATTAACGTATACGCTCCAAGCGATTCTAAGTTATTGCCAAAGGATTAATTGGATAATAAATAAGCACGGTAGGGGTCGCCATGAATATTACCATTATTGATTAAAGAATATTTACCCATATTATCTATTTTTTCATCTAAGTTTCTTCCAGAACTGAATACGAGTAAGTTGGTAAAATATCCATATATTATTTTTGCGAAGATGATAAAAGTTTAAATTTACTAACAGTTTTTGACAAATCATGCTTGCAAATTTAGTTCAGATACATAGATATTATTCCATGTCTTCTTCAACGAAACAAACCCTCTTTCATCGTTTTTTAGGTTTATATTTTCGCTTACTTTGTATACTTGCTGTTGATTTGATTGTAACAAACATCAACGGACAGGTATTGGGTCTAACGAGTATGTATGCAAAACCCGTCGTAACATTGATTGGCATGGGTGTGATTCTATTGCTTTTTTTCTTTTTGTTCTCCATCATAGATAGGCTAACTAAGATTGTTTTGAAAATGACCATAGAAATTGGTAATCTTTTGGTCTTTCGTAAAACTGCCGTCTTTCTTATCTTATGTGGAATATCATTTGGAATCTATGTATTTTATTATCATACTTGGTTCGGTGTTTGGCCTAAGATTAAAATTGCTTCTTTTATTTGGTAAAACCATTAAAAGAAGAAATTACTTTATCAATGATTCTGATTGAATAAAATTTCTTTATATTTATCAGTTATATCCCAATCACCTTTACCGTCTGGTTTCATTATAAAAGCTTCGCCTCCTTTTGCCCACCAAACTAAAGTTTTGTCATCTGTATAACGAATCCCTGAGGCAGCTATACCTTGATTTAAAGTGATCGGTTGGTGATTGGGAATTTTTACGGTAACTGAATATATACCTTCATCATTTGTTGGATTATGGTAAACTGCCGTAATTTTTTGGCCATTTTCAGCTTGGTAAACTACCTCTATGTTTTCGTAAGCAGGTATACAATATAGAGAGATTAGACAAATAGCTGTCGTTATAGTTATAATAAAAATAGAGATAATTTTCAAGTGGTTATATGTTTTCAATGTCACCCTTTCCTTGGTATCAAGAGCTTCACGCTACGTAAGGGTCGATACTGTTTCTGACTCTCTCAGTCGTTCGACCCCGTCGTAAATCTTTTGTTAGATGAATATGAGAATACAGAATGATTATTTTAAAATGAATTTTAATAAACTTTAGCTAATAACCCAGTGAAGGCGTTTGTTTCGAACAGCACCCTTGGATGGGTGCGGGCGGGAGCTCTGGCCACGGAGGCCAGGCGAACGCGAGAAGCGAATGCCGAAACTTATACCGTAACGTGGAGACGCCGGGAGTCGAACCCGGGTCCTATCGTCCTCAAATGCAGCTTCTACACGTTTAGTTTGCAAATAAATTTCGGAAAGACTTACCCTACAAACGGGGGACTAATTCCTATCCTACTTAGAGTTCAATTCGGCCCGAAGCGGGCGACAGATCCGAAAGGTCCTTAGAGAGGTGTCGGTTTCTTGGCCACCTAAGGAAACAGCCATGGAAACCGTAGAGCTTAAAACTAAGCTGCTAGAGCAAATTCGTTATTTGCAGTTATTGTTTTGAAGGTTTTTAAGAGGACCCTCACCCCTACGTGCCACTGAATCCAAGCCAACAACAGTCGAAACCAATGTCGTCCCCAATTCTTACTACTTAGACGAGTATATCGGAAGAGTTAGGAAGGAAAAGCAAAAAAGGTTGAATTGACGTTTTGGTGTGATGGAATGAAAGAATTCCTATGAATTTATCCCTTCGGTCTCCATTTACAGCGACTTTCTTTCTTTTTTTGGCCTTGTCTTGTTCTCAAAAGGAACTTCCTTCGGATGCAGAAATTCGGGAGGCAGTGTACGGAAAGGAAGGTGGACAAACGATTCGGGTTTTAGGCCAAAAACAAATCAATTTGGATGAAACTCCCGAAATGGAAACTCTGGTTTTGTTCCAATCTGGTACAAGCGAGGTGCTTGCGGCCTTTCGTAAAGAAGGATCGAGTTGGTCCTTTCTTTGGAAGTTGGAATATTTTTTACAAAACTTAGGTCCTATGTTTTATGATGCCAAACTCAAATCTTGGGTTTCGGGGTCGGCACCAGGAAAAGAAAAAGTTACTTTTGCCGGGGATTGTCTTCGTCGGATTTTGGTTGCGGAACTGCCGGGAGATAATTTTAATTCGGTATTCATTGAAGTGCTTGCCGAAGAACCACCATTAGGTTTGTTCTCAGTTCCTATGGGATATCGTAAAGGCAAAAAAATTTGGGATGGTTTCCAACTCAAAGAACACGAAGAGTTGAAACGAAGCAAACGTGTAGACTTTGAATACAGCGCCAAGGATAAATCCTTTCGTATTTTTCCAACCAATTCAAATTATTCGCAAGAGTTTGTGTATAATGGTTGGGAGATGTTAGCAAACCTTCCCATGCAACCAGTTCCTTCCTTTGTATCCTTAGAAGTGACTCCGAAATTTGAAATTGGTAAAGAATCCCAAGTCACATTACAACTTAAGAATCGTGGAAACTATGTAAGTTTGACTTATCTTTCGCTGTCTTTCCCGGAATCAGGAAGTGTTCGGTTGGCAGGAGAGACCCAAGGTGTTCGGGTTTATAAAAAAGGAGATATTGTTTATAATGTTGTCTCTAATAAAAAAGTTCCGGCGGAATATCCTTTGTTAGAAGTGACAAAGGAAGGTTGGGCCAATAACTTTCGTTATGGGATCAAGTTTTTTTATACTCCGAAAGAATCGGTGACTCCAAAGATTTTATTTCGATCTACTTATAAATTTTATCATGAGATTGTTTCCATCCCCAACCAATTTTCCATTGCTCCTTTTGAGCGCGACCAACAAGGTTTTCCATCCTATCTTTTGGGAGCACCAGCTAACTAAACGAAAATGAAACACCAACTGACGGAAGAAGTCACACTTGCGAGAAGAGAGATTGTTCGTGTCCAGGTAGAACGATTTCATCTTTATTATTATGATTTTTTCCATCGCAAAGAGACAATTGAGATGGCAAAGTTCTTCTTTGAAACTGTATACAATTTAGATGGGAAGGAAGAATGGGAGGAGTTGGCTTTTACTACCTATGATAAAGTCAAAAACATGATGAAGGAAGGTACTAGAGAAAGTGTAGAACGTCTGATGGAACTCAATACCATCACTGACGAACTAGACATTCAAATGGCAAAACTTCTCGTTTCGAAAGGATGGCAACCGGGAAAGGAATTGGATCAAGAGGAATACCTTGCACTTTTTTGCGAATTGGATGAAAGAGAAACTCGAAAAAAACAATTAGAAATTGTCCTCTTCAATCTTAAAAAATTCTATGAATTGGCGCACAAACCAGTGAGTGCTTATATTATCAAACCCGCTGCGATGATGTCTCGTTTACTCGGAGTTTACCCCCTCTTTAAAAAAGTAGAACAGGGATACTATGCCACCCTACCTGTTGGTCAGGATTTATTTAACGAGTTCTATACGAATGTAAAGGAAAAGGAATGGGAATTTTTATATAAAGCCTTCCCAACCCTCAAAGGGGAAACATGAGAAGACGGTCCAGATTTGTATCAAAAGAAGAAGAACATATTGAGGCACATGATCGTTGGTTATTAACGTATGCCGACATGATCACATTGTTACTTGGACTTTTTATTATACTCTATGCCATAAGCAAAGTTGACGCAAATCGCCTAACAGCAGTAGCAAAAGATATCAAACGAGGGTTTGGTTTGAATGTAAGTTCAGTGGGAGCTATTTTGGAAGGTGGTTCGGGAATTTTAGAAGACGATACTATGGAACCGAAGTCACAAGTATTTCGGCTTTGGGAACGGATTGGTTTTGCGTTGAAAACACTTCGAGAGAAGGCGAAGTTAAAGCTCGGCCTTGCGGAAACAGAAGAACTCAAATTGACTTTTGCTGGTTCTGATTTGGCTTCGGATGATATTTTGAAAGCAGATCCAGATCTTAAATTTGCTTTTGAACAATTAGCAGTTCTATCCAAAGGGATGGACATTGACATAGTCGTTCGTGTGCAAATTCCCTATGAATCACAAATTGATAAATCGAAATTTCAAAATTCATGGGACTACCATTCTCACAGAGCATCATTACTTGCTGAAAAATTAGTCAACGAATACGGTATTCCCAAAGAACAAGTTTCTGTCCAAGGTTATGCGGTTTTTCAAAAAGCAAAAGAATCTGACACACCAGAAAAAAAAGCCAAAGAAGAACGAATTGAAATTTTAATACGGAAAAAAGAGACATTAGAAAATCCGAAATAATAAAAGGAAAATGTTAAGAATCTATGAAATTTAAAAATACACTCGATTTAATTTTTGGGGAAGATAAACGCAGTGCATATATTACGCGTTTGTTTTCGGGATTTAAGTGTAATGCAGTTAACACTCACTCATTTCTGGGAAATATGCGCAATACAACAAACACGCTTAATTTGCGGGGGCTTAACGGGAACCTGGGTGCAGTGGCGAATCTGCGCATTGCTTTTATCTCCCCAATCGTGTTAGTATTGAAACGAATTGTGATAATTAGCCAATTTTTGCGTTTCCTTCCAATATCAAATTGGCGACAAAACACGGTTAGTTTCCTTTCGATCCTTGTGTTGGCTTCTACTGTATATTGTAAAAAAGATAAAGGTACATTTGACTTGGAATGGCAAAACGAGTCATTAAGTTTAACAGCGGAGATTTGTGGAAAGTATAGAGAGTGTGCCGACAAAGAATGGAAGACCATCCCAGAGAATTTAAAAAAATTTACCGAAGGAAGATTAGAAGAGTCACAATGCCAAAAACGATTCCGCGAAAGTAATGCTTACAAACTGATAGGAGCAGATCCATTAGCGATTCAAACTGCTTATAAGGATTGTCACAAACAAATTTTGCAATTTAGCTGTAAGGACTTACAAGAAGGGAAAATGGAAACAGTTTCATCTTGTGTAGCCTTTCAAAAGATCCAGAACGGAAATTAGAAAGAATGGAATCGAAAACGGGAAGGGTGTTTAATTCGCAGACTATTTGATGATAGTCATAGTTATACGTAATTGCGCATCTTAATCAAAAAGCGTTATTTCTTTTTGTAATATTTCTTTAATTTGAATTTCAAGAATAGGAATTTTATTTTTTACAAGATCCCAAACAATATCATAATCAACGATAAAGTAACCATGAATTAAATGGTTTCTAGTGGCAGAGAATTTTCTCCATTCAGGTTCATTATATTTTTTCTTAAAAGAATCGGAAAGTTTGTTAGAAGCTTCACCGATGATTTCGATACTTCGAACAAATGCTCGTTTTAAAACATTATCATTTAGAAATAAAACTTCATCAGTTTCAGCTATTGCGCCTTTAATAAACAAAATTTCAATATAGATATGTTTAATATAATCAATATCAGACTTCAATTAATACAGACTCACTATCTACAGAATTTTTAAGCGAACCCGAAAGAGAATCAGTAGTAAGTAGATCAACTTTTACATTAAAAAGATCTTCGAGTAGAAATGTTAGATTAATATAATTATCAAAATTTTTCATTCCAGGCTTGAATTTGACCAGGAAATCGATATCACTATTTTGTTTGGCTTCATTTCTAGCTACGGATCCAAAAAGGTGAATAGTTTCAACGCCTAAGGAATCAAGCTCCTGTTTGTATTTTTTTAAGGAGTTTTGAATAGAGTTTGAATTTAGAAATTCAACCGTAGCCATATCTCAGATTTGCTCTATTTTCAGTAAAAGTCAAGCGATTGAATGTGACTCTTTTGGTTCTTTCTTTGGTATTTTCTGAATATTAATAGTGTTACCCATGTCCTGAGGTGAGGCATACATTTAAGCGTTTTCACGCTGTTATATGAAGGTGCGTTTATTTAAATATCCTGTTTGTAATTTCTTTATATCTATGCTTTAATTCCATAACGTAATTAGCATGAGAAATATTTCTAAGTAGATCGGATTCCTTTATTTTCAAAAAATTTGTTTTGTTTAAGGTCGAGAACAAAATCTATTTTAAACATTAGGGATCGGAAAAAAGGATCAAAAAAATCAAAATTTTCATCGAAATAAATTTGAATTTTCCGTATTAGCTCTTCATTAGAGGAAATCCAATATGTTTGCAAGATTTTGACAATATCTTTTTCTATAATTGGGAAGGCGGATGTTCCAAGATACCCTTTGTAAAAGAGTTTTTCTTCCGATCTGCTTTGTATTTCAATTAATTGAAAAAATCTTTTATCATATTTATCTTTTATTAATTCAAAATTTTGATTTGAAAATATTATAGATTGTTCAGCATGAATTCTTTTTGTCTCTTCAAGTTCTTGTATACTTGCTTTATGATCTTTTATTTGAATATTTATTGTTACCAATAATGCTATGAAACTTAAGAAAGCTAGTATTGGATTAATTATACCTCCGAAGAAATCGCCAGATTCTGCCCATACTTGATGCTTGTTACTAATTTCAATTCCAAAAAAGAAAATATAAGTGATAATCGGGATCAATGTGATAAATACACCAAAAGTACCTATCGCTATTAATATTTTATCTAGTTTATTCATTTCTATAATTTTCCGCAATTCCGCCTAACTCACAATTTACTGAATTAAAACAAATTCCAATATCTTTTTACATTCACTGAAAGAGACAAGTTGGAATTCCCATTTCGAATCACCAACTTGATCTAACAGATACCCTTACGCCAGTTACCCTATCCACCACCTGATCACAGACGCAGCAATTCCAGCACCGACTAACGGAGCCAGTACGGGAAGCCAAGCATATTTCCAATTCGAATCTCCTTTGTTGGGGATGGGCAAAATCCAATGCGCGATCCTTGGACCTAAGTCTCGGGCTGGGTTTATCGCATAACCTGTAGTTCCTCCCATGGAAAGGCCAATGGCCCAAACAAGGAGTGCCACAAATCCAGTTCCTGCAATCCCCGAGGCCCCCCCGTTAAGCGGAGAGAAAATGGCATGGATTCCCAAAACCAGTAGAAAGGTTCCAAAACCCTCACTAATCACATTGGATACGGTGTCTCTGATCGCAGGTTCTGTAGAGAATACCGCTAGAATCTTTCCAGAATCTTTTGTTTCTTTCCAATGGGGAAGGTAGTGTAAATACACAAGAGTTGCTCCGAGAGCTCCACCTCCGATTTGTGCCAGGCTGTAAGGGATAAAATTGGAAAAATCACCCGTTTGAATACAAACAGAGAGGGTTACGGCAGGATTCAAATGGGCTCCGGGACTTCCTAAAGCCTTTGCCACTAGAACGCCAAAACAAACGGCGAGGGCCCAAGCTGTGGTGATTGTGATCCAACCACCATCCTTTGCCTTCGATTTTTCTAATAAAACACCCGCAACAACACCATCACCTAGAAGAATGAGAACAGCAGTTCCAAAAAATTCACCAATCAGTTCCAAATTTGCCCCCTCTGGCATTTAGTAAGGACTTTATCTAAAGGGACATAGGACTTCCATCAACCCTTTTTGAACGGGCTTTCTTCCAATTTATTCTAGGATTTTCCATTGAATCATAAATCGTGGGAAAATAGACCATGAAAAATAGCGCGCTTGAGTATCACTCTAGGTTTCCGAAAGGAAAAACCAAAGTAGTTCCGACAAAACCAACGGAGAACAGTTACGACCTTTCCTTGGCCTACTCACCTGGCGTCGCATACCCTTGCCTTGAAATTGAAAAACAACCCGATCTCGTTTATGAGTACACCAACCGAGGGAATTTAGTCGGGATCATCACGAATGGAACTGCTATTTTAGGTCTTGGTAATATTGGAGCTTCCGCTGGAAAACCAGTGATGGAAGGCAAAGCTGTTTTATTTAAAAAATTTGCCGGCATTGATGTGTTTGATATCGAAATCAGTGAGACCGATCCTGAAAAATTTATAACGATCGTAAAGGCGCTCGAACCAACGTTTGGTGGTATCAACTTGGAAGACATCCGTGCCCCAGAATGTTTTCATATTGAAAAAACTTTAGATGAAAGTATGAAGATTCCTGTTTTCCATGATGACCAACATGGAACGGCGATCATCTCCACTGCAGCACTTCTCAACTCTTTGGAGATCACAGGAAAAAAAGCAGGCGATTTAAAAGTGGTGATCAATGGAGCAGGAGCTGCGGCCATTTCCATTGCAGGGATGTTAACCCATATTGGTGTGAAACATGAATCCATTTATATGTTGGATTCTCGTGGTGTCATCAATCACAAACGAACGAATTTACATGAGTCCAAGTTACCTTTTGTTCGCACCACCGATGCAGAAACTCTAGAAGATATTTTTCCTGGAACCGATCTTTTTATTGGAGTGTCTGTTGCCAATGTGGTGACAGAAGCCATGGTAAAGACAATGGCTGAAAAACCCATTATGTTTGCTCTTTCCAATCCTGATCCAGAAATTCCTTATCCTGATGCAAAACGTGCAAGACCTGATCTCATTATGGCAACCGGTCGCAGCGATTATCCGAACCAAGTGAATAATGTACTCGGATTTCCATTTATCTTTCGTGGGGCACTTGATGTTCGTGCGAAAGTAGTGAATATGGAAATGAAGTTAGCGGCGGCTTATGCACTGAGTGAGCTCACAAAACTTCCTGTTCCCACAGAAGTCAACCAAGCATACAATGAATTGGAAATCCGATTTGGTGCTGACTATATCATTCCAAAACCCTTAGATTCACGTGTTCTTTACCATGTTGCACCTGCAGTGGCAGAGGCAGCTGTCAAGACGGGTGTGAATCAAGTAGAGTATCCTGGTCGAGAGGCTTATGTGAAATTTTTGAAATCGATCATGGCCCAACAACAAGAACCAATCAGCGTTTTAGAAATCTAAAAAAAATCGGTTTTCCCCTAGAAAAAGTACTTGTCTAAATTTGTGCAACGCACATAACTGAGTTGTGCATTGCACAAATAGGTGAAAACCAGGAGCTAAATTATGGAAAAACAAATCATGGACATTCTCAACGCAGGTATCGGACTTTTCCAATCAGGAAAAGAAGGTCTTGGAAAAGCAAAAACTCAGTTGGAAACAACTTATAATGAATTAGTATCGAAAGGTGCTTTGGATAACACGGAAGACTCTGTAAAGATTCGCCAATCCGTTGACAAAATCCTAACAGACATTAAAGAATTCTCTAGTGTTGCAGGAAAAAACTACGACGAAACTCGTTCTAAAATCGTAGAAAACTACAACAAAATTGCAGAAGAAATCAAAGCAAAAATGCCTGAAGGAAAAATTGAATCCGTAAAAGCAAAAATCAATGAAGTTGCGGAATCTATCAAAAAAACTGGTGCTGCAAAAGCATAAGTTTCACTTTATAGAAGAAGGGGTCGGGTTCTCCGACCTTTTTCTTTTTTCGCTCCCTTCTTCCAAACTCTAACTTTTATTTCTTTCTAAACCACACTTTCCATCGCATCAACTCACTTCACTCCCATCCAATTACCCTTTTGATAGATGATTGTTGGTAAACATTCGTTTGTGATAGTTTGCAATTGACAGACCATTCTTTTTGATCCATTCTGGAATCAATGTTTCGTTCCAGTGCCTTAATCATTTGTATATCTTTTTATTTTATTTCCTGTTCCCTTGCTGATCTACGTCCTCCCACCTTACAAAAAGAAGGCCTAAATCCTGATTTAAAAAAGAAAGGTTTGTCCGTCATTACAACCCCTCCTGTGAAAGAACTAACCCCTGGCAATTGGAAAGAATATAAACATATTCAGTTTGTTATCAAAGATGTTTGGCATTCGAAGTTTGTTCGTTTTTTTACACCGATTAAAGAATCAGAACAACGACTCCGCGTGTATTTGGATTTTGAAAAAGATGCGATGGAGGTGGAATTTCTCGGCGGTGAAAAAAAAGGTCTTATCCTTGGTCTTGTCAAAAAAGATGCCTATCAAATTGCCGCTGATACCGGAAAGGTTTTTACCGGTGATGATGAAGTCCGTATTTATTTAGAGTCTCTCCGGCTGTACCTAACACTACCATGGCGACTGACCGAGTATCCGATCATTCAATATGCGGGCCCGATCCAAAAATTAGGCCAAGACTTTGAAGTGGTGTATTTTACTTCAGTCCAAACAAATGCCACTCCTGATACAGACCAGTATGTTGGTTATTTTGAAAAAACAAGTGGCGCTTTGGAATGGATGGAATTTACCTACCGCGAACTTTTTAGTTTTTACAAAGGTGTTTTGAAGTATGGGTATTATGAATCTTGGAATGAAAAACAATACCCAAGAAGGATAACAATTTTAGATCGTTTTGAAGATCCTGATTTTGTTCATGAAATTCGAATCGAAAAAATAGAAATCCCGAAACAACCCATGGAAGAAGAGGATAAGGTTTTGGAGTTACCGGAGTAGCGAAAGGGATCGTAGCGGAAATCCTGCCTGCAGATTGGAGCGGAGAGCCCGGTCCACCACCGCTCCGGTGGTGGATTCGCCCTAAAAAAGATTTTTAGTGAGATTGGAACCTTTCTAATTCAATGTAAATCGAATGGGGACAAGAACTTTTACCGTGATGGCTTTTCCTTCTAAGATGGAAGGAGAAAAACGTTTTCTACGATAAACTTTGATGGCTTCTTCTTCGAGTCCACCACCTAACTGCTTTCCTACGGATCTCACTCGTAATACTTCTCCTGTGTTTCCGATGATGACTTCTAAAGTCATAGTTCCTGTCACACCGAGTGCTTTGGCATCAGATGTGTATTCAGGTCGAACGTTGGGAGATAAGTCTACAGGTGAGGTAGCACCAGATACAATCGGGTCGGAAGCACCAGCAATTCTTGGGTCTTCTTTTTTCTCTTCTTTTTCTTTGTCGGTAAGATCAAAGTCTCCATCGGTTGGTTTGGAATCGGTGGATGGTTCTTGGATTTGGACATTGTCAATGAATGCCACTTCTTCCACGAGACTATCCAAACTGTCCGTTTCCAAATGAGGAGTGAACCAAAAAAGAATGATGACGGCTTGTAAAAATGCGGATATAGCAAGACCTGTTTCGATTCGGTACCGATCGATAAATCGATGGATCCTTTCTCGTTTGGATCTTCTTGGCGTAACAACTGTTCCGTTCACGTTACTTCCCTTTTAACCCGCCACCTTGGGTGGTCTTGGTAACGAGGGAGACCTTTAAGGCCCCTATCTCTCGTAGGGTTTCAAATACGCTATCTAATTCTTCATAAGTCAAATCTTGATCCGCATGAATCAATACTTTCAGGTCCGGCGTGGTAGAAAGTTTGGCACGGATTTCACTCATAGCTTCGTTGAGTTCCATTTTGACTGAGTTGAAATAGACAGTTCTTTTTTCATCAGCAGTTAAGTAAAGATTGGCGATCTTTTTGTTTAACTGCTCTCCACCAGGAACATCTGGTAGATTGATGGGAAGGTCTGGATCCGAATCCAATACGGAGGTTACCATAAAGAACACGAGCAGTAAGAAGGCAATGTCTGCCATCGAACTTACGGGAACTGAAGGTGCGACTCTCTTTCTTCGTAACATATTATTTCTTCTTTCTCACTGAGATTTTTTCAAATCCACGTAGTTGGATTGCGGATAATGCATCCAACATCTTTGCATATTTGGTATCACCGGTTGTAACAATGAGTGCTAGTTTGTTTTTAAGATCCGGGATTTCCATTTGGTTTAGGTCATCACGAAATTCTTGCAAACTAGTGTATTCTTTGGTTCCGAAAGCCGGGTTACGCATTTTGTATCTGTCTTGTGTGACCAAAATTTCATACACATTCTTTCGTAAAAACGGCTGAGGTTCAGATTGTTTGCGGGGAAGAGAAATGTTAAGTCCTTCCTTTACAAAAAATACTGCAGTTACCATAAAAAATACCAAGAGTAGAAAGGCAATATCCGACATGGATGCTGCCGATATCTCCTCTAGTTCTTGTTTTTTCTTTAACTTAATCATGGTTCGTTACTTTCCGTTACTTACGCTTTTTTTCCGGCTTTGAGTTTTAAATATTCTTTGTAAATTTTGTTCGCAGCTTCTTCTACTTCAGAAGTAAAAAATCCCACTCGGCCTTGTAAGTATTGGTAGAATGTCATCGCAGGAATCGCAACGATAAGACCCGCAGCAGTTGTGATGAGTGCTTCTTTAATACCACCAGCAACTACTTTCGCGTTGACTTGGTCAGCATTGGCAATTGCATCAAAGGCGTTGATCATACCAGATACGGTTCCGAGGAATCCAACGAGCGGTGCTATGGTGGAAACAGCAGAAAGAACAGTGAGTCCTTTTTCTAGAAGTTTCATGGCCTCGCCAGCTTCTCTTTCAATTCCAGAAGCAAAAATTTCTGGATCGTTTTGAGAAACTTCCATACCATTTTTGATAATATCAGTAATCCGTTGGCCTTCGTTTGCTTTTAAAAATTCTTCCACACCATTCATACCGGATGCTTCAATTGCATCTTGTAAATCTTGGTTGAATCCTTTTCTGACAAGTTTTGCAGTGAAGAAAAAGTAGATCCTTTCAAGGATCACACCGAAAGCAATGATCGAAGAAAGTAATAGTGGCCACATAGACCATCCACCAGTGACAAATAAACTCACGAGTCCGATTTCGGATTTCTGTTCTGGTTCTGCAGGAGCTTCTGCTACGGGAGCAGGTGTTTCAGTAGGAGTTTCCGTTGTTTGTGCGGCTTCAGCAGTTGGGGCAGCAGGTGCTGTTTGAGCTTCGAGTTTTCCTGCAAGAGTAAAAATTGTGATGAGTGCGATCACAAAAGACAAAGTGAGTTTCGCTTTTGTCTGGTTACATGAAAATTTCATGAATGTCTCCATATCTAATTGATATGTTTCAAATCTAGAATATCCTTGTTACAAATAGATTACAAGAGCATGACAAAGTAGGGAATTAGAAGGAGGAAAAGATCTCTTTCAGTTTAGGAATCCCTTCTAGGAAAAGGGCCGGGCCTGGTTGTAAGATGATGCTTGGGTCCATTTCAAAGATTTTGTTCTTTTGTATGGCAGTTGTGTTTTGCCATTCGGATTTATTTTGCACCCAGTCCCAGTCCATGGCTTTCCCACACCAAGAACCCACGTAAATGTCTGGATTGGCCTCTTTTACATCTTCGGCCGTGATGATACGGTCTTTGGCCAGTTTTCTATCTTTTAAGTGGGAAAAGCAGTCCTCTCCACCAGCAAGTTCTATGGCTTCGCTGACCCATTGGATTCCTGTGATGATGGGTTCGTCCCATTCCTGAAAAAAAACTTTGGGTTTGTAGGTTTGGTTTTCTGCTTCGAGTTTCCATTGGGAGATACTTTTCTGCCATTCATCGATAAGTGATTTGGCATTTTCGGCCTGGCCGACGAGGTTTCCAAGCATTTGCATATTGGCGAGGATCTCTAGAATGGATCTTTGGTTGAAGATCAGAACATTTAACCCGCGTTCAATGAGGTCTTTGGCGAGTTGAGATTGGATGTCAGAAAAACCAATGACTAGATCTGGTTCAAGAGCCGTAATCTTTTTTAAATTCCCACTGATAAAGGCAGATACTTTTGTTTTTTCTTCCTTAGCTTTTGGTGGTCGTTCTGTATAAACGGAAATTCCTACAATGCGTTTTTCTTCACCTAATAGGTACAGCATCTCGGTAGGTTCTTCTGTTAAACAGATGATTCTTTCTGGTCCCATGGTTTATGCTTCTAAAAACTTAGTGATATCTGTTTGGGATCCAAATAAAACCACCACATCCTCTTCTCGTAGTATGGTGTTCCCATGTGGGATTCCTAAAATCTTTTCTCCCTTAGAATCGGAGGCTCTTTTTGCTTCTTTATTTGTAAAGGGGCGTTTGATCGTAATTACATTGATATTGTATTTATGGCGTAAGTCAGCATCCGCAATGGTTTTGTTGATATACCGTTTGGGAACTGTGACTTCCACCACACTATAATCATCAGAAAGTAAAAAACTAGAACGCATTCCCGAAAAAGATAAGGTTTCAGCCATACTTCTTGCGGCACGTTCTTCTGGATTAAAAAGATCTTTGATTCCGAGTAGCTCTAAAACCTTCATTTGTAATGGAGTTTGGTAACGAGCGTAAATGGTTTTGACACCGCATTTTTTCAAACTATCCGCACAGATAATGGATGTTTCAAAATCATCTGCTAAGGCAATCACTGCATAATCCACATCGGCAATTCCTTGAGATCTTAATGCATGTTCGTCGGTCGCATCCAAAGCAACAGCAATGGTAACAGAATCTTTAATCGAATCTATGATGACTGGATCCTTATCAATCGCAATGACTTCGTGCCCATCTTCAAATAAATATTGAACGAACAATTTGCCAAAACTTCCAATTCCAATGACTGCTATTTTTTTTCTTTGCATACCAAACTTTAACCTACAACAACATATTCTTTCGGATATTCATAAGAAATATGATCTACTTTTTTAGAAAGGGCTATCAGTAGTGTTAAAATTCCTACCCTTCCTACAAACATGACAGTACAAATAATGATTTTACCGTAATCACTTAAATGAGGCGTGAGGCTCCTAGTCAAACCAACGGTTCCAAAAGCGGAAACCACTTCAAAACACAAATCAATAAAGTTTGCATTTTCGGTAAGCAACAAACAAAAGATCGCAGAAAAGATCACAAACAAAGATAAAACGATGGTGGCACTGGCTCTTGCAATCGAGGAATTAGCAATAGTTCGGTGGTCAATTTCCATCCTTTCTTTTCCCCTAATTTGATTGGTTATGTTTAGTAATGATATGGCAAAGGTAGTGGTTTTGATTCCTCCACCCGTGGAGACAGGGGAGGCCCCTACCCACATCAGAAAAAAAGAAATGAACGTAATGGGTAATCCCATTTGGCTTAAATCTAAAGTATTGAATCCAGCAGTTCTTGTTGTAACCGAATAAAATAAAGAATGAAAGATTTGTTCCGAGGTACTTAAGCCTTTTAAACTAGAGTTTCCTTCTAAAAAATAATAGGAAACCCATCCAAATAACAACAGAAAGCCGGTAGTCCAAAATACCAACTTAGACGTTACTGACCATCGGAACTTATAATCAAAAGGTTTGGAAAACCTGGTTCGGATCTGAAATAAAACGGGAAACCCAAGTCCACCAATTATAATCAGTAACATAATCACAGATAAAAAACCTTCGGAATGTTTAAAGGATTCCGTAGCCAGTCCATTTGGTAACAAACTAAAACCAGCATTACAGAAAGCAGAAATGGAATGAAAGATAGAATAGTAAATTTTTTCGGATAGGGCGATCGGGAAGTTTTCAGGAAAACTATAGAACAACAAGACAGCACCTAAAAATTCAATCACCAATGTTTGCAGAGTGATTTGTTTCAAAATTTCTTTGGCGCGTCCCATAGTCTCTTCAGAAAGAAGGTCTTTAATCATCATCGTATCGCTCACAGAAACTTTGCCTGCAAGAAAGATGGAAAAAAAACTAGTTAGGGTCATAAGGCCGAGCCCACCTACTTGGATGAGAAGTAAAACCACTAGTTGGCCGGTTAGGGTAAATTGATTTGTTAAATCTACCGTCGAAAGCCCTGTCACACAGGTAGCACTTATCGTTGTAAAAATGATATCAATGGAATTGACTGTTCCGTTGGTAGACTTTGGAAAATGTAAAAAACAAACTCCAAGCAAAATGATAAAAGCAAAGGAAGACACAAATACAATCGAAGGATTTAATTTTTTAGAATCATGATTTCCGGAAAGGCGAAAGAAATGTGCCAAATTAGAAAAAAGAAACAAAACTTGGTTAGCTGATAAAAAGATAAGAGTGGTGTCTTCTCCTGAGATATGGTAGGATTTCAGAATGGCAACTATATTCTTTTCATAAATAAATTCTAATCCTAACATTAATAAAATGATAAGTTCTATTTTATGAAGGGATACATACTCTTTCCATCGTTTGTTTGTGAAGACTAAGTGAATGGATTCATATAAAATAAAAAATGTAACCAGTGATCGAATGGAAAAAGTTACATATGGTTTCCATTCTTCTGGATAATAAAATCCAAAATCTAAAAGTAAAATGGCTACTGATAAAAATCCAAATAGAATATAAAATGCCCTTCCCATAAAACGAAGGTTTTCCATATAGAACTTTCTGAATTCAAATCTTTGTACTTGTAAATAAAGGAAAAATCGCTTTAGAAAAACGAAGAATCGTTTGAATTTCAAGGGTAAACTTCAGCTACTTGTTTTTTCTTTTCGCGGTGTTCTTCTAATCTTTGTCTATCCAAATAAACATTGGTTCCGGATAGGCCAGTAGAACCGGTAATCATGATGGCGCTTCCCACAATAGTTTTTTCAACAGCAAAAGCAGCAACAACGGCCGCTGAAGCTCCTAACGCAAATGGCAAAGTTAAAAAGAAAATAATATAGGCTCTTCGAAATTTGGTTTCTTCGTAAACGGCATCTTCATCAAATTCTTCTTTTTGCTTTTTCTTAAACTCTTGTTTGTTTCTGCTTTTCTGTAGTTGGTTTTGTAAAGCTTGTTCATTGATTTCACCAGTCAGAGGATTGATTGGTAAATTTTGAGAACCCGTTAAACTATAAGGATTGGTTGCATTTTGACTCGAGTTGGATGTGGTTCTGGAGTTGAGCAAGGAACCTGCGCCAGGGATGGAGTCAATGCCACTGTATTGTGTTTTTGCATTTTTGGGAGTCGCAAGCACCGGTGTTTCAAACTTTGGTGGAAGATTGACATCCTGCAAAACATTGGATTCTGGATCCGATTTCGGTAGATTTCTCAAATCATAATTATTTGTGTCATAGAATCCCTCTTTGGTTTGCCCAAAAAGTGGCCCCATGGTTAAGGAGATCACAATCATTGGCACAAATATTTGGGAAAAAATCCGCATACATTCCAGTTTACCTTATCCGTGTCAGGGTCAATCCAATTCACGCCCGGAAAGTTTTGTAGAACGATAGGAAAATGACTTTTCTCGGATGGTTTCTAAATCTTTTTCGGAAACTCCTGCCGTATGAGCATGTGAATACTCTTCAGGCATAGTAGTTCCAAAAAGGCCGGGATCATCGGATCCGATAGAGATCTTCAAATCATTTTGCAGAAATCGTGTGATGGGATGATCAATATGTGATTCTAACATTCCAATGTACAAATTGGAAGAAGGGCAACATTCAATGACAACGTCTGTTTTGGCGATCTTAGACATAACATAGTTTTGGAAGGTATGTAAGTATTGGGACTGTGTTTCATCAAAAGGAATTTTTAGGAGTTCGGAATCTGGTTTGTTCTCTATTTCCTTTCGTTTGAGTTCGAGTTCTTCTTTTGGATAGAAGGGGCCAAAACTTGTGATCTCCGCGTACGATTCCAATTCACATTCGATTTGGTCCTTGGCTTCAGAAACAAGTTCTGTTCTTTCATCCCCTAAAAAATAATCTGAATCAATTCCGAGGGCCAAAGCATGACCGAGTCGATGTACCCCGTTTTTTGCCGACTCTAAAACCCAACGTACGGCAGAGAAGGGAGTTTTGTCTCGAAAACTTTCTCCAACATGGTAGAGAATCGATAAGGCTGTGTTAGGTTCTGCTTGGTTGTCTTTGATTACTGATTGGAAAAAATCCTTTTTGTCTTTGGGTGGATGGCCTTCTTCTATATGACAGAAGTCAATTCCCACAAGACCGTTTCGAATCACAGATTCTTTTTCCATCCAATTTTTCATCCAATCATAATGCCTTTCAAAGTTTAAATCTCTATGTAAGGACATCACCAGTTTCCCTTGGATGGTTTTCCCTTCTTTTTTGGCGGACTCTTCCCCTTGGTTCAGTCCTTCCAAACAAGCCATAAGTTTTGAATAAAAAATTTCTTTTGGTTCTTCTTTTCCAAACATCAAACGGTATTCCGCATAACTAATATCATCCAAACTATTCGAAAGCACTACATCATGAGTAACTTCGGTAATTTCTCTTTCATCAAACTTTACCAAGGCGATGATCAGATTGAATTTTGCTTGGAAATGTAAAAAGGGAGCCTTCTCTCGAAAGTGATAGAGTTTAGAAAACTTTTGATTGTCAGCATAATCTTCAAAGAAAGTTGAAGGTCGGATTTTTACACCATAAGCTTTTTCATAGGAATCCAAATACAAATGCCAACGAGGTTCCGGGTTATTTTTTCCAATTCGAAACAAAGTTTCGGGGGGTAAACATCCATAAAGGTGGTTGTGTAGATCGCAATACATATAAGAATGACAAAACTATGCTTCACAAAATTAGACGCATCTTGAAGCCAACTCGATTGAATCAGAAAATTCTTGGATTAGCAATCCCTGTTTTTTTTGGAATGATCAGTTATACAGCCATCATGGTTGCTGATACCGCTATGGTCGGTAAATTGGGAGAGGTTCCTCTCGCTGCAGTTGGATTTGGTGGAATGGTTTATTTCTCTATTTTCGCTTTCCTTATGGGCGGATCTATGGCGGTTCAAATCATCGTAGCACGCAGATTTGGCGAAAAAAATGACAGAGGGGTCGGAATCACCCTAATCAATTCAGTCTATTTGTCCTTAGTTTTAGGATCTTTATTATCCTATTTTGGATTTCTCTATGCTCCACAATTTATGGGATGGATCGGAGATGATCCACAGGTAATCGAAGTTGCCGGTGTGTATTTATCCTATCGATTTTTAGGAACTGTTTTGTTCTTTGTCGGGTTCGCTTTACGTGGATTTTTTGATGGAATTGGAATTGTTGAGGCGGGAATGATTTCTTCCATTTCGGCTGCAGTGACTAATATCTTTTTCAATTGGTTACTGATTTTTGGAAACTGGGGATTTCCTGCTTTGGGAGTCAAAGGGGCTGCGATTGCTTCTAGTTTGTCTTCTGTTCCAGCACTTCTTATCGTGTTATTTTATTTTTTTCGCAAAGACGTAATCAAATTCTTTAAGTATGAAATTTTTGCACCGAGTTTTGAAATCCTTAAAGAACTTTGTATGGTTGGGTTCGCACCAGCTTTAGAAGGAACGCTTGTTAACTTTGCTTTTTCCGGATTTTATAAAATTGCGGGAATGATCAGCACAACTACCCTTGCATCGGCAAGCGTTGTGCTAACATGTCTTAGTTTATCTTTCATGCCAGGGTTTTCTTTTGGAATTGCAGCCACCACCATTCTTGGTCAATCCATGGGACAGGGCAAAATACGTTTGGCTTATGAAGGGACTATGCGTTCTGCTACCTTCTCTGCCATCGTAATGGGAAGTATGGGATTATTTTTTATCATTGCAGGCCCCTGGCTCATTGGATTATTCACAGATGTTCCTGCTGTTGCGAGAGAAGCTTACCCTGCACTCTGTATTGTAGCCCTCATCCAAGTAGGTGATGCTTACCATATGGTGATTGGTTCTGCTCTACGTAGTGCTGGGATGATGTACTATGTGATGTTTGTTTATCTGATTGTATCCTTCCTTGTCATGTTGCCATTGGCTTATTTATTCGGGATAGTCCTAGCATGGGGAACGATTGGAATCTGGTCTGCGTTTTTTATTTGGATTTTACTCATGGCAGTGCTTTTTGTCGGAAAATTTCGTAGGAAGGAGTGGGTAAGTATACGAATTTAATAGGGTGAGGGGAAAATGAAACGAACTGAATTAGAACGGCAGGCCATACAAAAATTTTTAAAGTCTGTGGATTTGTTCAAAAAACTCCCTCCTTCTGTTTTGTTGCGACTTTCGAATAACGTCCAAGAAAAATTAATCCGAAGCCACGAGGCTCTCTACTATAAAGGAGAGTCTTCGGAGTCCATCTACATTGTTCGGTATGGCGAAATCCTTCTTGAAAATGTAGCTGGCCAGAGTCATGTATATGTGGGTTCCGGACAAGTGTTAGCCGAGAACTCTCTTATCTCTAGTTCCAATCATTCCACTTCTGCCATTGCAGTCATTGATTCTCTCGTTTATGTTTTGAATGGAAAACTATTTTTGCAATTGGCCTCACAAGAAAAGGTCTTTGCCCAAAATATCATTCAAATGATGGGATCTCGGATGCGAGAGAACTTAGACAGATCCAATCACAATCAAAAAGATCAATTCATCGGCTTACGAAGGTTATGTGTTCATGTCCCCTTGGAACCCGAATACCATTTTGGCGAAAAAGTTAATTCTTTCTTAGAGGAATATGGCGAAGTCACCAAAAAACTTTCTACTGCCATTCCGATCTCCACTTTTAAGGGGATGGATCCCACTCAAATTTCAGAATATCTTACGAATCTTAGAAACAAAACTCCCTTACTTCATATCTACTTTGATGAATCCACTTCTAGAATGGATTTACATTATCTCGTGGTCCAATCGGACTTTATTGTATTTTGGGAAGATGAACCAGAAAAGTTTTATAAAGAAAAAGAAGAGATCATTCATTTTTGGAAAAGTCGGATTCGTAACTTTGAGGGCCGTGCCATTCGTATGATGGAAAGCGGAGTTCGTAAAAGTTATCTCCCCCAAGACCAATCTTTGAAAACGTTTTACCAAAAAGACACTCTCGCAAGATATTTGGTGGCTAAAACGAGAGGTTTGGCGTTAGGTGGCGGTGGAGCAAGAGCTCTTGCTCACGTCGGATTACTCAAAGTTTTGCATCGGGAAGGAATCCATTTTGATTTTGTATCGGGTGCTTCGATGGGTGCAGTGATTGCTGCCTTGTATGCAAGAAAAAACACTCCAGAAGAAATCGAAGAAATGATCAAAAATTTCTTCGGAGGATTGGAAAGTGCCTTCGACCCAACTCTACCCGTTGTTGCTTTCTTTAAAGGCAAACGAATGAAACGGATGTTAAAGAAAGGATTTGGTGACCAAAGGATTGAAGAGCTCCCACTACCTTTTGCGACTTCGGCTGTGGATTTACAAACCGGAAAGGAACATATCTTTGACCAAGGCCCTATCACCGAAGCTTTGACCAGTGCGATGAGTTTGCCTGGTGCCTTCCCTCCCTATAGGCTCGGTGAAAAACTGTTAGTTGACGGTGGAATGATTAATAATGTTCCCGAAAATCTTATTCGCAGCAAAGGAGCGGATGTGGTGATGGGAATCAATGTATCTCCTTTGCAAGAAATTGTTCCAGTGAAACTCTTTGAAGATCGAAATACAACCGAAAAAGGTTTCTTTCGTTATATCTGGGACACTCTCAAATACCCACCCATCTTACAAATTATGACAAGAACCATCACTTTGGAAGGAAGAGAGATCACTCGTCTCAAACGACCTAAAATGGATTTGTTTGTGCATTTTCATTTAGAAGAATTTCAGTTATTTGATTTTGCCCGTTACCAAGAAATCATTGATAAGGGTGAGCAAGAAGCTGAAGCCAATTTAGCAGAGATCAAAAAATTATTCTCTTAATAGAGATTGGATTGAGGATCATAAAGAAAAACTCAGGTTTTTATCTGCCACCTAACGAATCACTAAATTGTCGCTAGGTGGCAGAAGTCATAAGAGAAAAATCAAGTTTTACATAGAAGAAAGAATTTCTTTTTTCTTAGCTTCAAATTCCTCTGCGTTGATCAGTCCCTGGTCAAGTAATCCTTTTAGTTTTGCAATTCTTGCCGCCGGATCATTGGCTGCAGGTGCCGCGCCACCTTGCCCAGCTCCGCCTTGGTTCATCATATTGCCCATCATTTGGCCCATATTCATCCCCATACCCATACCCATTCCGGCACCCAAAGCACCACCACCTTGGCCTTCGTTTTCGGCAGCTGCTTGTCCAATATCGAACATTTTCTTTTGTTGGTATTTATCACCGAGCATATCAATTTCAAACTTATCGGTAATGATTTTTTGAATGCGTTGGTAGTTCGGATCGTTTTGGTCAAAGTTCACCGAAGATACGTTAAACTCTGTTAAATCAATTCCATACTTTTCAAATTCAGGAGCGAGTTTGACTTTTCCTGCCGTAGAACTTTCATCTCGATACTTATTGATTTCCACAACAGAAGTGTTGTTGTTTAAAATGACTTCCGAAATAAAATCGCCAATCCCACGCACTATATTTGGTTTTAAAAATTCATCAATGGCTTCGTTTGTGGTACGATTTCCACCCTTAACTACATTGATTAAAAAGGCTTTTGAATCTTTGATTCTAAATTTATAATCCCCAAAGGCACGGATGTTGAGAACAATTTTGTATTTAGGATCTTCCAAAGGAATGGGAGTATTTGTTCCCCATTTCATCGCAAAGATGGCTTTGTTTACATAATAAACCTCTGCCGTGAACGGAGTTTTACCACCAAACGGAAGATTGACGAGAGCCTCTAAAATCGGAATATTTCCCGTTTTTAAAGTATGGGTTCCTGGACCAAAAGTATCCAGAGCCTTTCCTTCTTTAAAAAAGATGGCTTCTTGGCTTTCATCGACTACCAGTTGTCCTGCGGTGCTGATTTCGTCAGAGGGATATTTCCAAACGATTTCACTGGGACTTCCTTCAAATTTAATTCTATCTATTAGTGCCATTGTAATTTTTCCTTATCCTATTATTTTAAAAAAATTGAGTTTCTTGATTCGAACTGTGTTTCAAAATCCAAAAACAATTTGTTTATGGATTCGATTGCGGCTTCGGGGTTTGATGCAAACGATGTGGGGAGTGTTTCTAGAATTTCTTTTTGTAAAGTTCCCACTTTTTCTAACATGGAAAAGTCATGGTTCAGTAGTTTTTCCATTTCTTCCCCTGTGGCTTTAACACCGGTTCCTAGTCCATTGAGTCCATAACCTGCCGAATTCACTTTCATTATGATTCGATCCAGAAGTGTGGTAGCCGAATTGGTTTTTCCGATATTTTGGATTTGGGCTTTTTGTACAAAACCTTCCTCTAGTTTGCGAAAACTTTCTTTGAAAGAGTTGAGAATTCCTCCGAGTTCTTTTCGGATGAGAAGGTCTGTTTTTTCGTACTCTTGGTTGGCAAGTGCTTCTTCAAAGAGTTTGGTTTCTTTTAAGAACTTTCGAATCGGATCTTGTTCGTTCTTAAAACGTTCTAATGTTGTTTTTAACCAAGTTTGGTCCATTTTTATTCCTCTGTTGTAGCGTCTTCTAACGTTTGTATGGTGTCACAAGTGATGTAATTGAAGATCACACTTTTTTCTGATTGGTACAGTGCTTTGGCTGGTAGTGATTTCCACTTGGACTGGTCAAATTCACAATCATGTTTTTCCCCTTTGGTTTCTCCGCTGGATTCTGTGAAATAAACCATATACTTTTCTGCTTTCGGTCCTAACCTTTCACAGCCAATGGCCGTACTTGCACATTCACGAATTTGAGGGGTGGGCCAATACGGTTCTTGTGTGGTTCCAAATCCTTTAGCCACTGCATTTCGATCAAAGGCCCATTTGTCAATTCGGTAACTGCAATGGTCATCGTAGACCGGTTCTTGTCTGTATTTGGTGGAACAACTTTCACTTTCGGAAAAAGTTCCATCTCCACGATCCGAACGCACTGTGTGGCAATCTTCTCCATCGGGAATGCTATTATAACTTCTGATTTGACGACTTCTGGACACACTGTACGCACCCATAGGCATGGAGTCACACCATTCGGATTCGGAAACAGGTTTGAATTGGTCAATGGCAATGGTGCGTGACCATTCATGATGGGTGATTTGGAGTTCTACTTTTTCTGTCCATAAAACTCCCAGACAAACAAATCCAATCCCACCAAAGACAATGGAGCCAAGTAACCAAAGCACCCATTTGGGAGTTTTGGGATGGGGTTTGACAAAGTCAGAATTGGCGAAGGCTAAATCTTCTTTTGCTTTTTGGACAGAGTCTTCGGTGGAACCATCCTGGTCGGAGCGAAGTTTTACATTTTGCGCCCCATCCAGAGATCCGCCGCAGTTTCCGCAGAAAGTGGCTTTGGCCCCGTTGGCAGTTTGACAAAAAGGACAAGTTTTGTCTGCACCGTAGTAGATATGATCCTGGACGGCGACCTTATCCGCATCATTCGGAAAATACCTCCGTGTTGGATCTTGTGTGGCCCCACAATTGGGACAATGTCTGTGAGTTTTCCCCAGTAGTTTTTTAGAACCGCAGAATTCGCAGTCCCAAAGCATTTCATAGATTTTTTCTTCTGCCATTGCAACCAAGGTTTATCCGCAAAAAATTGACTTTTGCAAGAAAAATATTTTCAAATCCCAAAATCCAACCTAGAATCTTAGGAATATGAGATTGGTACTAAATCTAATTCGCAGGTTCCGCTATTTGATTCTATCTTTCACCTTCGTGATTTTATCTTTTGGTTATGTTCACTCAAGGTCAAAACAGAATACGGTTCATCCTTTAGATAGTTTGTATTTTAAACTATCACCTAATATAGAAAAGGTGGATAGGAAAACTTCTCTCCGTCGTTTATCCCTCCACTTACGAGGTGTGATTCCCAGTGTAGCTGAATGGAAGGAATTAGATTCACTTCCGAAGGATCAAAGTTTAGAATCTTTCGCAGTTAATTTTTTAAAACAACCTGAGTTTGCCGAATATTGGGGAACCAAGTTTACTTCCATGTTACGAGATAAATCTAAAGGCCGTAAAATTCCCACCGGTGCCTTCTTTCAATATGTGGCGGGATCCCTTCATAAAAATAAACCTTATGATAAACTCGTACAAGAGATGTTGACCTCTAGTGGTTCAGTCAATGAATCCCCGGAAGCTATGTTTTACATTCGAGATGGGGCCGATCCTTTACAAACAGCAGAGTATGTCGGTCGGCTTTTTTATGCAAAACGTGTGGCTTGTGCGCGCTGCCATGACCATCCCTATATTTCTGATTTTACTAGAAGGGATTATTATGCACTCGCTGCATTTTTTAGCCAACAATTCTTTCGTGATGGAACTTGGGAAGCCAATCGTTATGGAAAAACTTTGAGTTATGTTCCTCGGGAATTGGAAGTCCATCTTCCTATGGAGGACCAAAAGACCTTACAAGATAAAAATAATGAATGGAACCGCGACAATTGGAACAAATGGACGGACGAACAAAGAAAAGAATACCAAAAAAAACATGAAGTCACCTATGCCACATTATACTATGAACCAAAACTTGGCCTTCGGTTTCCTCATACAGACGACGCTCCTGGTGGAGATTTGGTTCGGCCTAAATATTTAGATGGGAAAGAGGCAAAACTAAAACCAGGGGACGACCGAAGGAAAGCTTTTGCCAATTGGCTCACAGACAAATCCAATGACCGATTTCGCAAAGTCATCATCAATCGCGTGTGGACAGAGCTTATGGGTTGGAGTTTTTTCACTCCCTTAGATGATTGGAATGAAGACACGGTGGTAAAGGGAGAAGAGATCCTCAATCATTTGGATTCTTATTTTTTGGCAAACCAACTCAAATTGAAAGAACTCATTTTGTATATTGTCACATCCAATGCCTACCATCGTTCCCTTACAAACATTGGTTCCGACCAAGATCCTATTCGATATTTTGCACCCAAACGATTGGACAGTGACCAACTTTTGAACTCACTCATCCGCATTTCTGACTTACAAAAGATCAGTAACATTCGGGAACGAAACCTATCATGGCTTACGGATCTTATGGGCCAAAAACCTTATGATTTGACCGGTACGGGTTCTTTTCGAATTCCAACAGATAATTTGAAAGAATTTACAAATGCCGCCGAAGTGGAAAGGCCTGCGCCATACCATACGATGTTGTCTGTTTTTGGTTCCGGCCCACGTGTGGATATTTCCGATGATGTCGAGGAACTTACCATAGAACAAATGTTAACTCTTATGAATGGTCGGGTAGTCGGGAAATTGGTTTGGGATTTTGGAAACAAAGACTCTCTCGTCAAAGCAGAGTTCGACCAGCTAAAATCGATGGATCAAGTCATCGGTAATCTTTATTACCGACTTTTGGGTCGCCTTCCTTCGAATGGAGAAAAACAAAAAATAAAAACCTTGATGGTAAAACCAGATAACGTTTTTGACAAAGACCTTCTCCAAGACATCTTTTGGGCTCTCCTCAATAGCCAAGAGTTCCAACACATCAACTAAGGAATTATCATGGACCGCAAAGAATTTTTAAAAAAATCAATGATCAGTTTGGGGATCAGTCCCTTTTTGTTTTCCTCCCTTCCTTTTGGGAGTTTACGTGCCGAGGAAGAAGAGGAGTCAATAACACTTCCTTCTAAAGTAAAGTCAGTCATCTTTATTGAAATGATGGGAGGAATGAGCCATGTAGACACTCTCGATCCCAAACCCAATAGTGCCTTTGGAAAGGTGAGTTCTAGTATCTCAGGGCTTTCTCTTTTAGAACCATTTTCTCTTACCGCCAAACAAATGCATACGATTGGAATCATCAAATCTACTTGGAGTGAAGAAGGGGATCATGGTTTTGCTCAGATGTTACTCGGAACCGGATACCGAATGACAGAGGCTATGGGGTTTCCAGACATTCCCCATTTTGGAGCAGTGATTGCGTATGCCAAAAAATCAAAAATTAAATCATCGTATTTTCCAAGTTATGTGACAATTGGGGGTAGAGGCGGAAAAAATGGAAACTCTGGATTTTTAGGAATCGATTATTCGGGTTATCATGTAGGCAATGTGGATGAACCCATCCAACATTTAAATCCATCTTATGGAAAATTTTCCGAAGAACGTATCCTTCGTCGTAAGGATTTAGTTTCCTTTATGAATGAGGAGTTCTCTAAAACCTATCCCACGGCTGAGTCCAAACATTGGAAAAATATGCTAGTGGCCGCAGAAGAATTTCGAAACTCCAAAAATATCGATAGTTTTCGGATCAGTTTGGAAGATGAAAAAACACGTGTTCGGTATGGCACCACTTGGCAAGGGAAAGCTATGTTACTTGCCAAACGACTTGCGGCCCAGGAAGTACCTTTCATTCATATTTCCATCGGTGGTTTTGACACTCATACTGGAAACAAAGCACAAATTACCAAAATTATGAAAGAAACTGATATGGGCATTGCTTCTCTTTTGGAAGACTTAAATAATACTGGTCTCATCAAACAGACGTTATTTGTTTTAACGAGTGAATTTGGTAGAACTCCCGATGTGGGATCAAGGGATGGACGAGACCACCATCCCAAGGTTTGGTCTACTTTACTTGGCGGTGGCCCATTTGCCAAAGGATATGTTTTGGGAGAAACCGACGAAACAGGATCCAAACCTTTAAAACCAACGGAAGCCCTACATGTAAGAGATTTGGTGGCGACCATTTACCAGGCGGCTGGGGTCGATCCCGATGGTTCCCTTATCAATTCCTTGGGCCGTCCTTTTTTATTAACCACAAAGAAAGCTAAAGTGTATGAAGGTTTGTTTTAGTCCTTCTCAGGGATATAAATACGGGGTTTGACAGTTTGAACAGAAAGCCAAGGGGAATTTGGTACTACTTTTTAGGAATATTTACCTCCCTTGGCCCATTTTTCCTTTTCTTACTAAAGAAACTTAAAATACTGATCCCTGATCTATGAAAAAAGCACTCATTACCGGAATCACAGGCCAAGACGGTTCCTATCTGGCAGAACTCCTCCTTCAAAAGGGGTACGAAGTCCATGGAATCGTTCGTAGAACCAGCCTTTTCAATCGCAATCGAATTGAACACCTTCATGGAAATCCAAATCTCCACCTTCACTACGGAGATATGACAGATTCCTCTAACCTAAACAGAATCTTAGAAAAAATCCAACCATCAGAAATCTATAACCTTGCTGCTCAGTCCCATGTGCAGGTTTCTTTTGAAGTTCCTGAATACACTGCAGAAGTGGATGCTGTAGGAACCTTACGGATTTTAGATGCGATCAAACAAACGGGGATCAATACTCGATTCTACCAAGCATCTACCTCCGAACTTTACGGCCTCGTCCAAGAAGTTCCACAAACAGAAAAAACACCGTTCTACCCACGTTCCCCTTATGCAGTGGCTAAACTTTATGCTTATTGGGCTGTTGTGAATTATAGAGAAGCGTACAATTTGCACGCATCTAACGGAATTCTATTCAACCATGAATCTCCAAGACGTGGTGAGGCATTTGTTACAAGAAAGGTAACCATAGGCGTTGCTGCAGTGAAGGCAGGAAAACTCCCTCATATCACTATGGGTAATATTGATTCCAAACGAGACTGGGGATATGCTCCAGACTATGTAGAGATGATGTGGATGATGTTACAAAAAGACACACCTGATGACTATGTAGTGGCAACCAATGAAACACATACTGTTCGTGAGTTCATTGAAGAGGCTTATAAAATTGCTGGGTATGATGTCGTTTGGGAAGGTAAGGCTGACAAAGAAGTAGGTAAGGATAAAAAGTCCGGCCAAGTTCTTGTGAAAATCGATCCTAAATACTATAGACCAACAGAAGTGGAACTTTTAATTGGAAATCCAGAAAAGGCAAAACGTCAGTTAGGTTGGGAACCAAAGGTCAAATTCAAAGAGTTGGTTCGAATTATGATGGAAGCTGATTTAAAAAGCCAAGGATTTTAACCAGTCCAAACTTTGGTAGACTTAACCTTTATTTGAGGTTCGCATAGCGGATTGCAAATTCTGCATTTGGTATATTGGGATGACCTTCTCGTTGTAACTCGGGAAGGAGTCCTTCTACAAAATACATCTGTATTTTTCCTTTGTGTTTAACGATTTATGATTTGTAATGGATCAAAAGATTATGATCCAACTGTTTCCACTACCATGAAAGGCAGTGGATTTTCAAATTAGTTCTAAAGTGGAAAGTATTAAAAATTAGTTTGGTTTAGAGACCAAAAAACTGATCCAACATCAACTTCTTCAGAGTTTCTTTTAGTTTGTCTTGGATATTGACAATCTTCACTGTCATTTTCTTTTCATCCGCTTTGTTTTTGAAAGAAAGCAGGCGAGAGATCCCGAGAGAACTCACTATCACTACCTTTTCCAAATCCAAATAGATTTCTTGAACGTTCTTTTCCAGGATCTCAGCTAAAATTTCTCGGAGTTCTGGTGCGTTTCCATCCAGAATCTGATCCATAAAGCGAACACGGATCGTGTTACCCTTTTCTTCTACTAGTATCTTATCACTCATATTTCTTTGGCCTCTAACGTAAGTCAGGAGAGGAAAGTTGGCAAGAAGTTATTTCAGCTTCTTTAGCTTATTCTCCATGTTAGCCTTTTTATGATAGAATTGGACGAGTTTTTCTAGCTCTGCCATGTCCGAACAAACAATTTTTCCCATATCCATACGAATAAATTTATTATTCTTCATGATATCGGAAATGATGAGTTCATCCTTTGGATCCGTAAGACCCACCATTTTAAGAAGGTCTTTGGTTCCAATTTCAAAATTGTAAGCTTGTTTCGGAGCTACTTTGATTCTATTCTTTTCTGCCAAGGTCATTAGGGTATCTACGATACGGCCTTGTGGATCTTTTAGAAGTAAGTTTGCTAATTGTTTGTAGGCAATCCAAATCCTTTCGGATAGTAAAGTGATGAGCCTTGTTGCCAATTGTGGTTGAGCTTTCACCATTCCTTCAAAGTTGGCTTTGTTGATGGCAAGTAGTTCCACATCTCCTGCGGCCACTGCTGAGGCAGAACGAGGTTTGTTATCAAGAATTGCCATCTCTCCAAAAATGTCTCCTGCTTGGAGAACTGCGAGCATCACTTCGTTTTGGTTTACGATTTTGGAAATCTTTACCTTTCCACTTTGTAAGATGAAAAGTTCCTTACCAGGTTCGTGTTCACAAAAGATCATCTCGCTATCTTTGTAGTTTCGATTGAACTTTGTATAATCGATCGCGGCCGCTTGAAACGGTTGGTTCATGGTTTGTAATCGCAACTTAGCTTGCGGTACAAACTGTCCATTCGGAAGATGTTTTAGATAACTTTGGTATGCGAAAGAGGCATGTGAAATATTTTGTTGTTGAAAGTAATACTCACCAATTTTGAAAAGTTCGTTTGGATCTTCTTCAACTGCATTTCTAAAGGATAATCGGGTGATTGTGGTATCAAATTGACGTAACTTCATGGAGAAGAAACGAATGATATTCATCGCAACCGCAGTAGACTTTTGGATTAATGTTCCAAATTGGTCATAACTAACAGAAATTAAAGATACATTTGTAAGTGAGGTTGCGGATTCGATTTGAGGGTGTTGGCTCATGGCAGCCACTACGCCAAAGAAGTCACCAGGTCCTAAAACTTGGTTTGGATCTTCTCCAACAACAGCAGTCTCACGAGTGACACGTACTTTACCCTCACGGATGATATAGAAATTGTTCGCATCCTTTTTCCCCTCTACAATGATGTAGGAGTTCGCCGGGAAAGTAACCATTTGAAAAAACGACATTCTTAAATCTCTGAACCCTTTTTGCTCAACGTGCCTAGTTTATTATCGGAGATCCCTAGGGCAATATTTTCGTAAAAATTACTTATTTTTACTCTCTCCCAGAATTTCCATCTGAGTCAGTTCTAATTCCGCTTCTTGGGCAATTTTACTCGAATACGTATTTTTGATAATGTCCTGAAAAATCTGATAGGCTTTATCTTCCCGCCCCATACGGACAAATGCTTTGCCGGAAATTAAATACGATTCAAGACCTTCTTCTGTATTGGGAAATTCTTTATAAATTTTGAGTTCGTTTTCGGCAAGAGCTAAAATATCTCCCGTCATGCGATAATTGGAACTTAAAATCTTCCGAATGTCTCTTGTTTTGGGATGGCTTGGGTAGAGTAATAAAAAGCTTTTACAGGATTCTACGGATTGGTAGTGGTTCCGATCTTCCAAAAACTCTTTTGCTTTTTGGTAAAGAAGTTCCCCCTGTTTGGCGCGCTCATTGGCAAAAACTTGGCTTACAGAACGGTCAGCGGAAAGTGAAAAATTTCCAAAAGAAATAAAGATTCCGAGAGCGAAAATGACTCTTAGTAAGTTAAACCAAACTGTAGAATTCTGTCTCATTACTTTCAGTTTCGGCCAGAAACTGGATTCTCGTGAACGGGTTTTTCTTCTGACAAGGCAAGAATTTTCGGAATGCCCGTCATATCCCAGAGTTCGGCGGAGGCCCGCATCCGTTTTCCTGTCGGTAGCCGAAAGATCCAATGTCCTTTTCCTTCTGCTCCTAATTTGAATTCGATTTGGTGTTTGGTTAGGTCTCCCATTCGTCTCTCTCGCAGAGGAGGAACCGGAAAACTTCGTAACTTTTCTTCAGCAGGAAAGAGATATAATTGAACCATATAGGTGGTATTGGCTTTGGTCGTGGCGTTGTATTCGTAATTTAAAATGTAACCGGATTCAGAACCATCTTCATACGGAAGGATACTTAGGATTTTGATTTGGTTTTGTGTAGGGAGTTGTGTTTCTTTAGGCGGTGCTGTTGTAGTTAATTCCGGTTCTGGATGATAAAAGATTCGCTGGAAAGAAGAATCATAATCTTCGGGGCGTTTCAAAGAAAAATAATTTCCATCACCCAAAATCGAAAGTCGTTTTAAATCCTCTTCACCTTGGGGGTCAAGGTCGATTCCAAGGACTTGCAAACGAAATTTTTTTCCAGCTTGTTTCAGTTGGTAAAGAACTGCCTTTGGATCCCCTTCACAACTTTCGACTCCATCGGAAATAAAAATAATTTCTGTTTCTTGTACATCATTCAGAAGGTATTCTCCCACAACACTTAAGGTCTGTGCAATGGGAGTTGAGCCTGCAGGAACAATGGAGGAGATTTTTTGACTTACAACGGAAGCTGCTCCTCTTTGGATGGGATGATACAACCGAGCAGAGGAACAACCAGCGATTCTGTTTCCGTAAGCAACGAGACCAACACTTACTTCTTTTGGAAATCCACCAAGTACCTGTAATAATTTTTCTTTGGCAATGGCCATCCGAGTTTTGCCATCCCATTTTTCTGACATAGAGCCACTGGCATCGAGTATAAACACATATCTTTTGTTAGGTTGCACTTGTGCAGGAAGGGTAGAAGATATTAGTAAAAGAAAAAAACTACCTATAAACAGAAAACGATTCAAAAACAATCTGTTTAAGTTTTCTTTTTGGTTCCACACCTGTACACCATCGGCGGAAATTCTATTTGACCTTAGAGGGATTTGGGGTCTAAATAGGGCGGTTTTGTTAGGTTCGGTTTGACGATAAGGGGAGTTCGGTCAAAGGAGGAGTGTTCCCTGAGGAATCGTAAAATCATCTCACAAGTGGCACCCCAAAGCAGACCGTCACCCAAATCAAAATAATAGGCAAAATGTTCCCGGCCTGGGATCTGAATCGCATAAAATGGTTTTGTCCATAAATCGGAAAAAGGAAGCAGAATGATCCGGTTCACTTCTGCGGTATTGTGATAAAATGAAAAATCGCCTTCGTAAGTAGCCAAAAACGGGGTAATATGGAAACCCGTTCTTGTGTGTAGACCTTCCAGTTTTCCTAAAACTTTGAGAGTGGAGCGATGGACCCCCATCTCTTCTTCCCATTCCCGAAGGGCTGTGACAAGTAGGTTGGGATCTCCTACTTCCTTCACCCCTCCAGGAAAGGAGATTTGGCCCGGGTGGGATTTAAGGTCTTTCGAACGTTCGGTGAGGATGATTCCTTCAGCAAATTCTTTGGATCCAAAGAGTGGAAAGATCACCCCTGATTTGATTTCTTGCGTTTCCGGAAGTTCATCAAAGTCCCGAGAAAGTTTTTCGACAAAGGATTGGTAGGGTAACATCAACCCTCGTCTTTCGAGTTTTGGTTTTTCCTTCGTTTGGCAACAAATGCTTCTTTGGATCTTATGGCCACCAATCGGTTGATCATCGAATCAAAAGGCAATCCTTGGATGGCAGCAAGTAAACTCGGCCCATAGTTTTGGACCTTCCAATCTGAAAATACATGTAATGCTTTTAGTTCTTCTAAGTCTTTAGGTCCAGCACGCAGAATGCTGATCAACTGTTTGTTTGAAGGAAGAAGGGAATGTTCCATCCGTCTAGCGCGCATAATGCGGAGTCGCCATTTTTTGGCATTCCCGAACTTATGATTTTCGTCTTCGTTTAAATCTTCGCCGTGACGTTTGGAAAGTTCAGATGTGTCGATAGGATCGTTATATTCTGCAATTAATAGTTTGAAGATTTCTGTTCCATCTTTTTTACCAAACCATTCTACACATTTTTCTTCGTTAGGTTGTTCTCTTACCGCTTGGGAGAGCCTATCGTTATTAAATACTCGAAAACTTGCTTTGTTAATTCGTTTTGCTTTTTCATCACGATAACGAAGGAGTTCTAATATCTTTCTTCTTTCTAGGGGTGTAAAATTGAGAATGTCAGGAAATTTACCAAGAGAAAAACCTTCTCCTTCTTTAGCTACATACTCTTCTGAAGCAATAAATTCAAATTCTGATTTTGCTTCTTCATAAAGAGATCTGCGTTTGAGTTCTTCTTCCATTTTTAACCAAATGGATTCTAAGTAAGCTGTATCTAATGCAGCATATTTAAGTTGTTGTTTTTGAAGAGGGCGAATTTCCCAGTTAGACTTCTGTTCTACTTTAGAAAGAGTCACTTTATGATAATGTTCCACAACATGTGACAAAGAGCTTTGTTCTAATGACAACAATCGAGAACTGATCATTGTATCTGCCGTGTTCACAAACTTAAACCCAAAGTCTCTTTTTAAGGCTTTGATGTCATCTTGTGCCGAATGGAAGATTTTGAGAATGTTCGGATCTTCGAACAAAGGACTCAAAGCTGACAAATTTGTGATTTTTAGGGGGTCAATCAGGTAATTTTTGCCATTAGAATTGATCTGAATGAGACAAACTTTGGGGTAATACGTGTAATAACCGGAGGACTCGGTGTCGATCGACATGATTTTGGACTGTCTGAGATTAATCAGAGCCAAATCCAAAGCTTTTGCTGTATCAACGAGAATATAGTTGGAATTGATTTGCATCTAATTGGGATTTTGGAAATACTGCAATTGTCATTCTAACAATGATTCTCCAATCTGACAAACCAAAAGAAGAATGTGCCATATACGGCATCTACAATAGCAAGGAAGCTGCTAATTTTACCTACCTAGGTTTGTACTCAATGCAACACCGAGGCCAGGAGTCCAGTGGGATCGTCACAACAGATGGATCTCACTTATACCGGTATGCCAATATGGGTCTCGTGGCAAATATCTTCACTCAACCGAAGATCAAAGAGCTCATCGGGGATTCGGCCATTGGTCACAACCGGTATTCCACAACGGGGGCGAGTTTTTTACGAAATGCCCAGCCCGTCCGGGTGGAATCCCACTTAGGTCCAGTGGCTTTGGCACACAACGGAAACCTAGTGAACTCTTGGGACATCAGAAATCGCCTCGAAAGAGACGGATCTATTTTCCAAACCACCATCGATTCCGAAGTCATTGTCCACCTGATGGCAAAAAGCCATAAATCGGATTTGCTCGAAGCTCTTTGTGAGTCGCTTGGGCAAGTGCGCGGTGCCTACTCTCTGTTAGTTTTAACTCCAAGATACCTAATTGCTGTTCGGGATCCTAATGGATTCCGACCACTTGTGATGGGGAAACGTTCTGATGGAGCGATTGTGTTCGCATCTGAGACTTGCGCTTTTGATATTACGGATACAGAATATGTGAGAGATGTGGAGCCTGGGGAAATGGTTGTCATTGACCATACCGGAGTGCGTTCTCTTTATCCATTTCCAAAAGCAAAACCAAGCCTTTGTATTTTTGAATATATTTATTTTGCAAGACCCGATTCCTATATCTTTGAAGAATCTGTTTATAAAGTAAGAAAATCTCTTGGGCGCCAGTTAGCGCGTGTTATGCCTGTGGAAGCTGATGTGGTCATTCCTGTTCCCGATTCTGCAAATATTGCCGCACTTGGTTACAGTGAAGAGTCTGGGATTCCTTACCAAAGTGGACTCATCCGTTCCCATTACATTGGTCGTACTTTCATTGAACCGGACCAAAAAATTCGGGACTTTGGAGCCAAAATCAAATACAATGTGGTGAAAGAAGTCGTGAATGGGAAACGCGTAGTGATCATTGACGACTCTGTCATGCGCGGAACCACAAGCCGAAAGATCATTAAAATGATTCGGAATGCTGGTGCAAAAGAAATCCATTTTCGCGTATCGGCTCCTCCTACAGTTTCGCCTTGTTATTACGGAATCGACATTCCTACTCATAAAGAGCTCATTGCCTCAACACATAGCATCGATGAAATCCAAAAGTATCTTCGTGTGGATTCACTTGCTTATCTAACTTTGGATACAATGCACAAAGCAGTGGAAGGACATAAAGGTGGTGGGTTTTGTGATGCTTGTTTTACATCCAACTACCCTGTTGAATTCCAAGACCATGCGGGAAACCAAAAGTCACTGTTTACGGAATACGCGACGGAAGAGTAATGGAAGAGATTGAACTTTCCAAAACCTTTGGTTTTGAAGCGGCCCATTTTTTACCAAATGTTCCGGAAGGACATAAATGTCGCAGGATGCACGGCCATAGTTTCCGGTTTTCTGTCACACTCAAAGGCCAAATAGATCCGCATACTGGATGGCTTATGGATTTTGGTGAACTCAAAGGTCTCGTCAAACCCATATTAGATGCTAAGTTGGATCATTATGTATTAAATGATGTTGCGGGTTTAGAAAATCCAACTAGTGAAAACATTGCGGTTTGGCTTTGGAACCAATTAAAACCCAAACTTCCTCTTCTCGACAAAATTACCATTTACGAAACCTGTACAAGTTCTTGTGTGTATCGAGGACCTAAATAGGATTTTTCTATGCCCACGAAGTCAAAGGGAGCCGTTGTACTTCTGTCAGGTGGTCTTGATTCAACTACTTGTTTGTATGAAGCATTACAAGAATATGGTTACCCCAAGGTTAAAAAACCTCCGATCCTTGCTATTTCCTTTCACTATTCCCAAAAACACATCATCGAACTAAAAAAAAGCAAACTCATTACGAGCCGTTTAGGCATTCCACATGTGGTACAAAAATTAGATCCCGAATTTTTTCTGGGTAGTTCCTTAACAGAAAAGAAACTGAAGGTTCGAAAGAATGCAGGAAAGATTTTAGATTCCAATTCTACAGAAATCCCTAACACCTATGTGCCGGGTCGTAACATACTATTTTTATCTTTTGCCATTTCCTTAGCTGAGGGACATGGATATGACTCGGTTTATATCGGAGTCAATGCATTGGATTATTCGGGATATCCCGATTGTCGTCCAGAGTTTATCCGTGCCTATCAAACCATGGTCAATTTAGGAACTAAAACAGGTGTTACTGGAGATCATTCGATCCAAATCAAAACACCTCTTCTCACAATGTCCAAGAAGGAAATCATTCAAAGGGCTTTAGAACTACAAGTTCCATTAAAAGATACGCATTCTTGTTACGATCCTGTACGTGGAAAGCCATGTGGAAAATGTGACTCTTGTTTGCTACGAAACAAAGGGTTTGCAGAATTAGGAATGACAGATCCATCTCTCAGTTGAGTAGATGTTCGCTCAGAAGCATTTTGGGAAACAGAAATCCTTCGTTGTATTATAGGTGAAAAAGATTGTTTCGAAATTCCCCAAGACAATCAAGGTATCAAGGAATGGACAAGGTTACTCGGCCAGACAGGTTCTGTTCAGACATTCTCTTCCACAGCCGCCACAGACAGATTCGGTAATACTTACATTTCTGGAACAACGGTAGGATCGATTGCGGGTCAGCCAAAAGTACCACCTGGATTGAACAAATGCATATCGATGTCTTTGGGGATATTTATCTTGTTGGATCATCTGCTGGACCTTTTAACGAACTTGCTGCAGTAGGTGCAGGGAGTATTCTTATCAAACTCAATAATTCGGGAGCAGTGCTTTGGACACGAATTTTTCCTACAGGCAGTGAAACGTTAGGTTACGGAGTTACCTCCGATGCAGAAGGGAATGTCTACATAACAGGAAATACCAAACAAAACAAGGTACGTTTGATGCATACCTTATGAAGTTTAATTAAGATTAGGTGAGTGATAAATAAAATTATTGTCCCTAAGGATTAGTAGGTTTCGCATAAAAACTATCGTCTCCATTTCCCCGGATTGGAAAAATTTTTGGTTCGTGCCGGTTTGAAATGAAACCTGGAATTGTTCATTTTGGGAGCATTGAAACGCGCATTATTGAATTGGAAACGACCAGGTTTGATATCCATCTTCCCTTTTGGAATATGAGTTCTTTCTTTTAAGACAGAAAACAACCCACCAAGGTCAATTTCTCCTGATCCACCACCACCTCCGCCGCCTGCAACTTCCTCCTCTTCTTCGTCGTCATCACCATCGTCTTCTTCGTCATCATTTGGGTTGTCAGATTTTTTCTTGCCCTCATTCGTAGCGACATCTAAGTCAAGAGGTTTCGGTTCTATGTATTTGGATTGGAATGTAACTTGAGGATAGAAATCAAGAATACTTTCCTCAGCTAACTTATGTAAGACTTCTGGACTAGTTTCGTTCGGTAAACTTCTAGATAGGATGTAAATCTGACTTTGGGATTTGAAACAAGAAAACACAATGTATTCTTTTTTAAACTGATCTTTTCCTGGTTCTGGTTTTGCGACTTCTAAAGTAAACGTGTAAGTTCCGTCCCGATAATCAGGTGAATAAATTTCATGGATGATGCCAGACTTAGGGTAGTTTTTCTTTATTTTATCAACAAGATTAGCCGAGATAAAACTTTTTAAAGTTTTTTCTATCCCATCAGTGATGATATCGGAATTTATTTTTTGATTCACATTGATTGCTTGGATTTTGAAAAGGCCATGGATAGGATCAAAAAAACTAACATTTCTTTTTCCATCGCGAACCACCGCAAAACGTTTATCTATTGGAATAAGTGTTCGAAATAGTTGTGAATCGGAATTGTAATTCTCTCCAAGTATATCGCCATAAACCGGATTCAGTCGTTTAATAGGTAGAGGTTGGCTGTGTTTATTTTCTAAGGCGGACAAAAATTGGTCTTTTGTATGATCAAAAAATCTGTAGTCCTTGTTGTAGTTTTCAACCTCATTAAAAAAATTAAAGGTTGGCCAAAGAAGCCAAGTAAGCAGCCTTCTGTATCCAAATTTATAAGTGGTAAGTGTTTGGTTTAATTCATTTGCCTTTCGTTGGTAAACAGTGAAATAATGGTTTTCATAATTCACTGTGGGAATGATTCCAAGAGAGATTAAGAATAATACGACGTTGTAATTGTCTTTTTCTTTTTTTGTATAATATAAGTGATAGTATGTGTCACAGTTTTCAAATTCTAAAAAGCTGAGTAGAATATCTTCGTTGGAAAAAAAGAAAGTATCCGCATCTGCCATTTCTGCATATTTTAGTAAGGTTTTTTTATAATGAGGTTCAATCGATAGATTTTGAATTTGTTTGAATCTTTCGAACGATTTGTTTGTACGAAACGATTCTAGTTCTTTCGTATAAGGCCAAGATTTTGGAATTCCATAGATTTGTTTAATGTGTCTGGTTTTTGTATTTTTAAGTTTTAGATTTGTCCGAAGATTTTCTATGAATTGGGAATCAATAAGTGGTGGATTGGTTTGAAAGTTATTGTTTACAGAATCCGATTCTTTAAACTTCACACTGGAAATAAAACAGGAAGTCCCTGGTTCACTTAGTAAACTTTCCGCTTCCGAAATTGGAATTTCAGCTGCCTCATTTTTGGATACCCGAGTGTGATACCAACTTACTTGGCAATTGAATAGGAAGATGAGGAAAACGAAAGAGCATTTCATGTTGGGAACCACTAAGAAAGTGAGTGGTTCCTATGGGTTTGTCAAAACAAAAAGCGAAGGAGTGCTTCTTGTTTATCAAATGGAATGGAAACTATTGTTCTACACAGATGATTGCTGCAGTGTTAGTACACCCGGCAGTTCCATTAGCAAAGATTGCATCAGATGTAGTTTCGTTATATAGCGCCATTGTGAAACTACCAGTTCCGGTCCAATTCGAACAATCATTTGCATTACTCGTCCAATTTCCATTCAATCCTGTAGCTGTCATATTTGAATTAGGGACCGTACTTCGAAATGGATTTGTCAAAGGAAACGTAAAAATTCCATTGGCAGTCGTCGTTCCCACAATGGTAGTACCATTGGATTGTCTATACTCTTTATTAGGTTTTAACACCCAATCCATATGTTCCGACGTTCTCCAGTACAATAGGCATTTGTACAAGCAATTCTAGTGTATTTTCCATCCCAAATAGAGTGAGAATTTCGGCTAAAGCTCGAAAATTCGGAAAAACCATCTTTCACGTAAAGCTAGGTGGACAAGCTTAGTATCTGGATTGAGAATACGAAATGCACTCTCTTATTTTTTGCACCGATGATAAAATGTATTTACTGAGCTAAATGTAATTCTGAGTATTAACTAATTATTGGGATATTTTTGTGTTATTTAACTCATTCGTTTTTGTAGTATTTTTTGTATTATTATATACTATTTATTGGCAACTCAATTCTAGATTTCAAAAATTAATCATCCTGGTTGGATCGCTTATTTTTTATGGATATTGGGATCTTTTGTTTTTATGCCATTTTGTAATCGTTGTATTACTAAATTACTTATTTTATAAACTCGCAAATTATAAATTTAACAAAAACCAAATCACTGGGATTATCATTTTCAATTTATTAAACTTAATCTTTTTTAAGTACTTTTACTTTTTAGTAAATGTCATCAAAGATTTAATTGGTTATCAGCAAATAACAGAAGTAACTTCGTTTTTACCAAACATCGTATTACCGCTAGCGATTAGTTTTTATACCTTCCAAATCTTAGCCTTCCAAATCGATGTATACAGGGGCAAAATTCAATCTGCAGTATCTGCTGTAGATTTTACAATTTTTATCATGTTCTTTCCTCAGTTGATTGCGGGACCAATCATGAGGCATACAGATTTTTTCAAACAACTGCATAGCAAAAAAAGGTTTTTAGAACTTCCATTTAATGCGGGTGGTTATCTCATATTATTGGGTGTATTAAAGAAAGTGATCATTGCGGATAACATTTCTCCAGTGATCGAACCATTTTTTAGCCATCCTGAAAGTTATAGTAGTTTTAGTGCTCTTTTGTCTGTATATGGTTTTGCGATTCAAATCTATTGTGACTTTTCTGGTTACTGTGACATTGCCAGAGGGTTGGCCTTACTCTTAGGATATGATATCCCTGTAAACTTTAATGCACCATATTTTTCAACATCGTTAAAAGAATTTTGGCAAAGATGGCATATAACACTTTCTCAATGGTTACGCGACTACTTATATATTTCGTTAGGTGGAAACAGATTTGGAAATGCTAGAATGTATTTTAATTTAGTCGTGACAATGGTGTTAGGTGGATTATGGCATGGTGCAAATTATACGTTTTTAGTTTGGGGTGCGTTGCATGGTTTGTATTTAATCATAGAAAGAATTTTGACAGATCCAAAAAAACAATCTTCATCCTACGTTTTGAAGATACTAAAAGGTTTAATTGTTTTTCATTTAGTATGTTTTGCTTGGCTATTTTTTAGAATTGAACGAATTCAGGATTTTCAATCCATCTATCAAAACTTGATCAGCCAATCAGGAATTAATATCACACAAATTGTTAAATTAGAGCGTTTGATAGCCGTTGGATTTTTACTGCATACATATGAGTATTACCAAAGGAAGGTAGCGATCCAATTTAAATATAGAAAATTGTTTTTACCTGGTTTTGCCATCGTATGTGGGATTTTGGTATTAACATTAACTTCCGATTCAGCACAGTTCATCTACTTTCAATTTTAGGTTAAATCGATGAAATTTAAAAAATTCCGAATTTTATATTTATTCTTACTTTTTTTTGCTATTGATAAACTAGTTTTAATCCCTTCTGTTCGTGCTTTTTTGACAGGCGAAGAAGTCGTAAACCATTTCATTGAATCATTTAAAAATCTAAATGCTGATTATTTAAGTGACAATCGTTTTCAAGATAAAAAGAAAATTTGGGCATTTGGTACATCTCGATCCTTTGGATTTTATCAATTTGTTTCACTTCCTTATGTTCAAAATTCCGTTTACTTATCCAATCAACAAAAAAAAGAACTAGAACACTATAAGATTTATACTTTTGCCGCACCAGCTTCCAATCCTTTAATTTATTTTACTCGATTCAATCAATTGATGGATCAAAACTATCGACCTGATTTTGTTTTTTTAGAAGTATCAGCCTTTTCATTTAATAAAAATAATCTTTTTTATAATTTTACATTGTTAGAAGGAATGCCTTTGGAATTTGCAATTGCACATTTCAATGAATTGCCAAATGATTTTGCTAAGGATTATTTTTTTTCCCGATTGTTTAGTTTGAGTCGTTATAAGATTTCTACGAAAGCTATTTCGGCTCATTTATTTGGAACAAAAGATGAAAGTATGGAATTGTTTAAGAATTTTCTTCCTGCGAATGCTGGTTTGAACAATCCTTTAGCTAATGAATTTGAAACTAAGACAAACCGAGAAGATTATCCATATTTACCCAATAACTTTAATGATTTTAAAATTTATCCAAATAACGATACTGATAAGTATATCAAAGTGCCAATGTTCGTGGATTTTTTAAAAAAGGAATTTTATGGAAATTTTTCTAACAATGAAGTCATCTTCCAATTTTTATCCAGTATCATTGACCGAAGCAAAAAAAACAATATCCCTGTGGTTTTGTGGATTCCCAAGGTTCACAAGGAGCTAAATGATTTTTATCTTTCAGCTTCTTTTTATCCAAATTGGAAAATGAAAATCCAAACATTAGCCGAAGAAAAAGGAATTCGTTTTGTTGATTTAAACGAAGAAGGAAAAATCCAATGTGATTATTTCAGCGATGCTGCTCATATCTCTGGACGGTGTATACCCGAAGTGATAGCAAATATATTAGGAATACCTAAATAGTATTAACTAAAGTATATAGAATGCGGTTCGTTCATCCTTAAATCATAGTGAAGAGGAGAACCAAATCGCTCAAAAGGTTCGTAAAGATCGTAAAAAGCCTTTCCTTATGCCAAAATCAGTGATCGTGACCGAAAGAAATCAGTTTCTTTTGTGATTTCGGGTCACCACTTGCTTAAAATTCCTGAAAATTTTGTTTCCAAAAAGGCCAATTTTTCCATAACTACTACTAGTTTATGGAAATATTTGTTACAGCCGTCACGATTTTCGTCCTCGCGATCTTCGTGGGATTTGAAATTATCACAAAAATCCCTCCCATCCTCCACACCCCTCTTATGTCGGGTTCTAACGCCATTTCCGGCATTACCTTAATTGGTGCGCTCTATGCTGCCGGAATCCAAGAGAGTAACATTACCAAAATTTTGGGATTACTCTCTGTTATTTTTGCTACGATCAACGTAGTAGGTGGGTTTCTCGTAACACACCGAATGCTTGGAATGTTTAAGAAAAAGGATACACCAAAATAATGGAACTAGTTAGTATTCTTAATCTTTCTTATCTCGTTGCTTCCATACTTTTCATTGTTGGGATCAAACAATTAGCTCATCCAAAAACGGCATCACGAGGAAACTTACTCGGTGCCTTGGGTATGTTCATCGCCGTTGTCGCAACTCTCTTTGACCAAGCCATCTTAACTTATGATTGGATCATTGTTGGTGTCCTTATTGGATCAGTGATCGGTATCATCTTAGCGATCAAAATCCAAATGACGGCTATGCCTCAACTTGTTGCAGTACTCAATGGATTTGGTGGGATTGCTTCCGTTTTTGTTGCGGGTGCCGCTTTACAACTTGCGATTCCTAAGTATGCATTTGCAGTCAACTACCAAGAGATTGTTTCCATAGTTTTTTCTGCGGTTATCGGAGGTATTACCTTCTCTGGAAGTTTTATCGCCTTCGGTAAGTTACAAGGTTTTATTACAGAAAAAGCTGTCCGTTATCCCGGTGACCAACTAGTAAAAATTTTAGTCGGTCTTACGGCAGTCGGACTTGGTGTTTACGGATGTCTAGAACCAACGGATGAATCCATTTACTGGATTTTAAGTGGTGTGAGTTTACTTCTTGGTATCTTCCTTGTAATCCCGATTGGTGGAGCCGACATGCCGGTTGTGATTTCCCTTCTTAACTCCTATTCGGGAATTGCTGCTTCGGCAACAGGATTTGTCCTTAATAATAATGTTCTTATCATTTCAGGATCCCTTGTGGGAGCCTCTGGAATTATTCTAACACAAATCATGTGTAAAGCGATGAATCGTAGTTTGACGAATGTTCTATTCGGTGGATTCGGGGCTGTCGCTACAGAAATGAAAGATGATGGCGATTTTTACTCTGGCAAAATCAAATCAACTAGTGCTGATGAAGTGGCTATGCTCTTAGATGTTGCAAGAACTGTAGTGATTGTCCCTGGTTATGGTATGGCTGTAGCGCAAGCACAACATGCGGTGCGTGATTTATACCAACTTCTTACTGCTCGCGGTATCGATGTAACATTTGCAATCCATCCAGTTGCTGGTCGGATGCCTGGTCATATGAACGTTTTACTTGCAGAAGCAGATATTCCTTATGATCGATTGAAAGAGATGGACGAGATCAATAGTACTTTCGAAAATGTTGATGTTGTGATCGTCAATGGTGCGAATGATGTCACTAACCCGCTTGCAAAAACAGATCCAAAATCACCGATCGCTGGTATGCCGATTTTGGATGTTGGAAATGCAAAAACGGTAGTTGTGATCAAACGTTCTTTGAGTCCTGGATTTGCTGGAGTGCCTAATCCACTCTTTATCGCTGACAACTGTTTGATGTTGTTTGGTGATGGTAAAAAAGCAACACAAGAGATGATCGCAGCTTTAAAAGAATCTTAGAGCCGGAAAATATGAAGAAACAAGTCTATATCGTTGATGACCACCCTCTTGTAGTAGATGCACTACAAAACTTAATTGCTAAATCAGAAGATTTAGAGTGCATCGGGAGTGCGGATAACATTGAAAAATCATTTAATGATATAGAAAAACTGCAACCAAGTTTGGTGTTAATTGATATCCAACTCAAACAAAACCAAAATGGTTTGCAGTTACTCAAACGCCTTCGAACCACTTTTCCTAATATCGCCGTCATCATTATCAGTATGTTGACGGATGATACATTTGTGGATCGTGCCTTTAAATTAGGTGCGATGGGATATGTTTTCAAAGAAGATACAACCACACAAATTGTAGAAGCCATCCATACAGTTCTAAAAGGTGATTATTTTGTAAGTTCCTCGCAAGCCACTCGTTTGTTAGGTCACTTATACAGAGCTTCACAAAAAGACGAAAAGGATCCTATCGACAGACTTTCCAATCGTGAATTGGAAGTGTTTCTTATGATTGGTGAAGGTATGCCTGTGAAGGAAATTGCAGCCAATATGGGACTTGCTCCCTCTACGATTGAAACTTTACGTTCTCGGATCAAATCCAAACTCAGCATTACGGAAAACGAAAAACTCATCCGTGTGGCAGTAGAGTGGAAATACACCCAAGCCAAAACTGATATCGTCGTTTCCTAATTTCTATATATATTAGTGTTAAACTAAGCATCTATAATTTAGGTTTTAGATGGTTAAAAAATAGAAAAACAAATTAGTATCTAAGTTTGAAGTAGTGATAGAGTAAATCTTTTCCCTCACGGGATGAGAGTAACATTCTGTAAGCTTCGGCAATTTTAGATTCGTTTTGGGATTGTTTTTGGATGAAATGGAAGAAGTCGTTTGCTCTTTCATCATATCCTAAATTCAAAAGTAAATTCAAATAAAAACTTTGGTCGTACTCATCGGCAAACGGTGAGTAGGCGATGGGTCTCAATAGATTTTCGGCATCTCGCCATTTGCGTATTTCGAAATAACACCTTGCGTAAACTTTTTTCTCTCTCCATCCCAGAAGTTTAGGATTTTTTACGTAAGTAAGGGATTTTTTAGGATCTTTTTCTGTAATATAAACTACGCGGCCCATCAAATGAGATGCTTGAATGTGTTTAGGATCCTGTTCTAAGATAGTCGTGAGTTCCGCTTTTGCTTTTTCCGTTTCATTGAATTCTAAATAGGTTTTTGCTAAAATGAACTTTGCTTCGTTGTAGTTTGCTTTGTATTCAAGTGATTTGTTTAAAGATAAAATTGCATTGTTATAATCTTTTAAAATATAATAAGCAAGTCCCAGATTGTAATGGTAAAATGGATTGTAAGGGGAGATTTGATTGGTTTCCATCCAGGTATTTTTTGCTTCGGGCCAACTGTCCTCTTGAGCATAAATCATTCCGAGTAAAAAACTTGCAGCTTCATGATTGGGTTCTTTTTTCAGAGCTCTGTTTAAACTTTCTTTTGCCTCTTGCCATTCCATTCTCGAATACAACAAACTTCCGTTTAGATAGTCATATTCAGGATAAGATTGATAAACTTCTGCTTGGATTTTTTTCCATTCGGTATCGGCTAAAACAAACTTTCCGTAACGAAGAGCATTGATAATATTGCGACTGACTTTTTCCAATTCAATCTTTGCATTGATCTCGATGGTTTCTTTGTCATCAGTTTCTGAGAAAACAGGACTAAGAGAGTAAAACAGAATAAAACCGAATAATAGAATTTGAATTTTAGCTTTCATAAATTGATTCTAACCATTTCAAAATTTTTAAGTGAGCATCGCGAACTAATTTTATTTTTGAATGAGGAAAAGACTTTGGGAAACTTTGATTTTGAGGTAAATAGGTGAGAGATCCTACGTAGGGAATCCCCATTTCCTTTTCTGCAAACTCACCTAAGGATTCGTGAATCGGCGTGATCCCAACTAAAGAAACTTTTTTTCCATTGGCCACAGATTCCATCATGGTTTGGCCAAAATAGGTCAGCACAAATTCGGAAGACTGAATTTCTTTTAAAAATTCTATATAAGAAACTCGGGGAAGGTATTTTATTTTTTCTGCTGTTGCTTGAGTTCCTCCGATTCTTGTCACTGAATCTATATTAGGCGAAGAGTTTCTATTGGTTTGGTTTAAAAACTGTAATAGATATGTATCAATTTGTTCTGATCCTTTGTGATTGAGATTTCCTGCATATACTAGTAATCGTCCCGGGATCGTAGGTTTCCTCCAATCCAACTCGGAGAGTGGGGAACTAAAATAGGAGATAACCTCTTCATTGGTGTTTGGAGCTAATGGATTGGGTAAAAAGAAACTAGCATTGGGTTCTTTTGGTAGATGATTGAGATTATCAATATAAAACTGGTTAGCCAAAACAAACTCGTTTTCGCGAACATCCAAAATATGCGGTAAGTTTGGCGAATTGGAATCGACTTTTGTAGAAAGTTCTACATGGAAACCTTTCATTTCTAAAAACAAAGATAGAGATTTACATCGTTCAAAGTGTCCACTTCCAAATAATGATGGTTCTGCAGAAACGATTCGCACTTTCTTTGATTTTTGGCTTAACTTGGGAAGTGGGAAAACCACTTGTGCTACAGAGGAATTAATCGAAAAAATTTCACGTTTTTCTTTTGTTAGTAGAATGACTTCTTTTGCTCCAAAAAAAGAATTTTTGGTTCCTAATTCGTTCCATAATCGACAAACGAGTTCATAATCTTTTGGTTCGTCTACCGTGATCCGAAGGGAATTTAGGCTAATATCCGTTAAATGACTGAGATGTGGTGGATGAAGTCTATATTGTTTGTGGATTTCTGGATATTCTTTGATATGGAGGGAAACATGTTCCCTGTATCTTTCAGGGGTCGGACCTTCCGTTTCATACAGTAGAGACTCTTGTGAAAAACACTCGACACCCATCCCGAGCGGAAGACCTAACATAGAAAGACTATAATGGGTATCGGTGATCGTGGTTAAAGCTTCATACAAATAGCGAATGGATTCCAAATCAATATAGGGATTATCGCCTGTTAATCGAAAAATATGTTTAGCATTAAACGTAAGACTTGCTTTGCGAAAACGATCGCGTACATCCATTTCGGAACCAACAAAGGATTGGTAGTTTCTGAGATTTAAATAATCGATAAGTTCGCTATCACTTTCAGGAACTAAAAAAACGATCTGTTCTTTCGGAAAGATGGTAGAAAGTCGATTGTGGATATGGTCTAGGACAGAGGTATGTGACTCCTCTGGGATACATCTTAGAATTTTTTTAGGAAGTCGAGTAGATCCTAGTCTTGCCTGAATGAAGGCAAAACAATCACGCGTTGAAAGTATACCACTCATCGCAATTCAAACAAGGAGCGGAAATTTTCCCATGTTCACTATTAAAACTATACTTAAAAAACTCTAAACCCTTTCGCCAAACATCATTGAATGATTCGGAATACAAATTTCCTATTACTTCTGATTGGTTTTGTTTGCATATGGAAACATCTCCATTGACAGAAATCGATAAGTCACGAACCAAATGCCAACAATAATCTCTATGAATTGGAGTAAGATCACTTACCCTACGTTCGGGAAGTTTGTTCGCAAAGGTATTGTATTTTTGTAAGATGATATTGATTCCTTTTTTCTCAAAAAAAGTAAAGTAGGGATCTATCTCCTCTTCTACTTCTTTCATTTTGATCATTTGAACATGTAATGACTTATTTGGAAGAATTTCTGCAAGTTGGTCAATTGTCCTTAAGACATTCTCCAAGTCCGAATTTCCATATAAGGATTTGTAAACTTCTGGTTTAAGGGTCGTAACATTGACAATGATACAAAGTTTTTCTTTCTCGAGTGGATCCAGACCTTTGATGAGAGAGAGTAGTGATTCAGTATTTGTATAAAGTGCAGTTTCAATGATGAGTTCTGTTAAAACCTCTAGTTTTAAAATTTCAGTGACAACCGATTTAAATTCAGGGTGCAGGAGGGGTTCGCCATTTCCGGTAAGGCTGACGGTAATCGGGGATATGAGTTCTACATTAAGTTTGGAAATGGTTTTTTTCACATCCTCAAAAGAAACAAAACTTCCATCGTTGGTGGTATCAACAAACTCACGCGGACAAAATATACATTTGAATTCACAACCTTTATAAATTTCCCATTCCAAGTAAGAAGGAGCACTGCGAAATAGCTCCGGATTTTCTTTTAGTTTAGGAAGTAGATCCTCATATCGTAGTTCTCCATGAGATAACAATCCTTCGATGAGATTGGAAGAACGAATCGAAGCCAAGCGAAAGTCGAGTCGCAATTGGCGTAGGTCAGGTGCTTGGAAAAAAATATCGACATCATATTGGTTGATGTTCTTTAAAAAAAATGAGTGCACATCGGTAGCCAATGTATCCGGTAACGAAGTTAAAAATTCACGTGTGATGATGGTAGGTGTGAGTCCCGGAGGTAAGTTTTCTGAATAAGAATACTGACTGAAAAAATTTTTATGACGGCCCCATGCTTTTTCTGTTAGCTGAGTGTCCAGAAGTGGAGAAATTCCTGTAAAATAGAGAAAACAAACTTCATCCCAGTCCGGATCTTTGAATTGAGACTCGGGTAAAAGTTTTCCTAGTTTGAGTAAAAATTCATGTTCTTTGGAAACATCTTCATGGAGATTGATTTTGTTTTTTAGGGAACTGGAATTGATTTTTTCAGAAAGCGGAACATTTGTATTGGTATGGATTTGTATTCCGGGAAATACTTTGGTCAACCTACCAAGGAACTCGTCCCACAATTCCTCTTTAAAGTTTTGATTTAAAAACTGAATTGATTGGGAGTCCAAATAGACTACCGCAAAACTTGGGTTATAGTCCTTACGGTTCATCATCAGTCTATGTTGTATTTTTCTTCCGGGTTACTGATGTTGTGTTCTTTGATATAGATGGGATCAAAGATCGAAATAGATGTATTTTTGCGAGTAGTGGCCACCCATTCTTCAAAAGAGGTTTGTTCCTTTTCTCTAAATAAAAACCCTTGGATTCCTTTTCTGACGGCATCCAAAGGGGTGGGTCTCATTCCTTCAATATAAACCAAACAATACCGTTTGCGATCATCTCGAAATACTTCAGAAATTTTACCTGGACCACCTACTTGAGATAATACGGAGGCAGTGGTTGGATGTGTTTTAAATAATTCAAAAGTCGGAACCCAGTTGACCAATCCACCGTTCAAACGATACCTCGATTCATTCCTTGGGCCAGAGGCTACTAGTTTAAAGAAGGATGGATCTTTTAAGGATTTGTTTTTTATTTCCGTGAGTTCGTTAAAAACTCGAGTTTCTTCATCAATGGATGCATTCGCTGGTGACAAAACAATTTCTCTAAATTTAAACTCAGACCCCACCTTCGCCTTGTTTTTGTTATACCAAGCAAGAATTTCTTGTTCTGAAGGTAAGGGGGGACTTACCTTAATTTGTAGGAGTTGGCCTTTTTTAATTTGGTACGGTAAATCTTCCAACCAAACATCATAAGGCAAATTAAACTGGGTTTGGACTGCTTTTTTAAATTGTTCTAGGTCGCTAATCCCCTGTGCTTCCATCCGTTTTTGGATTTCTGCTTCGATGCGTTTTTCATTGATCTGAATGGATTCCTCATCGGCAACATTGTCCACCACAGCTCGATCGATTAAAAAATCGATGACCTGAGCGTGGAGGGATCCTTTTTTGCGATAGTTCGGAAAGAATCGGGAAAGGTTTTTATAACGTTCGATTCCTTCTTCATAATCCAAAGTAGAAATGGATTTGGGTCCCACAATCGCTAGAACCGAATTTAAGGATTCGTAGGAATTTAAACTCTGGTTAGGGGCAAATAAAAGGCTTAAGAGAAGAACCGGTGCAAAAAATAAAACGAAAACTCGATACATTCGTGATCCTTTTTGCATACGGTCGTAAATCTACCCGATGAACGTGGTATGTAAAGCCTTTACTGCATCTTCTGCTTGGTTTTGTTTGATGACGCAGGAAATTTTAATCTCAGAAGTGGAAATCATTTCAATGTTGATGTTTTTTTCCGCAAGTGATTGGAACATTTTAGCGGCCACTCCTACATGCGATTTCATACCGACACCTACCGCAGATACAATAGAAATATTTTCATCGAACTCTGCCTTACCATTTCCATGCTCTTTTGCATAAGCTTCGATGATTGGTTTGGCAGCAGATAGGTCTTTTTTTGCAATCGTAAAGGAAATGGTATTGATTCCATCTCTAGGAGACGATTGGACAATGACATCTACAATCACATCTTTATTTGCTAATTGAGTAAACAAATCCGCAGCGATTCCCGGTTTGTCCTTAACGTCAGCAATGGTCACTCGGGCTTGGTCACCTTTGGCTGTGACTCCACTTACTTTCATTTTTTCCATAATTTTGTCCTCACTCATCACTAAAGTTCCCGGTTTGTCGTGGAAACTGGATCGTACGTGGATCACCACGTTATAGTTCATACCTAATTCCACACTCCGTGAGTGAAGGACCCCAGCACCAAGACTTGCCAGTTCCAACATCTCTTCGTATGTAATTTGTTTGTGCATCTTTGCGGTTGGAATTTTACGTGGGTCAGCAGTGTAAACACCATCCACATCTGTATAAATTTCACATTCATCGGCACCAAGTGCGGCGGCAAGAGCCACAGCAGAAGTATCACTTCCACCGCGACCAAGGGTGACAATATTTTCGTCTTTATCAATTCCTTGGAAACCGGCAACGATGACCACCTTTCCTTTGTTAAATGCTTCATCGATACGAGAGCGATCGATCATTTCAATCTTTCCGTTAGAGAAGTTTCCATCGGTTAGAATTTTTAATTGAGAGCCGGTAAAGGACTGAGCAGGAACTCCTTGTTCATTCAGGGCAATGGCTAGAAGAGCAATCGACACTTGTTCGCCCGTAGAGAGCAACATGTCCATTTCTCGTTTCGGAGGATTTTTAGAAATCTGATCAGCCAGATCTACAAGTTCGTCTGTAGTATGTCCCATTGCAGAAACTACAACGGCAACTTTTTGGCCTTCGTCGTGGTAACGTTTGATACGTCTGGCCACATTTTGGATTTTAGTGGTGTCACCAACGGAGGTTCCACCGTATTTTTGGACAACGATTTTCGATGACATGGGTTTATGGACAAGGTGCTACAGGCAAATCGGGAATCAAGTAGAATGAATTTTTTTGCAACCAAACATGATTCCGAGACTCCAATAGGTATAGGTTTACTTGCATGAATTCTTCTTCTACCGTTGAGCCAGTTGTCAAAGAACGGGCTCCTTTACTTTTTTTAATTTTGTTCTTTTTGGTCCAGGCGACTGTCCTAACAGTTTTTACCGTTCCCTTTGCTTGGTCGCTTGTTTGGGTGGCTGTTGGATCCTACTTTCTTAGGATGTTCGGAATCACTGCCGCCTACCATCGTTACTTTTCCCACGCTTCCTTTAAAACCTCTCGGGTTTTCCAATTTGTTTTGGCTTGGATTGGGGCGATGGCTATGCAGAAAGGTCCTCTTTGGTGGGCGGCTCATCACAGAAACCATCACAAGTATTCCGATACAGAAAAGGACATCCATTCCCCCAGTCGAAAAGGGTTTTGGTACTCCCATATGTTTTGGTTTCTCCGAGATGATTATAACGATTACGAAGCCAAACTGATTCCTGATTTTTATAAATATCCGGAACTTCGATTTTTAGACCGTTACCATTGGATTGCCCCTTTGAGTTATGCGGTTTTACTGTATGCAGTCGGTGGATGGGGATGGCTTGTCTACGGGTATGCAGTATCTACCTTCGTTTTGGGACACGCTACCTGGACAATCAACTCCTTATCACATGTGTACGGGTCGGTTCGTTATGATTCTAGAGACACAAGTAAAAACAATCTATGGCTTGCTCTACTTACCATGGGGGAAGGTTGGCATAACAACCACCACTACTACTGTTCTTCTGCAAATCAAGGTTTCTATTGGTATGAAATCGATGTTTCGTATTATATTTTAAAAACACTAAGTTGGTTTGGAATTGTTTGGGACTTAAAAAAAACACCGAAGAAGGTTTTAGAAGAGGGCCTAGTTCGTGACCTCGAACAAAAAGAAAGAAAACGTTTAGTACAAGAGTCTAAACAACCGGCTAAGTTAAAAAATAAAGTGGGAGTGCTTTCTACTTAAGAGTTTATACTCCCAATCGTTTGCGAATGTCAGCCGGGATACTTTGGATGGAGTCGTATCTTTTTTTCTTTCCGCCCGGCAGTGACACATAGTAAAAACCATTGATCATTTCTAAAAAATAATCCTCTCCTTTTTCCCCTAAAGATCTATTGTCTAGTTCCTTTACCATCTTCTGGTATTTAGAAGGTAGCAGATTCCAATTCATATAATTAGTAACTACTCCTTGGTCGTTGACGGTATAAGCACCATCTTGGTGGAGGATTTTGGTTCCATTATAATCAAAAATTTCCATGACCTTTAGGTTACTATCTTTTGCCGATTTAGAATCTTTTTTGGATTTTCCGGTCGAAGAGTTGAAAGGATCATCGGTCCCAGATCCTTGTTTTGATTTTGTGTTTGTTGGGTTGTCTTTTTTTCTCAGTTTTCCAAAAAGAAGTAAAAAAATACCAGCAAACGTTAGTGATGCGAATAAAAAAATTTCTGTAGTAGATAAATCAAATAAGTAACGCCACATAACTATCTAAAACTTGTTCCAATTGACTTACAGGAATCGGGAACATACCCTTCTGTATTCCAAGTCATACAATTGATGAGTTCAATGGCTCGAAAACAAAGTTTCAAATCGTCAATTTTGACACGACCTAACATGAGAGCACCAGGCAGTTTATTTGTTCCACAGGCAGAATTTTTTAGAGTGTAGGTTTCAAAGATTTTTTGGTTTCCTTCTTGAGCAGAATAAAACAAATCGTCTCGATTTTGTATGCAATGGAAAGATAACCCGGTGAAAAGGAGTGGGATTCCTATTCTTCGAAACAACAATTTCATTTTTTAAGTTTGATCCGAGAGACTTCCCGAACGGGAATGGGAAGTTTTCCCAACACACTGTCCACTTCGACTGTGCCATAGATTTCGAATTCCGCATCTTCTCCGCGTTTTGCTGCCTCGGAGAGTTGTCTTGCCAAAACAAAAAGTTTGGGAAGAATGGATTGTTTTTGTTCGGGAACGAGTTTCAATACTACCATGGATTCTGAATTTGGATCAACCTCTAAGGGAGTTTCGTTTTGGAGTTTTCCAATGTATTCTTTTCCATTCGCAGTGATGAGTTGGATTTCTAAATCAAATTTATAAATACTAACCTTGGTATCGTTTGGATTCTGAACTGAAATTTGTGGATACAAATCCACTAAAGGAATTAACGGAAAGTTTGGATTTGGTTTTAAGTCAATACGAACATCCACCAAATCAAACTTACACGCCTTTAGACTTTCTAAATTCTTCTTTGTATCACTCAAACAATGAGTGAAGGTAAAGGAAGATACGAAAGCGAATAAAAATAATAATCTACGGACCAAATACTACCTTCCCTTCGGTCATATGTTGTTTATAAAACTCCAAACCTTCTTTGTATTCCTCAAACTTAAATCGTTTGTTGATTTTGGTTTGGAAAACGGTTTTTAAAAACTTTTGTGCTTCTTTGGCTTGTTTTTGAAATTCTTCCAACCCAATTTCATAAATCCAAGAGGATAACCAAAACCCTTCGATCTTTTTGTTTTGAAACAACATGATTCCGGCATTCACCGCAAATGGTTTTTCTGACAAAGCACCATAACATACAATTTTTGATCCATAAGGCATACATTCCACAAGGGATTGTGCTGTTTCTCCGGCCACTGCATCTATAGCATAAGTTGCATTTAGTTTTTTGGAAATTTTATATAAATCTTTTTGGTAGTTGGGAGTAGAGGAGTTGAGAATATTTTCTGCTCCAATGGCAAGAAGGCTATCTTCTTGTTCTTTTTTTCGCACAACATTGATTAGTGGAATTCCACGTTCCTTACAAAGCCGCACTACCATTTTACCCAGAGCACTGGCAGCGGCAGTTTGGATCATGGCAGGATGTCCTTCTTTTGTGCAACGAGATACCATAGCCCAAGCAGTCATTGGGTTTACAAAAAAACTAGATCCTTCGTCAAGAGTCACTCCATCCACTAACGGCAAACAGTTGTCTTCGGTGGTAATCATATATTCGGCCCAGGATCCATCATTTTGAGGAGCCACACAGGAGACATTCATTCCCACTTTTAGAGTTTTGATGGCACTTCCTACGGCATCCACAATTCCACTGGCTTCGAATCCCGCAGACACGGGTGCTTTCTTTTTGAAACCATAGAGCCCACGAATGAACATGAGGTCGGAGGGATTGATGGGAGAAAGATGGATTTTGATCCGAACTTCATTTTCTTTGGGTGTAGGAATTTCTTTTTCCCTGAGTTCTAATTGTGGTTCGGATTCGTCGTATTTTAGGATGGTGACTGCTTTCATCTCATCCCATTCAGTCATTTAAAATCTGCTTGCCAACTCTTTCTTTCAAAGGAAGAATTTTAAGTCTGCCGTGAAATCAAAAAAGTTATCGAAGGAAACCCTAACAGGAATCGTTTTTTTTTCTATTTTGGTCTTTGCTTTTTTCACCACCGTCATTGAACCGGATCGTCCTGCCAAAAAATATCCTTATCGGTTATCCCTTTTTTACTCTAGAATTGATGGAATCAAAGAAGGTACTGAGGTCCGGATTTTAGGAATTCAAAAAGGGTATGTTGCCCATATCGATTCTAGGCCACTCATTGATGTACCGGATCGTCGTTTTTTAGACCATAACATGGATCATGCGATTGAGCTCCATATTGCCTTGGAAGATCCCTTAACTCTATGGGACAATTATGAAGTGGATTTCCAAACCATCACTTTATTTTCGGGAAGGATCATCAATATCAATCCCGGTAGTTCCGATGGAAAAAGACCTTTTTTCAAACCAACATTTCGAGAGGGGGAAAAATCTCCTGACTATTTGCCCTCTGCCAGGTATTTTGATGATTTTTTTAAAGCCACTTCCGTCACTATGGAAGAAAATCGTTCGGATCTCAGGCAAATCACATTGGATTTTCGTTCGATCACCGATAAATTAAATCATACAGAAGGCACAATTCCCAAATTAATCGGTGATACAGAAATGTATGATGAACTTCTTGCGACGATTCAGGACGCAGAAACGATAGGAAAAGAAGGAAGGCGTTATATGGAAAGTTCCAGAAATTTGGAGAATACCATGCCGATTCCTTTTTTGATTACAGCATCGTATTACGGACGTACAACGCCAATTACGGGAAGAAGGATTGGACCACAAAATTAATGAAAGTTGCAATTATACATGATTGGCTCACCGGTATGCGCGGTGGAGAAATAGTGCTCGATAGTTTATTAAAAGCATTTCCCGAAGCGGATTTATTTACTCTTTTTTATTCCAAAGGAAAACTAAACGAAAGGATAGAAAGTCGTAAGATCACAACTGCGTTTACAAACAACCTTCCTTTTAAAGAAAAATACTATCGTTACTATTTACCTATATTTCCCACAGCCATTGAATCTTTGGATCTCAAAGGGTATGATGTGGTGATTAGTTCTTCGCATTGTGTTGCCAAAGGAGTCATTCCTCATCCAGATACCTTCCATTTGAGTTATATCCATAGCCCCATGCGTTATGTTTGGGATATGTATTATGATTATTTTCCTAACAGAAAAGGTTTTAAGTTTTTTCTATTACAATCGATAGCCAACTACCTTCGTACATGGGATGCTGCTTCTGCCAACCGAGTGGATTATTTTACATGTAACTCTCATTTTGTGGGAAGACGGATCCAAAAGTATTATAGACGCGATTATAAAATTGTTTATCCCCCTTGTTTGCCACAAGATTTCCGAGTCCATGACAATTCCAAAGACGACTATTATCTGATGGTTTCGGCCTTTGCTCCTTACAAAAAAATTGATTTAGCCATTGAAGCTTTTCGCGAGAATGGAAAACCGCTCATCCTTGTTGGTGGTGGCCAGGAAGAGGGGAAACTTGTCAAAAATTTACCCAAAAACATCCTTTGGAAAAAGGGCCTCCCTCGCACCGAAGTAATTGAACTCTACAAAAAGGCCCGTGGGTTTATCTTTCCGGGTATGGAAGACTTCGGAATCACTCCGGTTGAGTCTCAAGCTTATGCCACTCCGGTCATTGCTTACGGGAAAGGCGGTGCCTTGGAGTCAGTCAAAGAGGACCGAACCGGGGTATTTTTTAAAGAACAGACCGTAAAATCCTTAAATGATGCCATCCAAAGGGCAGAAAAGATCCAGTTCAAACGCGGAGATTTCCAAAATTCCATCAATCGATTTACGGAAGAAAAATTCGTAAGCGAAATTCGAAAGGTAGTCGATAGACATAAGTAGAAATCTCTGAAGGGGGATCTCCTGGTCATACTACATCGACTCAAAGGTGCGGAATTTGTTCTCAATGCAGACTTGATTGAGACCATCGAAGCAAACCCGGATACAATCATCACTCTTGTGAACGAGAAGAAATTCATTGTACAAGAGCCTGTTGCGGAAGTTGTGGAAAAGGTAGTCGCCTACCAAACGAGAATCCACAATCTCCCCCGAGTCGGTGTGAAGATGCCTGAGGAAACATAAGAAATGGATATAGCTACAGTCATTGGTTTGGCCCTTGGTGCGGCCTTGATGTTACTTGGGGTGGTCTCGGGGGGTCTTGCACTCACCGACCTTATCGACATTCCCTCGGTGATGATTACATTTGGTGGAGCCGCCGCCGCTACAATCATTTCCTTCCCTTGGACCTCCACCATTGGTGTGGGTGCAGTGACAAAAAAGGCATTTCAAAATCCACCTTCTGACCTTCCCGGTCTCATTACGACGCTCGTTAGTTTTTCCGAAAAAGCACGCCGTGAAGGTCTACTTGCCTTGGAAGATGATATCAATGAACTTCCTGAAGAATTTTTAAAGAAGGGAATCCAACTCGTTGTGGATGGAACAGACCCGGAACTTGTTCGGAATATTATGGAAACCGAAATTGGGAACACAGCCACAAGGCATGCTTATGGTCGTGCTTGGTGGGATGCTTACGCTGGTTTTGCGCCGGGGTTCGGAATGCTTGGGACCCTTGTGGGTCTTGTGGGGATGTTAAAGAACTTAGGTGGTGGGGATGCGAGTGCGATTGGACAAGGTATGGCGACAGCTCTTATTACCACTCTGTACGGATCGTTAGCACAGAACTTATTTGCGGCCCCGATTGTGAGAAAACTGACAAGACGATCGGAAGATGAACTTGTGATCAAACAAGTGATGGTGGAAGGAACTTTATCCATTCAATCAGGGGACAACCCACGGATTGTAAAAGAGAAGTTGGCGAGTTTCTTAACGCCTGCGGAAAGAACAGCCCTCAAAGACGACGGAGATTAATATTTAAACCATGGCGTCTAAGAAAGATAAATGTCCTGAGTGCATCCAAAAAGTTCCCGAGTTCATGGCAACTTATGGGGACATGGTAACACTTCTCCTTTGTTTCTTTATCCTCTTGTATACAACGGGAAAAACAGATGCAAAGGAGATGCAGATCATTCTATCTGCATTCAAATCCACAACAGGATTTTTCACTGGGGGACAAACTCTTTCTAAGGGATCTTTGGAAGAGATGGGAATGCAGATTGAATCTCTCCCATCGCAAGTAGTGGGACGTAACCTTTCCAAAGCAAAAAAAGATGCCCATGAAGTGTTTAAACCAGAAGTAGAAGCTGGGAAGGTTCGAATTTCTGAAAACGAAAGAGGACTTGTGATCTCGCTTGTAGGTGCTGATTATTTTTATCCCGGTTCAGCAATCCTAACACCAACCATTCGAGAAACATTACGAAAAGCAGCGGGTCTTATCAAAGGACTCGAACGATTTGTTCGTGTGGAAGGACATAGTGATGATGATGCCGTGAATCCAGTGAATCGCCCTGGAAGAGAAGAACGAGAATATATCAATAACTGGGATTTGGCGGGAGCCAGAGCCGTAAATGCTACTGTTTTTATGATCAATTCAGAAGAAATTGAGCCAAGTTGGTTTCAAGCTGTAAGTTTTGGATCCTACAGACCTCTTGTATTAGAAAATGAAGGTACACCGGAAGCAAAAGCTTTCAACCGTAGAGTGGATATCATCATCCTAACCGAGAAGTCTACCAAACGTGCGCCAGGAGAAAGTAAATACGGACTCCCTGACACTCGATTGCCGAACACTGAAACAAATGTAGAAGGAGAATTTTAACATGGGTGACCGTGAAGTAGATGAAGAAGAAGGTGGGTTAGCCGAAGGTAGTTCCGCCTCCGCAGGGATGTCCCCCATTGTAAAATGGTTATTGTACATCGCTGCTGCCATTTTCGGGATTATCATTGTAACCGTTATATCGATGTTTGTTGCTCAAAAGACGGCAACAAGTGTGTTTAAACAACAAAAGAATATCTCTCTTGTGAAAGCTCCCCCTCCTTTGGAAGTTTACACATTTCAGGAAGAATTTAGAGTGAATACTTCTGATGTTGGTGAATCACATTTTGTTAAGTTAAAGATGTCACTGGGTTTTGAATCAGGCCAACCAGCACTTTCTGCGGAACTTGCGGCTCGTGTGGCTCAAATGCAAAACATCATCAACTTAGTCATTGCTCGCAAAACAAAAGACGATTTAAAATCTATTACCAACCAATTGGATTTACGTGAGGAAATCAAAGCCCACTTAAATCACATTTTGACGAATGGAAAAATCAAAGAGGTTTACTTTACCGAGTTCTTGGTAAACTAGGACTATGTCCGACCAAATCCTCGGTGTGATCCCTGCGCGCTTCGCGAGCACAAGGTTTCCCGGAAAACCACTGGCCCTCATTGGAACCAAACCAATGATCCAGTGGACCTACCACCACGCTTCTCTTTCGAAATCTTTCCACCGTTTGGTGGTAGCCACCGATGACAAACGAATCCATGATATGGTTCTGTCTTTTGGTGGAGAGTCTGTAGTTACAAGTCCTGACCATCCGACGGGCACAGACAGAATCATTGAAGTCGCAGAAAAGTATCCAAATTACGGAATCATCGTGAACATCCAAGGAGATGAACCGGGGATGGAAGCAAGCCTGATCGATGGAGTGGTGGGATTAAAAACCAAACATAGAAATTGGGAAATGACTACTGCCGCTGTTCCCTTTACATCTGCAGAAGATCCAAAAGACCCTAACAAAGTAAAGGTGGTCTTTGATATAAACGGACGAGCTAATTATTTTTCTCGTTCTCCGATCCCCGCATCTTTTAAAGCCGACGCTAAGTATTATAGACATTTAGGAATCTATGCTTACGAACGCGATTTTTTAATGAATTATAACCAATTGCCGGCTTCCGATTGGGAGACGGTAGAGTCATTGGAACAACTCCGTGCCCTACAAAATGGATCCACGATTGGAGTTTATCTTTCTGATAAAGCCAATCTTGGTGTGGATTCGCCTGCCGATTTAGAAGTGGTGATCGCGGAATTTAAAAAGAAGGGTTTGATTTAGAAAATGCAAAACGTTTACAAGTTTTCCACTGATAACAATTGTTGTGTTTGATCTTTTGCGGGTGACAATCCAAAATACCGTTTGTATTCCCTGCTAAATTGGGATGGACTTTCATATCCCACTCGTTCTGCCGCTGTGATGGCATTGGTTCCTTCGGTAATCATCAAACTTCTAGCCTTTTGTAATCGAACGGTTTTGATGTACTGCAGAGGAGATGAGTTCGTGACCGCTTTGAAACAAACATGAAATGTGGATACGCTCATCCCACAAGAAATTGCCAATTCAGCAATATCTAAATTTTGATCGTATTCTTTATGAATACGACTGAGTATTTGCGAAATTTGGAAAAACTTTCGGTTTCGATGTGCTAATGCTTGTAAGGCTTCTCCATTTTCACCCATTAACACACGATAGATGATTTCGCGAACGATTGATTTCCCGAGAACTAAACTATCGGTTTTGGAAGTGAGAGTTTGGATAAGACGTAGGGATGCATTGGAGATTTCTTCTGTGACACTAGCTCCATAAATTCCTTTTGGTAAATTTTCTCCTGAATATTTGGCCTCCTCAGTGAGTAAAAGAATTTCGGCAACCTCTGCTGGATCCACATCGATTCCAAATCCCAGGATGGGTTTGTTCACGTCAGCAACAGCATCACATTCCAAAGGAATGGGAACAGAAAGAACAAGGTATTGTGTGGGGTCGTAAGTATAGGTATCCTCGCCGATGAATACACGTTTTTTCCCTTGGGCCATTAAGATGATCCTTGGGTAGTATGTGAGGGGTACACGGAGGAATGACCTATCAATCCGAAAGAGGGTGACCCCTGGGATTTCTGTCTCCAGGTTAATCTCCTTTGGCAAAATGCCTGTTAGGATTTTTGCGATCTCTTCGTTGTTTTTTTGGATTGGATCCATTTCCTAAATGGTTTTACAGACTTTCCAACAAAACAACTATTATTTTTGAATTTCATAGGATTAGGCAAGGTTTTGGACTTCTGTGTATTGTTTACACTGAATTTAAATAGTATTATGCAATCATACCTTTGAGGGATTTTTACCTAATTCTTTTTTGATGGGATGTTGGTGGTCTGGCAAAGGGAGGAGAAAGGAATGAAAATTCGTCAATTCATACAGAAGTTTGGAATCTTCGGGGTCCTAATGAGTTTAGGAATGGGTTGTTTGCCTTGGGAAACTTGGGACAAAACATTTCCACGGAGTGAAAAAGTAGAACATAAGAAAGTTCAATTTTTAAATCGGTATGGAATCAAACTGAAGGGCGACTTGTATCTACCAAAAGATCAAGGAACAGAACCTTTAGCTGCCATTGCCATCAGTGGCCCGTTTGGTGCCGTGAAAGAACAAGCATCAGGTCTTTATGCGCAGACGATGGCAGAAAAAGGTTTTGTCACACTTGCATTTGATCCATCTTATACTGGGGAAAGTGGTGGAGAACCTCGTAATACTGCTTCCCCCGATATCAATACAGAAGATTTCAGTGCTGCAGTCGATTATCTCGGTTTGTTGCCAGCAGTGGATCGCAATCGAATTGGGATCATCGGTATCTGTGGGTATGGAGGTATGGGACTGAACGCTGCAGCCGTTGACAAACGGATTAGAGCAGTTGTCACAACCAGTATGTATGATATGTCTCGAGTCTTGGCAAAAGGTTTGAACGACAGCTTAACGTATGATCAACGATCATCATTATTAGAATCTTTAAGTGAACAACGAAATGTAGATGCCAAAAATGGAAAACCTGCCCCAGGACCTAGAATCCTTCCGGAAACATTAGAAGGTAACACGAATCCGATCACCGAGGAATTTTTCCAATACTACAGGACTCCTCGAGGGTTTCATAAAAATTCACCGAATTCGAATGGATCTTGGACTGCGACCACACTATTTTCTTTTATGAATATGCCACTTCTCACTTACGTGAAAGAAATTTCACCTAGACCGATTTTACTCATCGCTGGTGACTCTGCTCATTCGCGTTACTTTAGCGAAGATGTTTTCAAAGAAGCCAGTGAACCAAAGGAACTCTTCATTGTGCCAAATGCCAATCACGTAGACTTGTATGACAAAAAGGATAAAATTCCTTTTAATACAATCGATTCCTTCTTTAAAGAAAATTTAAAAGTAAGTTTAAAAGAAAAATAGGTAGGAATCAAATATGATCCAGACAAAAGGAATCGCTGCATTAAAAGTAAAGGAAGCTCTTGTTCCCTATCGGTTTGAACGAAGAGACCCAAAAGAGCATGATGTGGTCATTGATATCAAATACTGCGGGATTTGTCATTCAGACATCCATATGACAAGAGATGAATGGGGATTTGGTTCCCCATTCCCTATGGTACCAGGTCATGAAATTGCCGGTGTGGTAAGAACCGTGGGAACTAAGGTCACCAAATACAAGATAGGTGACCGTGTGGGTGTTGGTTGTATGGTAGATTCTTGTCGTGAATGTGCCCATTGTAAAGAAGAGATGGAACAGTATTGTATTCCAGGAAATACAATGACATATGGTTCAATGGAAAGAGATGGTTCGGCCATTACCCAAGGTGGATATTCCGATGTAATTGTTGTGAATGAGGACTTTGTGTTAAGAATTCCGGACAATTTACCTTTGGATCAGGCCGCCCCACTTTTATGCGCAGGAATTACCACCTATTCTCCGTTAAATCATTGGAAAACCGGCCCTGGTAAAAAAGTAGCAGTGATGGGCCTTGGTGGACTGGGGCATATGGCTGTGAAAATTGCCAAGGCTATGGGTGCGGAGGTGACAGTGCTGAGTCAGTCAGAGAAAAAAGTAATTGATGCAAAGAAGTTAGGGGCCGATGATTTTCTACTGACCAAATCTCCGAAAGTTTTTCAGGAAAATACATTACGTTTTGATCTGATCATCAATACGGTATCTTCTGCTGATTTGAATATGGCAAATTATTTTGGTCTACTCAAAATGGATGGTACTCTTGTATCGGTGGGAGCTCCGGAAAAACCACTGACCATTCATCCTTTTCCGCTAATCCTGATGAGGCGTAATTTTGCGGGTTCAGTGATTGGTTCGATCAAAGAGACTCAAGAGATGTTGGATTTTTGTGGGAAACACAATATCACTCCAGAAATTGAACTCATCGAGCCAAACCAAGTGAATGATGCTTATGCGAGAGTATTAAAAAGTGATGTTCGATACCGGTTTGTGATCGATATGGGAAAAATCTAAACTAGTGTTCGTTGAGGATGGATAAAGTTGGCTTTCCGTAGCTATTGAATAGTAGCTGGCTTCCAGATCTGATTGGATAAAGCCGACAACTGGTTGCCGACAGAATCCATCGATTTTTTAACCTTGGTTGGATTGAAACACTAACAGGGATTAAGTGAATTAAAACTTTTTCAAAAATTTAAAATAACGAAAGGATTAAACCACCCTTTCGTTATTTCTCATCCCTCGAGAGATATAATCATACAAGAATTCACCAGTGATGACTCCCGGTACAATGACCTTTTGTGCTCCGTCACTCACGAGTTTTTTTGCTTCCCCCGGTTCATCACTAGTTAAAATGATTTTTGCATTTGGTGCGAGTTTACTAAGAGTAGACAGCAAACGATTGTTATTTGTTCCTTTTAGAAAAGAATCCGAGATGGTACAAATGACCATTGAAGCATCATGAAGGCCAATATGAGATAAGGAATCGGGATGGGCGAGGTCGGCATAAGCCCACTGGAATCCTTTGTTTGTGAGTTCTTCTTTAAATGCTGGGTTGTAGTCGGCTATGATGATTCGTTTGATGAGTGATGGAGATAAGTCTTCCAAGTAATCCACAAAGGCACGAGCAATGCGAAAGTATCCGAGAACAATGATGTCTCGAACCATTCCATCTCCGTGTCCGCCATGTCCACCGTGACCTGACTTATCCTCTTTGGATGATTCTTCGGTTTGGTCAGAAATTCCGATTCGAGCGAGAAGTCTTTCGAACGTGGCTGCAATGTTATGGTTGAACATGATGATGTATGTAGATAGAACTGAAGCAATGATGGTAGATGTTAAGATCACTGCTTGGAGTTTCGGTGTGATGTGTTCGAAACCTGCACCTAGCGCAAGTATTACGAGAGAGAATTCTGAAATTTGTGCTAAGTTTAGGGCAGTGAGAAATCCATTCCGAACGCCTTTGTTGAGTTTGATGATGACAGGGGCAATCGTGATCATCCTGACAAACAACATAAGGGCGATGATTGCAGCAGAGAGTCCGATCACTTCTAAACTAGGAAGGGGAACTTTTAGTCCGAGAGCTACAAAGAATAAAGTCACAAAAAAGTCTCGAATTCCGATGAGTTTAGAAATTACATCGGCTCCATAAGGAAAAGCGGCAATACTCATACCGGCAACGAGAGCGCCCATTTCTTTAGAAAGACCTGCTTCGCCTGCGATCCCGCAGACAAGAAAACACCACATAATGGATGTTAAAAGGATTAACTCTGGGCTACTGGCGCAAGCTTTGTACAATCTTGCGAGAACATAACGGCTGACACTAAAACTAAATGCGATCAGAAGTACGATGATCCCGACAGAAGTCAGAATTTTTAAAATCTCTGGATTGTTTAGGTTGGGTTGGACGCCCATAAACAAGATGGCCCAGATGTCTTGGAATACTAATACTCCCACGGTCAATTTTCCTGAGAGAGTGTTGATCTCTACTTTGTCCTGTAAGAGTTTCACAACGATGAGTGTAGAACTTAAAGAGAGAGCCACTGCAATGTAGAGAAGGTCAAATTTTTCAGAACCAATGGAGAGACCAAAAAAAGGAAACACAGAATAAACAAAGGCTACAGAAAGAGTGAATTGGAGGATACCTAAGGTAAACATGGCCTTTCCCATTTTTGCAAGTTCTGCTAAATTGATTTCCAATCCAATAATGAATAACAAAAGAATGAGTCCAATCTCTGAAATAAGTTCAATACTTGCTTCGTTGGTGACAAGTTCGAATCCCATTTCCTTTCCCAACATAGCTCCACCGATAATATATCCTAAAATTAACGGCTGTTTGAGGACTCTGGCAATGTGACTTAAGACTGTTGCGAAAATAATACTAAGACCAATGTCTTGTAGTAATGACTCTTCCCCGTGCATAGAAACCTTCTTTAGGGAAAAGTTTAGAGATTCATTGAGTAGTGAAAGTCGTTTTTTTTTCTGAACAATAAAACGGACTAAGGAAGGGGAGAAATCTGCAAAATGGAAGCCGTTGCTGCTTGGAAATGGGCAATGGCTACGTGATGATCGTACAAAGCCTTAATTTCACGGACTGCTGCTTCTGCACTTGTCTGTTCTCTAATATTCACAAATAGTAGTGTTGAGTCACCAAGCGTAAATCGTTCTCGTTCCATCTCTTCTAACTTTCGCGCTAATTCGACTTCATTTTGCGTAACAGTAACACGTTTTGCGGAAGCAATCACCTCAGAAATGGAATCTTGTACTTCTGTTTTGATTTTGTCTTTTGAGAATTGTAACTCTTGATCGAGTTGGGCTATCTTTGCTTCGGCAGCACCGATCATCCCTCTTGGGCGTTTGGTTTGGATGGGCAAATTGAGAACAAGCGATGCTTCTAGTTCTGGCTTGGCTCTTGTGATAGAGCCTGGTCCAAAGTCTTGAGATCCGGCAACCACCAAATCCACTTGTGGTTTCAGAGCATTGTAGCCCATGTCTTGGTCAACACGAACTTTGTCTCGTTTGAACTCAAAGTCTTGTAATTCTGGCCTATACTTCCAAGCGAGTTTGATGCTCTTTTCTAGTTCAAGTTTTTTATACTCAATGGGTTTGGGAAATCCTATGGGCAAACGATCCGTTGTGGGAAGGATTAAATTTCCATCGGTGGCACGTAGAAATAAAGATAAATCAATTGCTGCTTTTTGCATCTCGCGTTCCGCAGAAACAAATTGAGACTCTCTTTGTAAGATGGCACGATCGTTTTCTGTTCCTTCGATTTTGGGAATATCACCTAACTTAATTCGTTGTGCGATTTGTTCTTGACGATCCTTAGCGATCGCTAACAAGTCTTTGTTGACTAAATACTCTTGTCCACTCGCTACCCATTTCCAATAACGTTTGGTGGCTTCTTTGATGACTTCGATTTTTAATTTTTGAATGGAAAGTTCTGCAAGTCTACGGTCAAGATCAGCTTTTTTAATATCAGCTCTGTTTTTATCGATCTCACGGTTACGCATCAATGGAAAGATGGCACCGGCCCGCACTTCTCCATAATCATTGGTTTCTCTTCTGCCGTCATATACTGGGAATTTACCACGCCCAATTCGGTATCCTGCAAAAAAGGAAGTTCCCCCAAGTGGGGTTGGTTTTTCAAAGACTGCATCTGCTGCATTGTTTGTATAGTAACCCAAAGGTTTTGTAGTTCCCATGGATTTAAATTGTAAATCAAAAGCCCCTTCGGCAGCGAGGTAATTGTATTCTGCTTCTGATAAAAGTTTTTCAGCCGCAAGAACAAGTGGATAAGATTTTTCTACAGATCTAAGAAGTTCTTCTAGTGTGAGTACACCTGGTTGTTGGTTGATATAATCCTGCGAATAGATATTGGGTCCGTGTAAGGAATCAAACGGATCACGTGTAGGATCTGCTTCGATGACAAAGGAGAAAAACATTCCAAAAGGACAGAGTATTGCGAGTAGGGATCGTTTTAACGTTGATATCATTTTCATTTGAGTTTCTTTTTTCCATTATTGTCATCTAACAAAGATTTAATTTCAGGATCATCCATTGGTAAGTTAGGTGGAAAGTCATTGAACCTTCTCCAAAGTTCGTAACCAACACTCACACGATTGAGAAAAATCCAACCTTTGGCTCGCACACCTTGACGCAGGTAACGACTAGAGGGCCACTCTCTATCATCTCTGTCAGGAATCACGAGAACTCGAAAATTTCCAGAACCGTTGTCAGTGATGTCTACCAGTTTGACAATGCCACCGAAAGTGCCTACAGCGGTCTCTGGCCAACCACTGATTTGCAATACGGGATACCCTTGGAATTGCAAACGAACTTTTCTTCCTTCCCCAACGAGCGGAATGTCGTTGCCTGAAATAAAAAGTTCTATCGCCTTGTCTTCGGAATCCGGAACGAGAATTGCAACTCCATCTCCTTCTTTGACTTGTTGTGTGTCGGGATTCACCAGAATTCTCATGATGGTTCCGTCTCTCGGGGCAAATACTTCTTGGTTTTCTTGCCTGGATAACCTGGCTTCGAGTTTGGGTAGGTCTTCCAAAACACGGGCCACCTCCGACTGCGCCGATGCCAAAGAGGCTTTGGCATCATTAATCGATGCTTCTGCATCTTGGGCCACTTTGCCTGTATCACTATACAAAGCCCTTTCTTCTTTGACTGCAGCATCAAAAGTTGCTTTGGCACGATCGAGTCCTGTTTCCGCATTTGTATGTTCTAATTCTGCAAGCTCTAAAGTTCTTTTGGAAGTCAGACCTTTTTCCCATAATTGTTTTTGACGGTCTAGGTTGAGATTGGCAGTTTTTAAAGCCGCTTTTGCAGCATCTACTGCTTGTTCGCTGGCTCGCACTCGGTCTTTGGCCATCATCCTTCTAGAATCAGCTGCATTCACAGCACTTCCCATCGATGAACGTAAACTGATAATTCGAGAACGAATGTTGTCCTCTCTGGATCTAGCAGCTTCTAATCGTTGTAAGAGGGCATTTTTTTCTTCCCGAATTCGATTGATAAAGTTAGGATCATTGTCGGAGATATCGATGATAGGATCTCCCTTTCTCACTCGAGTCCCTTCATGAACATGCCATTTCACAACACGTCCACTAATGGGAGATTCAATGACTTGTTGACGGTCCAGTGGCGCATAGGCGACCACTCTTCCAAATCCCATAGTGGTTTGTTGCCAGGGAACATAAAGAAGGATGATTACACTTAAGAAAAAAATAATGGTGAGGAGATAAGCAAGGCTTTGCGCTGGCAGAGCCGTTTGCACCAATCGATAAGAAGGTAGATTTTTATAAAGCTTCCATTTCTGTGATATTTCAGTTTTCATATGCTAACTTTAAGTGTTTACCTTTACGGAATGGGAATCGTTTTCTAAACGTAATACTTGGTCCATTTGAGAAAGAACATTTGGTGATTTGGAAACAACGAGGAGTGTCCAATCTCTATTCTTCTGTAATAAAACTTTGAGAGAAGCCGATAGAAGATGCGGTGGTAATTGGTCTAAGTTTCCGTCGATTAACAATAGTTTTGGTTTCCCAACGATCGCACGGGCTAAGGACAGGATTGTTGTTTGGATATTGTCAAAAGGATGACCAAAAGTTAAAAGTGGAGTATGGATTCCATTTGGTAAAGATTGGATTGTTTCCCAAATGCCCAGTTCGTCTAAGAGTTCTCTGATTTCGATGAGAGAAATTTCTTCTCTTCCGACTCGAATGTTTTCCAGGATGGTTCCTTCAAAGATTTCATTTCCTCGGATTAAATAAGTAACAGAATGAATTTGTTCCTTGGAAACTTCATGGATGTTTTGGTGGTTATATTCCACAACACCGGATGTTGGAGTTCTTATACCACATAACAGATCTAAGAGGATGTGTGCGTCATAGGGAGTGTTGGAAGATACACCTATGGATTTCCCTGCAGGGACCTTCCATTGGAATTGGTGGAAAATTTTATGGCCATTGGATAAGGAATAATGAATTCCAGACAACTGGACTTGGATTGGGCCGTTCGGAATTTCAAATTCTACCGTTTTTACAGGGATTGTAGGTAAGTGGAAAACCGAATTGATTTTGTCAACGGCTGCAATCAAACTATAAAAACTATCCAACTGTTTTCCAAATTTAGATATATCGCTAAGAACTTTGGCGATCACAAGTTCCGCTGCTACGAGTTGACCAATGGTGAGTTGCCTATGGATTACTAAATAACCACCTAATCCAAGTACAATGGCACTTGCAAAAGCTTGAATTCCTACAAGACCAATGATTTGGCGAATGTAATTGTAAAAATATTTTTTTCTAGCATATAAATAGTCCCTAATTAAAGAATCAGCTCGGTCCAGGGCAAAATTAGATCCAAAGGTAGAGTGGAATAGGGCGGAATGCCTGGATATTTCTTCTAACCAGGCGGCCACTTTGTATTTTTCTTTTGATATTTTAATATAGTTTTCGGCAGCAGGTTTTCCCAATCGATAGACTACCCAATAACCACCGATGAGTAAAATGATAAAGGAAAATACAATAAAGATGGGATGATAGAAAGAAATCAGAATAAAACCAATCACCGTCGTTAATACAACGGAGAGTCCATCCACGAGAAGTGAATGAATGGATTTTTGAATGGTCATCGTATCAAAAAACCGATTCACAAGCTCAGGGTTGTGGTGTTTGTCTAAGACATCTTGACGAATTTTGGGAAATTTAACGGCAAACTCAGTTGCGATTCTTACGAAAACACGCCTTTGCAAAATTTCTACGACATAGATTTGGATGGTTTGCATGGCACCTGCAAATCCAAGAAAAAATACAACTAACAGAGTCAATATGATTACAGGTTGGATCATCACTCCAAAGGCTACGATATTGACAAGAGACGATGTGGCTACAGGAACAACAAGCGAGAGAATTCCAATTCCCACACCGTAAATAAAGACAATCCAAACATCCTTGGATTCCATTTGAATCAAATGCGAGATTTGTTTTAGAGCAATTTTAACAGCGGAATCAGTCTTGGTTATCTCTTTGTTTGTTGAAAAAGGAAAGGTAGGCTCTGCTACGAGCCAATCCACATGGTCTTTATTTGATTTAATTCCGATGAGTTTAAATAATTCCTTTTCGGAATACCATTCTGCTTCGGCATCTAAGTTATGCAGAGATTTGATTTGATAAGAGGAAGTTTGGTAATTTAAAATTGCATAGAATTCGGGAATGTTACTCTCATCGTTCAATTTTTGAAACACAAATGCTGAGTCTTTAGTGATGTACGATCTTATGTCTAGTAATGTCTTTTGAACAATGTTTAAGCGGATTTGGTATTGGTGTGATGCGGCAAAAAGAAAATCATAAAAATTGTTTTCTGTGAGTGGTTTGTATTTGCTACGAAGGGAACGAAAACCTTCGATGATTTGACTAGGGACTGAATGAATGTGTAAGGACTCAGATAAAAAATCCAAAATAGACTTTGCTAAATCTTCATGGGAAGAAAGTCTTAAGGGGAGGTTTTCCTCTTCAGGTCTGAAGAGTTGGTTCTTTAAATGAAATACCAAAAAATGTAGAAATTTTAACATACGAATTGTGATTCGGGGATTAGACTCCACTTGACAAAACGTAGTTCTAGATTTTCTATTTTCCAGTAGAGGTTTCTATGAAAATTTTTCACTCGATTTTGATAATCATCACACTCAGCGCCGTGGCACAATTGACTGCACAAGAAAATTGCACATACGAATACGACCCATCGCAAACCTCTTTAGAGTGGACAGCGTTCAAATTTACTGAAAAAACAGGTGTTAAAGGTAAATTTGATTCGATTAAAGTAGCCGGCAAACAAAAGGACAAATCAAAGTTTGGTGCTGTAAAATCTTTGCAATTCCAAATCGATTCTTCTTCAGTCAACTCAGGTGTACCTGACCGAGATGGAAAAATTAAAAAATTCTTTTTTGGTTCTGTGAAAGGAAATAAAAAAATCTCAGGATCTTTTTCTGATATTACTGCCGGGGAAACCGGAACTGCAAAATTAAATTTACGTTTTGGAAATTCTAAAACATCTGTTCCAGTAAATTTTGTTTGGAAAGATGATATTGTTGAAGTTACAGGATCTGTGGATGTTTTAACTCTTGGTTTGCAATCAGGACTTGGTAAGTTAAATGCAGAATGTAATGACTTACACAAAGGTTCTGATGGGGTAAGCAAACTTTGGCCTACTGTTGATGTTAAAGTTGTTTCAACCATAAAGAAAATTTGTAAATAGTTTACGATTCCAAAATCGCTTCATAGATTATATATATGTAGCGATTTGTTGGATTATGTGTTTTGAATTTCTATGATTCTGTAAATCTTGGATTCATATTAGAAAATCCGATTTTATCTTTTTCTTTTGCATTGATCGAAGATTAATCTTCAATAAATTAGATAGGAAAATGTTTTTAATGAGCAAAGAGATCGAAACATACAACAAGTCCCAATCACCTGCGGAAAGAGATATTTGTAGTGTTCTCTATGAGGAAATCAATTTACATCTCTCGAAAGCAGAAAAGAAAATTTGGCATGCACACCCGGTTTGGTTTTTAGAAGGGAATCCCATTGTTGGTTATAGCAAACTTAAAAATTGCATTCGGCTTCTCTTTTGGAGCGGGCAAACTTTCGAAGTGAAAGGGTTAGAACCAGAAGGTAGTTTTAAAGCGGCTGAAGTTCGTTATACGGATGTTAGCCAAATCAATAAAAAAGATTTGAAACGTTGGCTCGGTCAAGCAAAGAAAATCCAATGGGACTATAAAAACATAGTCAAACGGAAAGGTGTCTTAGAACGATTGAAGTGATAGAGATGTTTTACTCGGATTGAATTTTTTTCCATTCCATTGGGAAACCAGATAAAAACGAATCAATAAGATAGGTAAATATATGTTCAATATAGAAACAAGGAAACTGTCACAAAACGATCTCAAGCAGTTTATAGAACTTATTTCTGTTTTTGAAGATGTGTTTGAAATGAAAAATTTTCAAAGGCCAAATCAAAGCTACGTCCAATCGCTTTTAGATCGGGATGATTTTTTTGTTTTTGTTTCTATATTGGAAGGTAGAGTGGTCGGGGGACTCACCGCATACCTGTTACGACAATACTATTCCGAAAAACCTTTAGTTTATATTTATGATCTAGCGGTCCAAACTCATCTGCAAAGGAAAGGAATTGGTAAATCACTCATTGCTTCCATCAACTCCTATTGCAAAGAAAAAGGGATGGAAGAAGTGTTTGTCCAAGCAGATTTAGCTGACGACTATGCATTGGATTTTTATAAGGCAACGGGTGGTCGTGCTGAGGATGTGGTGCATTTTTATTATCCGTTAGGATAGCGGTGTATTAAAAATGGGTTTTATATAAATGAATACGCAAAATAATCATTCATTGAATAGATCAATTTAAACCATTCTAATGATTTTTTTTAGCAGCATCTTGTTAGTTTCGGTTATATTCGGACTTTGTTGCAGTAGAAAGAAGCTGAGAGAGAAGCCGAATGATTATGAGGTAAACACAGCCAAACAGTATGTTCAAACTTTTTTGAATATACCTAATGAAAGTCAAAACCTTACTCGCCAATCAGAATTTGATACTCATCGCAAAATCCAGTGTAAGAACTTATTTCTTTCTCGTTATAAATTAGATATAGGAAACAAATTTCCAATTTATTGGTATTTACAATTCAAATGTAAAAATTCAGAAAATACTTTTTCATTGCCATAGATTATCAGGATTCGAATATAAAAAATGAATTAATCGTTAGGTATATTCAAGATGATTTCTTTCTAAAAAGAAAGATCATTCATTGGTAAGGAAATCCAGAATTTCACCAAAATATTTTGAGAAAAGAATCGGTTAATTAAGAAGTATAGTTGTATGCATATGCCATCAAATTTTCTCGGAACTATATTTCCTCAAAAGTCAAATCCATTTTATAGCTGAGCGAATATACGAATCACATTTATGTCACAGTTACTCGAGTTTAAACGTATAACATATATTTCCTTCTATTGTTTTGAGACTTGACAAACTCCAAAAAACTTATTCCCAAGTTTTCCTTCATTTTTACCCCCTCACTTTTTGCTAAATTCAATTTTAATGAATCCTGTGTTATCTAACCAACCCCGCGCCAGCGATAGTAGCGGAAATCCTTTCGTGAAGCGAAAGATTGGAGCGGATAGCGCGGTCGGTATTAAACGGAATAATAATCAACTAACGGATTCGAGGCGCCCATAACATTTAACCTGGGTTTTTTAATGCAGGCATCACAACTTGGTCAATCAATGCGATGAAGAGAGCTTTGTCTGGAGGTTTTCTTTCGATGAGGGCTCGGTATGTTGCCATGGAGTTTAGCACTTTACAAACAAGTTCTACATTTGCCTTTTTGGAAATTTCTCCGCGTTCCATGGCTCTTTGGATGAGGGTTCGGTTCACTTCCGTCCAAGGACCAAAGATTTCAGTGATTCCCTTTTTTTCGATTTCATCATCTAACCAAAATGTCCCAAGGCCGCCGAGTACTCGAAGTTTTGCGTTGGCTTCTTCCATCGAATGGGGTTTGAGAATGGCTAAAAAATCATTTCTAAGAGAACCCGTATCGGGAATTTTTTCGAGTTCTAACTGGTTGCGATTCATCCAAATCAACGCATCTTTGACAAGTTTGACTTTGGACGGCCAACGGCGGTAACAGGCTGCCTTTCCCGTTCCTACTTTGATGGCGATTTTGTCCATAGTCATTCCATCAAACCCTTCTTCGGCAAGCATCTCAATGGTTGCCTTGAGAATGGATGCATCAAGTGACGGGTCTCGTTTCCTCCCGAGGACCGGTGTTTGCGGGGTTGTTTTCGAAACTGTTTCTCTTTTTTTCTTTTCCATCGAATTGTTATTATAACATACAAAAATCTTTTCAAAAACGAATGGAACTACCTTTTTACTAAGCCGGTGGATACGAATCTCAGCTTTTGTTGTTTGGTAATGGCATTCTGAATGTTAAAATTCCCTTTTTTTTTATTGACCTGAGAAATACATATTTTCAATGTCCATATACGAGACTTACTAGTTCCGATACTGTACGGTTCCGTAAATAGATGCGGACCAAATGGCTTTGGAGTTGAAGGAAATATTTGAATAGGAGTATGGAAAGATGGAAACAATGAATACACGCATTGTCCTTGTCACTGGGGCAAACCAAGGGATTGGTTATCAGGTAGCCAAAGAATTGGCGATGAAAGGAATGAAAGTTCTTGTAGGGTCACGCGACAAAAAACGAGGTGAAACAGTGGCAAAAGAGATTGGGTTCGGCAGTGTAGCAATCCCATTGGATGTAACAGACCGTCAGTCGATTGCAGACGCAGCTGAGAGCATAAAAAAACAATTTGGACACCTGGATGTTCTGGTAAACAATGCAGGAATTTCCAATACAAGGATGCAAAAACTGGGTTTATCCATGCATGAGTACATGGCATCGTCTCGGGCAAGCATCGCATCAATTGATGAAATGCGTGTTGTTTGGGATACCAATGTATTTGGAGTACTTGCTGTGTACCAGGCGCTGTTACCATTACTTCGGGAATCCAAAGATGCTCGTATCGTCAACGTATCAAGCACGCTTGGATCACTCACCGCCAACGCAGATCCTAACTCAGGTTATAGTTCCTTTTACAATCCTGTTTATGCGGCATCCAAAACAGCACTCAATGGGATCACTCTTTCGATGATGTTGGAATTGAAAGATACAACAATTAAGGTGAATTTGGTATCTCCAGGTTTTACAAAATCGGCCCTGACAAATTTTGAAGGGTTTGAGAGCCTTGAAGATGGAGCACGGGAAGTGGTGAGGGTTGCCGAGCTTGGACCAGAGGGACCAACTGGTACCTTTACCACATGGAATAATGTTCCTGTTCCTTGGTAGGATGAAGCAAGGTATCGTTAAACTGAAACTAACGCCTGCTAATAAATGATTAGAGCTTCATTCGCTTATCATCCGTTAGGTTTTAGGCATCTTTTCAAATTTTGGAAGGACTGGGTCGAGATGGTCCCAAGGAAATCCACTCACTGTGTATGTTACTGCTTGTGGTTTGTAGCGACTTGGATCATCAAGACTTGTGGCATGTACTGTGAACAGGGTTGGCATGGCAGCAAACGTCATATAGACGGGGGAACCACATTTGGGGCAAAAGCTACTTGTTTTGGTATTGCCGCTATCCCCAATCATATCAAAATGTGAAGCTTCTCCTTCGAGTTTTACTGCAGCACGGGAGGGAAAGGTAAGATACGATCCATGTCCTGTTCCACTCATTCGTTGGCAGTCTTTGCATTGGCAATCATTCATAAATATTGGTTCGTCAGAAATGTTATAACGAATAACACCGCAAGCACATCCGCCAGAATAGGGTAGGTTCATATTAGTTCTCCATGGATCAGTATTAGAAACATTATATCTTTAAGCTGGGAATGCATTTAAGTCACAGGTAGATGATGGGCCAAAGGATGTCCTGATTCCAGAAATGTTTTTAGATTCGATAAAACACTTGGCCAACCTGAAGAGATCCCTGCAAACATTTGTGGATCTAGATTTTCGTGTGTCACCACCAAACGAACGAGTCCATTCGCGTAAGGTTCAATTACAAATGTGACACGAGCATGTTTTGATTCTTCTTCCATTTCATTGGGACGGACCCAGGTTAGCACCAAACGATGGGGAGGTGAACTTTCGACAACCTTACCTATGATATCAACAGTTTTTGCTTCATCCACTTTTTCATGTTTCCAAACCGAACCTGGTTTCCAATCTGAAACATTGATGTGAGCTGGATTCTTTGCTAATGGATCAAGCCAATACTTTTGTGTGATTTCTGGATCAATGAGTGCATTCCAGACTTTTTCTGGTGTGCTGAGTATATACGTGACATAGACGAAACTATTTTTTTCCATCGTTTTCTCCTTCCAATTGCACCTTCAGGTCGTACAAAAATCCTAGGCGATTTTCTTCAAATTTTCGAACCCAACGTTCATAAACCTCATGAATCGGCACGGGATTGATGAAGTGGAGTTTCTCTCTCCCTTTCCAAACAACCGAAACCAAATTGGCACTAATGAGGACTTCTATGTGTTGTGTTGCCGATTGCCTTTGCATATCGAGCCTTTCACAAAGAGCAGAGAGAGTTTGGCCATTCTCTGCATACAGAAGATCGAGCACTTTCCTGCGACTCGGATCCGCCAGTGCCTTGAATACCTTGTCAGCTCCTTCCATTTCCTTCAACATGCAAGAATCAATATGCAGGTATTTACCTGCATGTCAAGAATGATTTGGAGTTGGGGATAGAAAAAAGAGTGGGATCAGGGAGGGAGAAGTTATGTCACCTGAAGGATCATACCACTTTACGGTAATGGAATTCCTTCTTTTTTTAAAAGGTTTAAAAATTCAGTTTCAGATACCAGGGTGACACCAAGTTCGGTGGCTTTATCTAATTTAGAGCCTGCACCGGGGCCGTAGAGCAAGTGGGTGGTTTTGGAGGAGACACCAGAAACTTTTTTACCACCGTGTTTGGTGATGAGGTCCATGGCGATGTCTCGAGGTTGGAAGTTTTCGAAACTTCCGGTCACACACCAACTTTGACCCACAAACGGTTGTATGTCGCTTTTTTCAGTTTCATCGGCTTGAAATTTTAGGCCGAGTTTGATCAGAGTTTTTACCAGTTTGAGTGTTTCTTTGTCTTTTAGGTGAGTGAGTAAGGCTTCAATGGTTCGGGGGCCGATTCCGTGAATCGAAGTTAGTTCTTCTTCCGCATTTTTGGACTTTGTTAAGGCGAGGAGTTTTTCCCAAGAATCAAACCCATGTTCAATGAGGATTTCTGTTACCTTGGGGCCTACTTCACTTAAACCAATGGAAGGTAAGGTAAAACGAAAATCTTTTTCTTTGGATTTTTCTATGGCATCAAAAATAATTTTGACCGATTTTTCGGCGAAACCATCTAATTCGAGTATTTCGGTTTTATGTTTTTCTAATGTATATAGATCGGATATGTCTTTGACCCAACCTTTTTCAAAAAAAACTTGGATTTGTTTTTCGCCGAGGCCTTCGATGTTCATTTGTTTTTTGGAACAAAAGAAAATGAGTTGATTTAGTTTTCGTTCAGGGCAGTTGCGATTGGTGCAAAAAAAATCAACGGAGTCGTCTACTTTTGTTAGTTTGGTTTTGCAAGAAGGGCATTCTTTTGGTAAAACAAAAACAGTTTTTGGTGGTACGGTTACTTTTTCCACAGCGGGAATAATTTCCCCACGTTTCGAGATCAGTACTTTTGCACCGATTCCTGCACCTAGTTGGTCGATATAGTCTTGGTTATGTAAGGTGGCATAAGTGACCGTGGTTCCTGCAAGGGAGATGGGTGTCACTTTGGCTCTCGGTGTGATTTTTCCCGTCCGGCCAATGGCAAAATCAATTTCTTCAATTACAGTTTCTTTGAGTAAGGCATCAAATTTAAAGGCTCGGGCCCAGCGGGGTGATTGGCTTGTTTCACCCAGGTTTTCGCGAAGGTTCAGGTCATCGAGTTTAATCACGAGTCCATCGACAGGGAATGGCATTGTGTCTTTTTTCTTTCGGAAGGATTCAATTTCTTTTACGAGGTTTTTTCCTTTGATGATGGTGGAATCGGGAGCGAGGGGAAACTTTTCTTTTTTTAATAGGTTTATGATATCTTTGTGTTTGTTGATTCCTTTGCGTGATGATGAAAAATATACATCATATACATAAATTCTTAACGGACGTTTGGCGACTTCATTTGGATCTTTTTGTTTGATGGAACCTGCACTTAAGTTTCTTGGATTGGCAAACTTTCCACCGTATTCCTCATTGAACTCTTCAAAATCGGAGAAGGTCATAAAAATTTCTCCGCGGACGGACAAGTTTAACGGTTCGGATAAATTTTGTGGGATGGATTCGATGGTTTTGACATTTTCTGTGACAACGTCTCCAATTCCACCGGAGCCTCTCGTCACACAGTGAGTGAGTTTTCCGTTTTCATAGTATAACAAGATAGAGGCGCCATCAATTTTCCATTCTAAGGAATAAAGTTCTTCAAGGCCTGTTTTTTCTAACCATTCTGAGAGTTCGGTTTCATTATAAGTATTTTCTAAAGATAAAACTGGAACTTTATGTTTGAACTTGCTGAATTGGGGAGAGAGATCCGATCCCACTTGTGCTGTGGGTGAAGTATCGGTCGCCAAACTGGGGTTCGCTTTTTCAAGAGACTGTAACTCTTTGACTAAAAGGTCAAACTCTTTGTCCGAAATTTTAGGTGTATTGTCTTTATAGTAAAGATCGTTGTGTTTTTGAATCTCTTTGTGAAGTTCTGCGATTCGTTTGGCAGGATTATCTTTTTTAGGCAATCAGTAAACCCCTGCTTGCATGTATTGTTCTGGATCTGTTTTTCCTTCTTCGGAAATAAAAATTTCATAATGTAAGTGAGGACCCGTTACGTTTCCTGTGGCACCCACTTCAGCGATTTGTTCCCCGGCTTTGACTTCTTGTCCGCTTCTTACGTAAATTCGTGAGCAGTGACCGTATAACGTGCTAAAGCCGAAGTCATGTTGAATGATCACATGATGCCCGTATCCCACGTTGGAATAAGTGACACGAACCACTCTACCAGGTGCCGAGGCGTAAATTGGCGTTCCAGTGGCATTTGCCATATCCAAACCGTCATGGTATTCCCAATAACCAGTAGTAGGTGACTTTCTCATACCAAAGGGAGAGGTCAAGTTATAGGAATACATTGGGTTAAAAAGAGGGGAACGAGATAAAATATCTGAACGTTGGTATAAAAATTGGTAATTTGCTTCCACCAAACGTTGGTAATTGTCCATTCGGTGTTTTAGTTGGCGAAGGTCGTATATTTCACTTAAGTACTTGCGACCCACATCCAACTGTTTGTCTTCTTTTTCTTCTTTTTGTAATGATTCGACCGCAGATGTTTCGATCCAATCCTCTGTGGGAATTTTTAGAAGTTCATCATCACTTCCATCAATGAGAGTAAAGAGTTCTAACATGTTTTCATTCAGTTTAGAATACTCTTCTTTCATCTCCTCTAGTTGGCTTGCATGAGTGATGTATGTATCAAAATAAGTTCCGTAGATTTTGGAGAGTTGGTTGATTTGGGTTTGGGTGTTACTGGAACGAAAAATTCCAAAGATGGCAAGGCTAAGAAGCCCTACAGTCAGAGCCAAAAAGAATAGAATGGTAAAATGAGAAATTTGGAAGTGGAAAGAACTATCATATCCATGAGGAATGACGAGAATGGTCATCCGTTGGTGACCTTTTTCTTTCACCTTATCAATCTGTTTCTTGATTTTCGGGTTGTCCTGTGAAAAAACAGACCTAATCTCTTTAATTTTCTTCTTCATGACGAACCGCGTGTCCTACATAAATATGACGTTCCGATTCCTCTCAAGGGTCAAGTGGAAATCCCTATTTCTTGGGATTGCTTTGATTTTGGGAATTCTGGTTTTTGTCACATTGGCAACGAATTTACGATTTTGGTATGTATACCAAACCTCTGTTCATTCCAACGAACTAATGGAAATCCCTGAAGCAGAAGTGGCCATTGTTCCTGGTGCAGCGGTTTATGGAAAAACTCCCTCACCGATTCTTATGGACCGACTGGCTTGCGGGTTGGATTTATATAACACAGGAAGAGTCAAAAAAATCTTACTTTCTGGGGACAATGGAAAATCCGATTACAACGAACTCCGCCCCATGTTGGAGTTTATGTTAAACCACAAAGTGAAACCAGATGATATCTTTGTGGACCATGCGGGATTTCGAACACTCGATACCCTCATTCGTGCCAAAGAAGTTTTCCTTGTAAAAAAAGCAATTTTTGTCAGCCAATCTTTCTTTTTACCGAGAGCGATCTATTTAGGAAGAGAGTTAGAACTTGAGTTATACGGTTATGAATGCAATTTACGAACTTATAAAAAAGAAATGTATTATAGTTTTCGTGAATATCCCGCAAGGATCCTTGCTTGGTGGGATATCCAATGGGAGACTCCACCCAAGTATTTAGGCAAACCCTATCCGATTGAAGGGAGTGGTGTCTCTACCTGGAAAGGTTCCATTCCAATTTCCTCACATAAATGAAGTTAGTTGCAATAAGGACTCGTTCGAACATACTGTCTTTGTTTACCATTGGATTTTCTATTTTTATTTTTAAATGGTTACCGAAAGAATTATTTTCTTCCTCCTTTGAGGCTAAGGTTTATAATTCTGGATTTTACCTTTTAAGTTTAGGTCCCATTTCTGTAAATACTCCTTGGGACCAATGGTTAACCCCTTTTTTTCTTTGGGCAACAGGCCTTGTGTCCAGACCAGAAGATATTGTGTCCCTTTTAGATTTTGTAAATATTGTATCTGGTGTTTCCATCGTTTGTTTTGTGACTTATCGTTTCCATTGGTTCTTTGGGTTTGGTTTAGCAGTTTTGCTTGCCTCAAGTCCACTGTTTTTGATTTTTAAGACTTGGATTGGTTTCTCTGACCCGATCACTTTTTTACTCATTAGCATTTATATCATCATCTCTTTGGGTTCAATGACTTTTCTTTGGAAATGGTTCCTTTTGGTATTGGTCCTGTTTTTCGGACTATCTAATCATTGTTTTCAATTTATTGTTTTAGTTTTCATTGTTGGATTGGTTTTATTTCTAGAAGATAAAACCAGATGGAAGTTATTATTATATTCTACTCTCACCTCAATATTGTTATATAGTCTATTCCTTATCCTTCTTTTTTCTACTACGGATATTGTTTGGAACCAGACTCGAGTTTCTGTTTTTTCTAATATGATTGGTGGGGAATTCATTCGAATGAATGTTTCAGAACCGATTCTTGGAACCCTTGGACTCTTTCATGGGCTTTGGCCATTTGCCATTTATCTAATGTACCGAAGGCCTATTTCCATTTTTATCCTTTTTGTTTGTTATATGATTTCGATGTTAACTTATGATACCAATCGCGTGTTTACGATTCTCTCTACACCTGTTTTGATTTTATACTCAATCGAATTTTGGAAAGGTTCTAAGTTTTGGGATCGGTACTTATTGATTAGTTTAGCAATCCTTTCTCCAGTCATTTTGACTTTGTATCCTATGTTTTATAAATGGGACGGTAGGATTATTTATTTAAAATAATGGTTTTATCTGATTGCTGACTGCGGTTACGTCTAATTTAACAGGTTGGGAACTGAATTTATGAATCAAAAAGTTTTACTATTGTTCTGTTTTCTATTTGCTGGAAACATATTTTCGGCAGAAGTTACGAAAAAGAATATCGAGTTTTATGTAGAACATACAACTAAAAATGTAACAGGAGTTTGTGGTGAAATCCGAATGGAGGAGCCGAACATCCAATCTGCTGGGAATCAATATAATTTAAAGTCCCCTTTTTTGATCACAATTCCTCTTCTAAAGATTTTTTCTGGAGACAGTAATCGAGATTCACACATTCAAGAAATACTAGGATATCCAGATTCACCGAATATCCTTGTGAAAATCGAATCGGTAAATGTTTTGAAGGAGAAAACCTATACGGTAAAAGGGAAATTAACCATTCATGGAAACACTAAAGATTTTACAACAGAGGCCATTGTAAGTCCAGAGGATTTACAATTATTAAATATTGATGGATCGTTAATTGTAAAATTTTCTGAATATGAATTAGAAAATCCCTCTTTACTTTTTATGAAAGCAAAGGATGAGATTCGAGTGAAGTATCATTTTCAAATCAAACTGAAATGAAGTAATGATTGTGAATTGGAAGTTTAGGTTCCGAGAAGTTCGACAAGGCGATTGTATTTGAGGATGATTCGTTTTGTCATCTCCTCCCCTTTTTTATTAATGTCTGGATGGTATTTTTTTAATAGTTCTTTGAATTTCTTTTTTACATCAGTGATGCCGGCACCAGGTTCTAAATCAAAAAAGGCAAGTAGGTCTTTCAGTTCGATCGAAACTGTTTTTACAATTTTCTTTTTTTTCTTTTTTGCCTCTCGGAATCGACCGTATAACTCATAATAAGTTCTATCCCTAAATTCACGAGTGATGTCTCGGAAGTTAAGAATCTTTGTGGGGATTAAACTTTTTAAATATTCATATAAAAATTCTTCTGCACCAAATTCGGGATGGATTTCGAATTTTTCTAAAAACTGATGGATGGACCTTCTCACAAAAAAATCAATTTCGAATTTATCCATCAAATAAGAATCAATGGCATCATCAAAATCCACAGTGGCTGCTGTTAGAAGTAAAATGAGTTCGCGGTCTAATTTGTGGTTGGCAATCGTTTTTTGGATGAGTGTTTTGTATGATTCGCGAAGTTCAAATAACGGACGTTCGCTAAAAAAGATTCCTCCTTTTAGGAAGTCCTCAGCCACTTCATCCAACTCTAAAATCCAAGCGAGAAAATCGACAAGTAGATCCCCATCTACTTCATGGAATCCACCCGAGAGTGTCATCTGTGGTTTTGCGGATTTGAATTGATAAACTTTGCGAAGGCATTCTTCCTTTCTGATTTCCAAAAGTTCTGAAAGCCGGTCATAAGACAAAAACCACTGCATCGACTCAGAAACGTTCTGCAGTTCAAAGATGACATCATGCAGAATTTGTTTAGATTTTCTCGTTTCCACTCTTTGGACCATAAAGAATCAACTCTAGAACCAATTTCAAACTTGGGCGACTTTTTTGCTAGTGAATCCTATTCCTTTTTTTGAACTGGAAGAATGAGCCACCATATTTCTGAACATCCTTCCTTACAACCGTTCGATATTTCCGAATACAAGGGAGTTCGCGGTAAAAATTTTTATGAAATGGACCCCGCCTTACAAAGGATGGTTCACCGTTATTCAGAAGCCTATACGCCAGAACACAAAAAGGCGATGGAAGATCACATTCGTAAGTATGGGGAACTTGTGGGGGGGATTTTGGATGAACTCACAGAAGAGTGTCACAAAGAAGGAAAATACGGAGAGGTTGTTAAATATGACCGAACGGGCAAACGTATCGATTTTATTAAATATTCGGAAGAACAAAAATTAGCACGTAAAATTTCTTATGACCATGGGGTGGTGAATTTAGATTTCCATCCAGAATGGAAATTCGAATTTACACATATCCATCGTTATGCGCTCACCTATTTGATGAATATGAATGGAGAAGGCGGAGTTGCCTGTCCATTGGCAATGACAGATGGAATCATTTTAGCTCTCAAAAAAATAGGAACAGAAGAACAAAAGAAAAAATACCTACCACTCGTTGCGGGTAAGGGAAGTTCTTCTCATTTTATGGCTGGACAATATGTAACAGAAAGAGTGGGAGGAAGTAATGTTTCTGCCAACCGCACGATTGCTAAAAAACTTCCGAGCGGCAAATGGGAGTTAACTGGTGAAAAATGGTTTTGTTCCAATCCCGGAGACCTTTGGGTTACAACCGCAAAGATGGAAGGAACCAATACTGTGGGTATGTTTCTTGTTCCTCGTATTAAAGAAAATGGAGAACTTAACGGACACCATATCTTACGTAAAAAAGACATCATTGGTTCTCGCGGAAAACTCACTGTAGAAATTATTTATGACCGAGTGGAAGCAGAAGAGTTTGGCCGGCCAGGTCATGGACTTGTGAATCTCATTCGTTACATTATCAAAACCTCTCGTTTGCATGTAGGACTTGGTTCCAGTGGTAACGCAAGAAGGTCTGTGATGGAAGCTTCCGAATATGCAAAGTATCGAACTGCCTATGGGAAAAAGATTTTAGAATTTCCTTCCTTTACCAAGACCTTAGCGGAGATGCAAATTTTACAAACAGGAAATTGTTTTGTGAACTTTCGCTCTGCCAATCTTGCCGAGAAGGGTGACGATGCCGCAGAGATTACAGTTCCCCTAATGAAGTATAAATCGTCTTCCCAAGCAAGTTATATCACACAAAAAGCAATCCTCACTCTCGGTGGGAATGGGATCATTGGAGACTTTTCTCCACTCCCTCGCCTTCATAATGATTCCATCATCAATGAAACTTGGGAAGGGACTCATCTCATCATTACCGATCATTGTTTGCATGCCCTACAAAAACCAAAAGTATATACGGCATTCCAAACTTTGTTAGATGAATTGACTAAGTCCGCAAACAAATATCCAGAATTAAAAAATGCTTTTATCGTTTTCCAATCCAAACGGAAAGAATTGGAAGACTCTGTGAAAAACCAATCTAAAGATTGGAAAGATATGAACCGTGTCTACATCGCCGATGTCACCTACCAAGTGTTTTTACTGGCTGAGTTTATCGAACAGGCAGCACATGATAGCGAGAGGAAACTACCGACAAAGTATCTACACTTTGCCAACGGATATGCAGAGATGGCCCGTGACGGACTCGAAGCACCTAGACAAAAAGATGGTGTGTTTTTTGATTCGAAGGCAATAGAGACCTTTCTTTCTTTTTAGAATATGGAAAACTTTTTACTGTTGGGAATTTGTTTTGGTTTGGGGTTATTTTTTCGAAGATTACCCCAGTTTCCAGAATCTACACCTAAAGTTTTAAATGGGTTTATCCTTTTTATTTCTTTGCCTTCTCTTGTTTTGTATCATGTCCATGAATTAAAAGTGGATGCGACTTCTCTTTTGCCTTCCTCAATGCCTTGGTTTGTCTTCGGGATCGCTGTGGTATTTTTTCTTAGTTTGTATAAACTAAAGGTTTTAAAGTTTCACACTGCCGTTTGTTTGGTGTTAACTGCCGGTCTTGGCAATACCTCTTTTGTTGGGTTTCCGCTACTCGAAACCTATTTAGGAAAACAATCTTTGGGTTATGGAATTTTGTCGGACCAATTGGGAACTTTTATGGTTCTTAGTTTTCCAGGAATCATTTTGGCTTCGATTGCTATGGATGGAAAGTGGGATCTAACAACACTTGTCAAACGAGTTCTTGGATTTGCACCCATCTATGCTTTGTTTGTTGCCATCCTCACTCGCCAATTTGCTTACCCCGAAGCAGTGAAGATGGTCTTACTCAGGTTAGGTGACACGCTTACGCCTCTCGCATTAGTATCAGTAGGGTTTATGTTGGATATGAGAACCATCGCGGGTCACGGTAGAGTTCTGGCATTGGGACTCAGTTTTAAACTTATCCTTGCTCCTTTGTTTGTATATTGGATTTACTCACCGTTAAAAGAAGACACCTTACTCTACCAAACCATTGTTTTGGAATCGGCAATGGCTCCCATGGTCACATCTACAGTAATTACTATTGAAAAAAATATTTCTCCTCATTTAGCAAGCCTTATGTTGGGTATTGGAATTCCTATTTCCTTTGGCACCACTTATGTTCTCAACTTTTTGTTGAAAGGAAACTACATTTGAACCTTAAATTTTTACTTCTACTCATATTTGCCATGGTTTCTTGGGGGATTTCTTGGCCTATTGGCAAAATGATCGCAGGAACGGTTCCCATTTCTGTTTTGGTTTTCTGGAGATTTTTTGCCACTTTTCTTTCTGTCATTCCCTTACTTCTGGTGATGCGACTTCCCTTTAAGCTCAAAACAGGGAAAGACTATTGGAATGTTCTCATCGGTGGAATCATTTATACCTTTTACAATCAATTCTTCTTTATGGGTCTTAAGAATGGACTACCCGGGGCAGGAGGAGTTCTTGTTACCACTCTCAATCCAATTGTTACATTTTTTATCGTTGTGCTAGTACAAAAGAAACGAATTTCGAAACGACAAGTGATCGGTTTGTTTTTTGGATTTATTGGTGGCCTTGTGATTTTACAAGTTTGGAAGATCAGCATCGATTATCTATTGTTATCTGGAAATTTATTCTTTTTGTTATGTTCTTTTGTTTGGGCTACACTTTCACTCAATAGCCAATCCACGGGAAAATCCATGTCTCCTATCACCTATAGTTTTTATGTTTATGCAGTGGGATCTGTCATTGAATTCTTATTTTGTTTTAATGACCCTAGTTTTTGGAAAGTATGGAGTATGGGCTTTGATTTTTGGGCTTCGATCTTCTATTTGACAGTGATCTCGACTACTTTTGGAACCACCGTTTATTTTTATGCTGCCACTAGGTTGGGATCAGAGATTGCGAGTAGTTTTATCTTTATCGTTCCACTCTCTGCGTATTTGAGTAGTTTTTTGATTTTGGATGAAGTAGTTCAAATTCCTGTTATCATAGGGGGATCTTTAGCCATCCTTGCTGTCTATTTAATCAATTCGAAACAAAAAAGAAAGGAACCGAATCTTTGATGAAGAAGATCTCTTGGAAAAAAAGATTCAAAATTTGGTTATTTAACTTTTATCCTCCTTATCTCGGAGCCGGAATTCGCATCAAAGAAATTGCACCGGACTTTTCCTATTTTCGTTCGGAAATGAACTTAAGATTCTATAACAGAAATTATGTGGGAGTTCATTTTGGTGGATCATTATATTCTATGTGTGATCCATTTTTTATGTTAATCCTTTTGGAAAGACTCGGATCCGATTATATTGTTTGGGACAAAGCTGGAAATATGATCTTTGTCAAACCGGGAATGGGTAAGGTCATTGCTGAGTTTCGCATTTCCGATTCGGAGATTGAAAGAATTAAAGAAGAAATCGAAGTGAAGAAAAAAGGGGATTATCTTTTTACAACGGACGTAAAAAACGAAGCCGGTGAGGTGATTGCTAAACTGGAAAAGACAGTCTACATTCGCAAACGGGGAAGACTCCCCGTCCAGAACGGATAACGATCCATAAATCGGAAATTAGTATTTTTTATCTTCGTCCTCTGGAATCATACTCGCATAATACAAAAGTAGGGCATCATTTTTAGAATGGATCACTCGATTTGACTCTTCAATCATCTTTCGTTTTTCCAAAATCTTTCTACCCTTTTCCCATACTTCTTCTGGATCCTTGATTAGATAATTTCCATCATGACGGGAAATGAAATCTTCAACTAACATGGTACTCTGCGAGAGTTCGATAGAAAAATCATTCTCAGCTAGAATTTTAGCAACAATTTGGTTCGGTAGAATTTTATGGTATTGTTTCCACCCTTTGGTGATTCGGTAACTGAGCTCGAGTGTTGGATCTTCCGTATGTGCGTATTCAGAAATCGGAATCGGATCACAAAACTCTACATACACATTGGAACGTTTGGCAAGAAATCCGGCCATTCCCAACTCTTCTGGCATATTACAAAACTGGTTGTCTTCGGGAACGGTTTCATAAGAAACAGAAATGGGAACAATCACTATCTCTGTTCCTGAACTGCGGAACGCATTTACAGCCGTTGTAAGAAGTCCTGTTTTTACAGGGACAATAGCTCCTGTTCGGGAACGAGTTCCTTCGGGATACACAAGCGAAGGTATTCCCTGTTCTAACATCACTTGTGAATAGAGAGTGAGGCATTCTAAATACAAACTGTTTCGTGTTCTTTCCCGATCGACTGCATAAGCACCGAGAGACTTTAACATCCATTCCCAAAAAGGATTGGACATTAAATTAATTCCTGCCGCATAACGAGGAACAGGTAGTCCTAAATGAAATAAAGAATAAGCAACTTCCACCGAATCTAAGTGAGATCTATGAGTAGGAGCATACAATAAATTGTATTTAGATGAGAGTGCTTTAACTACTTCCGTTTTACCACCAATATGAGGGATCATGGATCCTTTCAAAAAACCACCGGAGAAAAGACGGATGGGAGCCACAAAACGAAGAACCGATTCCCTGACTGTGGGGCTATAGTTGTCTGCAATTTCTGTCACATAGAATCGAACGAGTTCTTTCACCAAAGTGTTTTCTTCATCCTTCTGGCAATTTTGAAATCGTTGCCAAATTTCTAGTTCCGCTTCAAATTTCACTTCATCTAGTTTTTGTTTTTTACGAGTGGCTTTGGTGAGTCGTTTTTGAGTGGATTCAATCACAGCAGAAGCTTGTTTTTTAACTCTTGCTACACTACCTGGAACATTACTGATATGTTTTAAGATTCGATCGACAAGTAGATTTTGAAAATCAATTCCTGATGTTAAGTTGAGCCCTACTTTCTTCTGCACTACGAGCGGAATGTTTTTGGATTCTGTTTTTTTACCACAAATCAAATCAACAAGGGCATCTGGTGGTTGTTTTCTTGTCAGTACATCAAACAAAGTTCTGTGTAGGGTAAAAGGAAGGCGGATTTCATTGGCAAGTTCGATAAGGATACTAAGAGCATAAGTTCCTTCTACGTTATCATGCCACTTGGTGGATTCTCTTTCGATAAAGGATCTTGGAGCAAAGAAAATTTCAATTCGATCCTTGATACTTAACTTTTCACCACCTGATAAAAGTTCTCCGACAATTTTTTGTCCAAATCCTCGGTTTCTACTTTTATTGCTTGTTGCGGTTGTGATAAAATCGGCTAGGCCGGACCTTCCCATCACAGAGTCTGGTCTTGCACCATAACGCATCGCAAGGTCTCTTACTTCTTGAAATCCAACAGAGAGAATTTCTCCGAGTAGGTTTGCTCCATAACGAGGTAAAAGAGAAACAATTCCACTGGCAATGGCCATTGGATTTTTGGCGACACCCACAATTTCCATTCCCACAACATCATCAGTAACAGAAGTATTAATAAAATTAGAAGTTAATACTTCGGAAAGATACTCTGAAGTTTCTTTTTCATAAGATCCAATATTAAAGAAACTAAATTTTTCATCTAAGATTTCGCCTAGAAGGGAAGGACCATTGACCACAGCAACAGAGGCATTAGAGAAATTTCTTTCTTTTAAATAGTTTTGTAGGTATTGAGAGTAAGTAATGAATCCTGTTTTTTTTCTGTTTTTAGAATCCAAAATTCCTTTGGTTAAAAAAGAAAATACATAACTATTGGTGGGTTCTAAAACTTCCAATAGTGCATGAACACTATCCAGAAATGAGCGAGAAGGAACAGCTACGTGGAATGTCCAATCATCTCTTCCAAAAGGATCCAAACTGGATACGATGTCGATATGGTCAGGAAGATCAATTGTCTTTCCCATAATCTCTGTTTGGCGTCTTTTTTTTAGAAGCTCTACCAATTCTTTGTCTGGAATCCAGAGAGTAATGGGGTCGAACTTCTGTGCCAAAATGGAAGCGATAATAATACCCATGGGGCCGCTTCCGAGAACTGCGTGTTTTAAGTCGTTATAGGCTATTTGCATAAAAAATTAACATTATGAATCGAGTGGAAATCTCACTTTATTTGTTTGCTTGAAACGATTCGAGTCTATCGAAAAAGTATCAGGAGAGTGTAAATCGTCAAGTCACAATGATTAGAGCTGGTATTGTATTTTCAAGTCTTGCCGTGATTCCTGCCTTCTTTGGCTGGTACCAAAACTGGCTCGGTCTAAGCGGGCCTCAAGAGATCAATTTGGCAATTGCCTTACTGGTTTCTTTTCTTTGGGTGACAGAACTTTTTCCTCTCTATGTTACGGGTTTTTTAGTTCTATTTCTGGAATTGGTCTGGTTACTTCCGGCTTGGGGGCCTGGTGCACCAAAAACGATTACTTTCCTTTCTTGTTATTTTTCTGAGACCATTTTACTATTCTTAGGTGGATTTGTGATCTCTTCGGCAATTACATCCTATGGATTGGATTCCTCCATTGCTCGGTTTGTGATTCGAAAAACAAAAGGTTCGGCCTTTTTACTGGTTCTTTCTTTAGGTTTCGCCACTGCCTTTTTATCTTGTTTTATGAACAATACTGCCACTGCGGCAATGATGTTGGGTCTTGTTTCTTCCATGATGAAATCTTTAGAAGAGGACAATCCTTTACGAAAATCACTTCTATTCATCGTTCCTTTTTCTGCCAATTTGGGTGGAATTGGAACCCCTGTAGGAACTCTTCCCAATGTAATTGGGATTGGGTATCTACAAGAAAGAGGATTGGAAATTGGTTTTTTGAATTGGATGGGATTTGCTTTCCCTGTATTTATCCTTTCTGTCTTTGCTCTTGCTATTATTTTGTACATTGTGTACTTAAAAAAAGACAAATCTGGAAATTCCGTCTCTTCCATCCAAGTATTGGATACAAATTTATCCCTTTCTAAACGAGATCGTTCGATTGCTTTGGGGATCATTGCCATTACTATCATTGGATGGATTACCTCTGACTGGCATGGAGTCTCCAATGGAACTGTGGCTTTATTTCCAGTGATTGTTTTTTTTGGATTTCGACTTTTAGATTTAAAAGAATTTCGTAACCTTTCTTGGGATGTGCTCATTCTTATGGGGGGAGGGATTGCTCTGGGAAAAGCTTTTGAAGAAACTGGCCTTGCAAAACATTTTGTCCAATTATTTATGTTAGGTGATTCGGGTCAGTTGGGATTGTTTTTGTTTTTTTCCATCCTCTCCCTTGGCCTCTCTTGTTTTTTAAGTAACACCAGTGTTGCCAATTTGATTCTTCCCATCACTATGGGTTTGCCTACACATCTCATTTTGCCAGCTGCAATCGGTGCCACCATCGGTGCATCCCTTGCCATGCCACTCCCTGTATCAACACCACCCAATGCTTTGGCCTTTAGTTATGGTGGGATCAGAAGCCTTGAAATGTTGAAAGTTGGTGGTATCATTTCCATCATCGCTTGGACCTTTTTTGTGACGGTAGGAGGCCTTATTTTACACCTCTTGGGGATTGTCGATTTTTCTAGGTTTTAAAAAAAAGACTTTTCCTCTCTCCAACTTCCATTACTCTACTTTCGAATTATGCGAAAGTTTAAATCACTTAGATTTCTCTCCGTATTTGTACCATTTTTTCTTTTTTCATGTTACAATTATATGAGCGAAGATGTTCCTATCATCTCAAGGCCCGACTTCAAACAACAAATTGCTATCCTTACCATTAAAGTTTCCACTCCAGAAAACGATAAGACCAAACGAGAAATCACCTCCATTTATACAAAATATTTAATGGAAACGGGATACTTTGGCCGTGTTTTATCAGATGGAATCAGAGCCAACCACCATATTGATTTGTATACAAGCGAAGTAAATGAGTATGAACATTTTTGGGTCTCTTCCATATCCACATTATTTATGTTAGGTACTGCTGGTCTTTTGCCATCCATTTATTCCAAAGAAAGAGTTCTCCATGCGGATTTTTATCTAAACGAAAAACTCATTGGTCGCGAAAAATACAGGCAAAAACATTCTACTCTATTTGGAATTCCATTTATGTTTATCTGGGAAACTGGAATCAAAGAAGCGAAAACGATTCATTTCAATAAAGAAAAAAATCTAATCCACAATGTAGTTCAAGACTACAACCGTTACTTATAGGAGACTTTATGAACTTGTTACTAAAATTAAAACTTCCCACAATCCAATCGCAAACGTTAGCCATTGTTTTCGTTTTGAGTCTATTTACCTTTGTTTGTAAAACTCCCGAAGTAAAAAAAGCTCCCGTTGTCGAAGTGAAAAAACCAGAACCTGTGGAAAAGGTTGTGGAACAACAAGATCCTAATTTAGCATTTTTGGAGAGTATCGAAGATGGCAGAGAGTTACCTGATTCAGATAAGTGGAAGGTAGAACAATATGATTTATTTACAGAAGATACTTTTCCCTCCTATGCTCCCGCAAACACAGCCATCGATTTTGCAAAAGTCGATTATCCATTGTTAAATGCTGCTATTTTTTATGTTACTTCTAAAGAGAGAAAATCTCTTGGTCTTCGTCCTTTTAAATATTCTGAAAAGTGTGAACAGGCCGCTTTTGGACATGCACAAGATATGGTAACTTATGATTTTTATTCCCATACAAGCACTGTGAATGGGAAAGAAACATTACGTGATCGGTTGGATCTGGTGGGAATTACAGACACTTATTCAGCAGAAAATATCATCAATTCTTTTGGAATTCAATATCAAGGCGGACGTGCTGTGTTCACGCCCGTACAAAACGGTGGTCCTTTTTTTAGTTATACAAAGGCGGGGACTCCCATTCCCAACCACACTTATCTGAGTTTGGCAAAAGCAGTTGTAGAAATCTGGTTTAATTCACCAGGTCATAGAAAAAATATTCTCAATCCAGAGTTTACTTATATGGGTGCAGGAACGTCCTTTTACAAAGACAAAAAGTTTTATGATATAGATAAAGTCAAGGCTGTGCAAGTGTTTACTGCAAAACCTTAAACCAGTTTGTTATATCTTACTTTCCCATTTTGACTACGATTTCGAATTCTTTTTTTGTCACAGGCTGAATCGACAACCTAGATCCTTTTTGTGTCACAACCATAGTCTCGAGACCCTTGGTATTTCTTAAGGTATCTAATGGAATCAAATCTTTAAACTTAGTATGGGGTTTTAAATGGACCCCATACCATCTAGGTTCAGTACCTTTCAGTTTGGGGTCAAAATATTTATGGTTGGGATCAAATTGGTAAGGGTCAGGGGTTGCTTCCTTGGCAACTTCTGCGATGCCCACAATTCCCGGCGGATCTAAACGGCTATGGTAAAATAAAACCAAGTCACCTAACTTTACTTCATCGCGAAGATAGTTCCGTGCTTGGTAGTTTCGAACCCCTTCCCAATAAGAGAGTTTTTCTCTCATCAGGTCGTCAATGGAAAAGACATCTGGTTCTGTTTTAAAGAGCCAATACTTCATGCGTTTTATTAAGAAGAATAGGCCGGTTTTGTTGCTGAAGAACCTTTGCCTTTTTTATTAGCACCTAATCCCGATTTATGATCTGCATATTTGTCAAAGGAAGGTTGGACAATGTCCATGAGCTCCTGTGCATCAATCGTTTCTTTGGCAAGAAGTGCTTTTGCAATGGCATCCAATTTCTTTTGGTTTTTCTTCACCAAATCACGGCCTTTATCAAGGCAAGTTTGGATGATGCGTTTCACTTCTTGGTCAATGAGTGCTGCAAACTCTTCTGAGTATGGTTTACTTGTGTGACCATAGTCTCGGCCCATAAATGGTGAAGTTTCGCCAGATCCGTAATGGATGGTTCCGAGTTTTTCGGACATTCCCCATTCACAAACCATACGACGCGCAATGTTGGTTGCTTGTTGGATATCGTTGGAAGAACCATTAGAAGGATCACCAAAGATCAGTTCTTCGGCAATGTATCCCCCCATAGACATTACAATTCGATCCAAACAATAGTTTTTACGATAGGAATGTCTGTCTTCCACAGGAAGGGATTGTGTGAGGCCAAGGGCTCTACCACGAGGAATGATGGTAACTTTATGAACAGGTTCCGTATACGGCAGTAAGGTGCCGAGAAGGGCATGTCCCGCTTCATGGTAAGCGGTCATTTCTTTTTCTTTGTCAGAGATAAACATAGACTTACGTTCTGGGCCCATCATGACTTTATCGCGCGCTTCTTCGAGTTCTTCTTGGGTCACACGTTTTTTGTTACGACGAGCTGCAAGAAGTGCCGCTTCATTGATCAGGTTCGCAAGATCGGCTCCTGTAAAACCTGGGGTTCCGCGAGCGATCGAGTTCAGTGATATATCAGAAACTAAGGGAACTTTTTTAGAGTGAACGAGTAAAATCTCTTCACGGCCTTTGAGGTCTGGCAGATCCACAATCACTTGTCTGTCAAAACGACCGGGGCGAAGGAGAGCCGGATCGAGTACGTCTGCACGGTTAGTTGCAGCCATCACGATGACACCTTCATTCATTTCAAATCCATCCATCTCGACTAACATCTGATTGAGGGTCTGTTCTCTTTCGTCATGACCGCCACCAAGACCGGCACCACGGAGGCGACCTACAGCATCAATCTCATCGATAAAGATGATACAAGGGGCATTTTTTTTCCCTTGGTCAAATAGATCACGGACTCGTGATGCTCCCACACCCACAAACATTTCCACAAAGTCAGAACCAGAAATAGAGAAGAAAGGAACACCTGCTTCTCCAGCAACCGCTTTCGCAAGTAAGGTTTTACCAGTTCCTGGAGGACCAACGAGTAATACGCCTTTAGGAATTCGTGCACCGATGGCTTGGAATTTTTTTGGGTCTTTTAAGAATTCAATAATTTCGAGTAATTCCACTTTTGCTTCATCGCAACCAGCCACATCATTAAAAGTGGTTTTGACTTTTTGATCTACATTCATTTTGGCACGAGACTTACCAAAGGTAAATGCTTTGTTACCAGATGCTTGGAGTTGGCGCATCATGATGAACCAAATGATACCAAGGGCAAAGAGCCATGGAATGATACCGGTTACAACACTCCAAAACTTGTTTTCTTCCGTAGATTTCGCAGTAAAACTGAGACGTGACTTCCGAAGTTTTGTCACCAAATCATCGTTCACCTGTGCTACGTTCGTTTTGAAAGGTTTTGGTTTGTTGTCTTTGGTGATTTCTGGAATGTACCAACCTTCAATCAGCTCTCGATCAATGATGATTTGTTGTTTTGAGGAAATATCTTTTCCATCTTTCGAGGTAATTTTTCCAATCGGCTTTTTCCCCTCGATGGGTTCCACCATATTCAAAAAATCGGAATAGCTGATTTCGTCGGGTTTACCGGCGAAGTCCTGACCTTTATAAACCGTTGCCAAAATGACAAGGAATACGAGTAAAAATAGAAATACGGTTTTGATGTTTTTATTCATGTAAAGACTTCTCGCAAGTTAGACTGAAATCAAAGGTGATATTTCTGAATCACTTCGTCAATATCCCCCATGGATATGGAACGAATCGCCGCTTCGGCGTCATTGATGATCTGTATCAGGCTCAGGTTCTCTAATGGCTCAAAATCTTCACGTAAAAATTCTTCTCTTTTTTTTGGATCAAAGGCTGAATTAAGAACGCCGATCCGAATCCGTATAAAATTAGGGGATCGTAATGAGACAGAAACCGAGTTGACCCCAGGGTTGACATCGTTTTCCCCACCTTTCGTGACCACGATTTGGCCGAGTTCTAACCCGACATCCTCATGGATGACCACAATGTCTTTTACCTGGATTTTTAAAAAGGAGGCAATGTAGAGAACCGACTCACCGGAAAGGTCACTGAAGGTTTGAGGTTTGAGTAAAACCACTTCATCCCCTTCAAAGTCACCACGACCGATGAGAGATTTCTTTTTCTTAGTTTTGATTTCGATGCCAATGTTGTTTGCAATGACATCTAGAATTTTGAAACCAATGTTAGAACGATTGTTATTATATCTATCGCCAGGATTTCCTAGCCCTACAATTAACTTCATTGGTTCCTAAAAGTAGATCTTATTTCTTTCCAGCTTTTTTCGCTGCTGGTTTGCCTTTGGTTTCTGCTTCTGCTTTTTCAGCACGTTCCGCAGCCAAGATCGCTTTTGTTTTGCTACAAGAAGCAACAATCGGGTCCCCATTCATTAGGATTTCCCAAGAAGCAGGATGCGGAAGTTCAGAAACTTTGATCATATTTCCGATATCAAGTCCACTCACATCAATTGTAATTACGTCAGTTAGATCTTCAGGAGTTGACTTTACTTTGATTTCGTGAACGAGGTGTTCGAACTGTCCACCTGCTTTGGATCCTTTTGCAACACCAGTCGTTTTGATAGCTACTGTTGTTAGGATTTTTTTACCAGGAGTTACTTTAAAGAAGTCGATGTGACGGATCTGACCTGTGTGTGGAAACCTTTGAATTTCTTTTACGAAAACTCTTTCTGTTTTACCATCAAGTTCGAGGTCGATTAGGGTTGCCTTACGGATTCCTGAGTCGATGAGTTTTTGGATTTCTTTTTCGACAACACTTGCCGATTTTGCTTCACCGCTTCCGATGATGTTCGCCGGTACTAAACCTTCCACACGCATTCTTCTTGCAGGACCTTTTCCTTTAGAAGTTCTTGTTTGTGCTTTGATACTGATTTTTTCCATGATTATGTTCCTTAAAGTTATGAAAACAGACTAGAGATTGATTCTTCGTTATGAATCCGCTCGATGGCTTTAGCAAAGAGTGGGGCGATAGAGAGCGTTTTCAAGTGATTTATTTTTTTGCTCTCGGGAATGGCGATAGAATTTGAGAGTACAATTTGATTGAAGTTGCCTTCATTCAATTTGGTCGGTGCTTCTCCAGAAAGAACACCGTGGGATGCACAACACAATACCGATTTGGCTCCGTTTTGGTAGAGAGCAGTCGCCGCTTTGGCAATCGTTCCGCCAGTATCTATCATATCATCAAGTAATAAACAGTTTTTGTCTTTGATTTCACCAATGACATGCATCACCACAGACTCGTTAGCTTTTGGTCTACGTTTGTCAATGATGGCAAGTGATCCGTTTACTTTCTTTCCGAAGTTACGAGCTCTTTCTGCTCCACCAGAGTCTGGGGAAACAATGACAAGGTCTTCCATACCAAGTGAGTTGATGTACTCCGCAAGGACCGGTGAAAAGTATAAATGGTCTACAGGGATACGAAAGAATCCTTGGATTTGGTCCGCATGTAAGTCCATAGTGAGAACTCGGTCAGGACCTACAGTTTCGATTAAATCAGCCACCATACGAGCAGAAATCGGAACCCGTGGTTCTACCTTTCTGTCTTGGCGTCCATAACCATAGTAAGGGATAACGGCAGTAATGCGGCGAGCAGAAGCTCTTCTGGCAGCATCAATGATTAGTAAAAGTTCCATCAAGCTGTCGTTTGCTGGGTAACTTATGGATTGAACCACAAATACATCCCGACCACGAACGTTCTCTTCGATTTTTACAGAACTTTCTCCGTCGGAGAATCTCTTAACAGAGATTTGGCCGTTGGGAATGTTCAGGTGTTTACAAATTTCCTCGGCAAGAGGTCTGTTTGCATTTCCAGAAAATACAACTACTTCGCTGGGATTCATACTCCAACCAACCCTTTATCTATATATTGTTTTGCGAGAGCTAAATCTTCAGGGGAATTGATACCATGGCTTTCTAGTGCATTTGCCAAAGTTTTTGCCCCAACTTTTTTCCCCAAGGATCTAAAAATCTTGATCACATCTGTGAGGTAATATTCTTTCTGAGCGTTGTCATTACCGATTTGTTTTAGCGCACCGAAAAGATCTTCCGTGGTAAAACAGTAGGTTCCCGTGTTCACTTCGTTTACTACTTTCTCTTCAGGACTTGCATCCTTTTCTTCTACGATGCGTAAAAGACTAGCATCATCGGCAGAACGAATGATACGACCGTATCCAGTAGGGTTTTCCATCTTGGCTGAGAGAACAGTCGCGGAATATCCGTTTTCTTTATGGAGGTCTATGAGTTCAGAAAATGATTTTGCAGAGATTAGGGGTGCATCACCGCAAGCAACAATCGTATAACCTGAATAAGGTGTGAGTATGGGTTCTGCCGAAAGGACAGCGTGTCCTGTTCCCAATTGTTCTGTTTGTTCGGCAAATTCTACGCCAGAAAATGATTTTGCGATATCTGTAACGATATCTTTGCGGTAACCGACAACCACGATTTTTCGTTTGATGCCGGCGGATTCGATATTGCGAAGAACGTGAAGTAAAAGTGGAGATTCGTTCAGTACAACCGCAACCTTGGGAAGCTCACTCTTCATTCGAGTTCCTTTCCCCGCCGCCAAAATAACAGCAGTTACAGTATTATGTAGGTTCATCGTTCGTTCTATCGGATCTTTTAAAACTGGCTGGCCTGCTAGGATTCGAACCTAGGGAATGGCGATACCAAAAACCGCTGCCTTACCGCTTGGCTACAGGCCAGTTTCTAAAAAGAGAACGTTCGAAATTCCATATCGGGGAATCGATCGGAGACAATGCGTTGGGCTTCGTCTCTCTCTCTATCTGAAGGATAAATGCCATAAAAGCAAGAACCCGAACCCGATAAAGAAGCATAGACTGCTCCCGACTCATAGAACCCTAATTTCAATTCCTTTAGTAAGGGTTGGGTCTGAAAAGCGATTTTTTCAAACTCGTTCTCGAGCCTGTTTTGCAGGTATGCCCAATCCCCGACCTGAAGACTTCGAATTAAATCCTCTGCCAGAGATTTCCATACTTCGGAACCATAGGGTTTTTGTAAACTTTTTTGAAGGCCTAAATACATAGATGCGGTAGAAAGTCCGAAGGGAGGAATGGCCAAAATTCCAGAGCCTTGGGCGACAGAAATGGGCTCGAGCACCTCACCGATCCCGCTCACATAACAGGAGGAGGACTGCAAAAAAAAGGGGACATCCGCACCGATGGATTTTGCCAAGGGAATCTCTTCTACTTTCGGAAGATCGGTCCAAGGAAAGAGTTCTTGTAGAAAAAGGCCCGCATTGCTACTTCCCCCCCCAATTCCCCCTTCGGGCGGAAGGTATTTTTGTAATCGGATGGTGATAGAAACTGGTTCCCGAAGGGAAGTGACTAACTTTTGGAAGGCTTTGCAGAGTATGTTTCGGGTGAGATCTCCCCTTTCAGAAACTTCTTCAAATTTTTCACGCCGATAACCGTGGAGATGGTTTTCAGAAACTAAATGGAAACTTGAAGTTTGTCCAAGCGAGAGGGGATTAATTTGGATTTCCATCGGATCTCCAAAACTGATAGGAACAAAAACGCTGCGAATTTCATGTAATCCGTCTTCCCGTTTGTAGGGGATCATCAAACCAATGTTAATCTTTCCCTTGGCAATGGACTTCAAGGAATTCATCCCTAAGATAGCGTTTGAAGATTTGGTTTTGAAGGTGCTATGGATTGTAAGTGGAATTGAATGGAGTCTTTTAATTCCTTCGGTTCTGCAACGAGTACGGAGGTTCCATATCCTAGAATGGTTTGGACAAACCAGTTTTGGTCTCGGATGGGAGCCGTGAATTCTCGGTAAAGAGTATCCCCAATTTGTTTTTGGGCTCCCGTAGGTTCTAGGGTAAGTTTCATTCCTAGATGGTAAGAGGCTGAATCAGTGATCCATAGTTTTGCAAAATCTTTGTTTTTGGAATCGGCACCAAACAATTGTTTGAATCCATCTAAAAATTCCCCTGCCGTGTCCGGTAGGGTCGGGTATTTTGTATCAGTAATCGTAATGTCTAAAATATAATCCAATCGAAAGGAGCGGAATCCTTCTTTGGTTAGGTCATAGGCCAAAAGATAAGAATCATTTTCTTCCCAGAGAATCCATGGCGCTAGAGTTCTTGTTTCCTTTTCTTGGTTATCCCTTTTCCAATAAACAATTGTTAGTATTTTTTTTTCGTTTATGGCATTTACAATCGTTTCTTTTGATTTTTGATAGGGAGACCAATCACCCGAAGGAATCACCGAATCAATTTTGCTTAAGATCGAATGATTTAGTTTGGAATCTTCTTTTGTTTTTTGTTTTTGTAAAAGTGATCTAAGAAGGGTCCATTCTTTTGGGGAAAGGGGGAGTGCGGAATCTACAGCAATGGGGAGTCGGATTTTTACCTTCTCCCCATCAAAATCTAAATCCACAGCATCGGTGGGTGAATAAGGATACATCTCAATCATATACAACTCACCCAAATCTTTTTTGAGTGCTGCGATTGATTTGTGTCCCGTTACGCTTTGAATTTCTTCTAATCCAAGACCTTCTGGATGAGAAGCCAGAAGGCGGATTAAATTTAATTTGGAAGCGGCCCGAAGAGTGGATGGATTCATTATGCTTCTAGAATTACTTTTAATTCCTTAGCATTTGATGCACATAATGATTGTTTTTCGATGTTTTTTGCCTTTAGGTGTCCACCTGTGAGTCTTTGGCTCACTACACTTGGCCCAAAGTCAATGATTGTGTTTATGGCACTGTCATTAAAAATTGGTGCGATCGCCAAATCCCAGTAAAGTGGCTCAATTAATACCATCTTAAATAGGATGTCACGAAGGTTTCCGTCTTTTTGTAAGTTATGACCATCAAAGATGCTATAGACAGGAACTTTTAAATCAGCACCAGTATAAGGAAATGGAACTACTGCGGCATCTTCAGTATTGAATTTGTCGAGGGATGTTTCCATAAATGGGCAGTGGAAAGGTGCGGTTGTTTTTAAATAAACAAACTTGAATTTTTTCTCATCCATTTCTGCTTTCCATTGTTTGCGGAAGGCGAGAAGAGAAGACGGAAGTGCAGAAAGGATCATGGAATCAGGAGTGTTATAAAGAGAAATAAAAACTGTGTCTTGGCCTTTGAGTCCAAGAGAGTCATTTGTTTTTTTCACTCTTTCTTCTAATTCATCTTTGGAATAACCTATCACGGCAACCATAGGAGCTGGATTTTTATCACCGTTTGCTTCGTTTTCTTTTACAATCTCTTCTGAAACAACAAAGTTAGGGTAAACTTTTTGACCGTTAAATCCTAGGTAGAAAATAAATTTTAAAAAATCAGCGTATGCTTTCAGAAAATCGGCACCATCCAATCCAAGACCAACAAGGGCAGAAGCAATCACACCTTGGCTATGACCGCTGAGAGCTCCCGTTGCTTTGATGAGTTCCGCTGTAGGATAACCACGTTTGGAAACTAACACATAATTTGCCATTTGAGTCATAAAGATTCCCGGTACAGAGATAGGGGCGCGAGCTAAATAATCTTCTGAAGGGGCAGCGTCTGGGTTTTCGATCCAAGATTTGAAATCAAATCCTTCGTTCAGGAGCGGGCTTTTGCCATCACGGGCAGCGATTTCAGCAATGGTTTGGAAACTAGTTTCGAAAAATTCTTTGAGTTCTGGTTCTGCGTACAATTTTACGAGTTCTTTTAGGTATGGTGAACCCTGTCCCCCAAATTGAAGGAAAAATTTTTGAGAATTTTGGAGGGTAGCAGTAAGGAGTTTGGCCGATGTCATTTAATCTTCCTGAGATGTGATTTTTCTGTTACCGTACAGAGAGGACTTCCTAGAACAAGGAGAAAATTCCGTAAGGAACCTGGGCAGACATCCCAGGTTTTTTTGGTTTGGATCTGAAATTACGCGGCTTTGCTTTGTTCTAGATTGGATTTGATTCGTTCGTGGTCCAGGGCAAGCAGGACAGTATTTTCGAAATAGGTAGAAAAATCGATTCTTCCAGAAGAATAGTCTTCGTGGAGAAGGGCTAAAAGAAGATAGAACATAGATCCTCCTGGTGGTTCCGAATCTATCAATGTGACATAATTCGAAAAGTCTTTTTCGGTCAAAGAGTTACCATGAGTGTCGGTAAGTCTCGGAAATTTTGAAGGAAAATAATCACTGATAGGTGAGATTCGGGATTTCCTCTTTACAAAGCCTTGTTTTCGGGTTTTTTACCAGCCATGTTCGTAACCCTTTCTCCCATCGATTATCTAATCCTTTTGGTCTTTGTTGGGTTTATGATTGTGATTGGGGTTTTACTAAAGAAATCCATGAACCAATCGAGTGATTTCCTTCTAGCGGGAAGGCAGATTCCCAGTTGGATTACGGGAATCGCTTTTATCTCGGCCAATATTTCTGCCTTAGAATTGTTAGGGATGAGTGCCAGCGGGGCAGAATATGGATTTTTGACCTTCCATTTTTACTATTTAGGTGCCATTCCTGGAATGATCTTTCTTGGAATCTTTATGATGCCATTTTATTATTCCTCAAAAATCAGAAGTGTTCCTGAATACTTACGGTATCGTTTCAACAGGCCTGCCCATTTAGTCAATTCGTTGATTACCTTATTATCTTTGGCACTTGGATCAGGAATTTATCTTTATTCTTTGTCTTTGGTGTTCGAAACTATGTTTGGTTGGAATCCTCATTTCTCCATTTTGTTTAGTGCCGGTATTGTTCTCATTTATACATACTTTGGTGGACTCAGTTCTTCTATTTATACTGAGGTGATGCAATTTTTTTTAACCGTAATTGGATTGTTCCCACTAGTCATCATCGGATTGACAAGGTTAGGTGGTTGGGATGGGCTTATGCAAAAAATTCCGAATTCACACAAACATATGTGGCAAGGACTTGCCAATGGACAAAATGAACTCGGATGGGATTTGTTGAGTGTAACCGTGGGACTTGGTTTTGTATTATCTTTTTCGTATTGGACTTGTGGGTTTACGGAAGTACAGCGGGCAATGGCGGCTAAAGATTACCGAGCCGCAAGAAGAACTCCTCTTATCGGAGCTATGTTCAAATTATTTTTACCATTTTTAACAGTAATTCCTGGGTTAATTGCCTTAGCAGAATTTTCAAAAGAGATGAATGGCGAATATAATAAAAGTTTTATCATCTTATTAAAGAACTTTTATCCCTCCGGAATGTTAGGTCTTGGAACGACAGCACTCCTTGCCGCTTTTATGGCAGGTATGTCCAGTTCCATTACCGCCATGAATACTATCTTTACTTATGATATTTATCAAACATATATTAGTAAAAACAAAGAAGATAAAGATTATTTAAAGGTAGGAAAACGTTCCACTATGTTTGCTATCGTTTTCGCCATTTTTGCTTCTTACATTGCCATGCAGTTTGAGAACATTATGAATTACATCCAACTACTGTTTTCTTTTTTTAATGCACCTCTCATTTCAATATTTTTGCTCGGGATGTTTTGGAAACGTGCTTCCGGTTGGAGTGCCTTCTACGGTATGATCCTTGGAACATCGAGTGGCCTCGTTCATTTTATCCTATATTCATTGGGAATTTTATATTACAAATCGGATATGGTTTCTAATTTTTATGGGGCGATTTATTCGGGATTAGTTTGTTTTCTCTCGATGGTAATTGTAAGTTATATAGAAACAGAGGATACCACCAAAGATCTTCATGGTTTGATTTATTCTGACAGAGATAAAACAAATCCATTTTGGGATCCTCGAATTTTAGCCTGGGGAGTTGGACTCATTGTCCTTCTTGCAGGATTTAATATCGTTTTTGCATAAAGATTTATAGGAACGTAATAAAATAGTAATTGAATGAGAGTATCAATGATACTATGTTTGTTGCAATATACACTAAGACTATGAAACCAAATCATTATACTGAAATCCCCGCCACATTTGAAGTTCAATTGGAACACCTAAAGGATTATGATTCTAAAAAACATATCAGTGCCAGGGGGATTATGTTTTTCCATCCTTATGACATCGAAGTGCCTTCTATATTGAAAGTTTCCTTAAAAATGATTTCGATGACAGGTTCTGTCGACTTTCTTGTGAAAACTTTGAAGTGCGAAAAAATGGGAAACGAACCTTTGTATGAGATTCATTGTAATTTTTATGACACAAATGCTGAGAAAGAAGACGAAGTGTTAGGTTTTATCAGCAGTTACTAAATTCGTATATTAAAAATAAACGATTAGAGAGTTCCTCCCTTTTCGATGAGATACAAAAAACTGTCCTCAGAAAAGGATTTGTCTTTGGGTCCATACTGCATCAGCCACCTTGTCGGTGGCAAAAAACCTTCTGTTTTTAAAGCATATCCCCCACCTAACGGTGCACCAATGATCGAACGAAGTTCGAAATGCAAATGTGCCGGATAATTACCACCGGCATCCCCAATGGTTCCAATCCATTCCGTTTTTTTCACCAACTGTCCAGGTTCCACATCAATCGTGTGGAGGTGGGCATAAACGGTTTCTAAAAACCAAAAATCTCCATTGCCTACATTATGATGGTGCACAATGCGAACTACCTTTCCCCAACCCCCACCGTAGTCAGCGATTTCTGAAACCACACCATTTCCAAACGCATAGACAGGAGCCGCAAAGTCACTATCCCCACCAGTGACGGAATTCCAATCTTCTCCCAGGTGTTTACGGCCACCGAACTTTCCATTTTCTGCCCCAAATTTTTGAGCTAAATAGAATCCTTCCGCATACTTTCCCCCTACAGGGAATTCAAAATCTGTGGCCTGGAAGGAAGGATAGCGTTTTAGAATGGGATAAGGGTCTGTGGTTCGAACTTCTCCAGAAGATTCCATCCATCCGAAAAGTGGGTTTCCCTGGTAGGAGTAACCTTTGGAGGCACAACCTGTCCCAAGGAGAGAAAGACAGGTTGTGAAAAGAAAAGTAAGAAAAAGGTTATTTGCCCACCAATTTCTTTTTTGAGGTTTTCGAAGATTCATGACGGCCTTCCGAAAACAATCCCGCTCGGGCTTCGATTGGCAAATGGTTTCCGAGTTTTGCCGATCTTTTTTTACCAGCTTTCATTTCCTCTTTCATATTATAAATGAAGGTATCGTAATCCACTTGGATGGTATGGCGTGTGCTACTCACATACCTTTTTTTCATATCCGCTTGGTCCTTTTCTATGGCCTTCTCCATATCTTCTTTAGAAGGTAACACATAGTTTCCAGTGAGATACTGGGTTATCCATTTTCCTTGGCATTCTGCCAGTGGCATAATGGCACCTAACGGTTGCATAAGACCCACAAAAAACAAATCATTGATTCCGGGTTTGATCATTTTATAAAACAGTGGAATATAATTTTTCGGAGCGGATAAAAAATTCTCATCAAAGAAAGGAAATTTGATATTGTATCCCGTGCAATAGATAAGAACATCCGCTTCTTCTTCAGTTCCATCCGCAAATGCAATTTTTTTACCTTTGAGTTCGGTGATCACTGGTTTTGGTTTGATATCACCTCGTCCAAGTCTTACGAGTAAATCTTGAGAGATCGTCGGGTGCGCTGATCCAAACTTATGGTCTGGTTTTGGCAAACCAAAGTCTTCCATTTTCCCTACGCCGAAACGAATGAGAAGGTGAGCGAGTGTTTGTTGGATAAAAAACGGAACCCAATGAGGTGTATACTCTGTTAGTTTGTCTAAAGGTTTTCCAAATAGATAGTTAGGAATGACATAAGCACCACGTCTTGCCGACAAAAAAACCTTTTTAGCAACGCCGGGTCTTGAAAGTTCTACAGAAATATCCATCGCACTGTTTCCCATTCCAAGAACCACGACATTTTTTCCCTCACAGTTAACGGGTGTTTTTGGGTCAACGTAGGAGTGAGAATGTATGATTTGGCCAGAAAATTTCCCAGGGAAAGCGGGATCGGGCCAACGTTCACTCCAATGGTGTCCATTGGCTACAACTAACACGTCGTAGTATTTTGTTGGTCCTTTTTCGGGAGTGATTTTCCAAATCCCATCTTCAGTACGTTCGGCTTTTTTGATCCCATTTTTGAACTGGATGTGTTTGCGAAGACCAAAGTGGTCTACGTAGGATAAAAAGTATTGTTGGATGGGTTCGTGATTGGGGTAGTCGGGGTAGTTTGTTGGCATAGGAAAGTCACGGTATTCCATCCGATCCCTATGTGTGTTGATGTGTAAGGATTTATAAATATTACTGAGACCATTGTCGTTTTTGTAACGCCAGTTGCCACCGACATCACTTCCCTTTTCATAACAATCAAATGGGATTCCGTGTTCTTTTAACGATTTAATGACAGTGATTCCAGACGAACCAGCTCCTATTACACATACTTTGGGAAGTGCCATGATGGGTTTCTCTCTTAACTTAAAGATAGATTCAGGGAAAGAGTTTGTGAAAAGAGAACGTTGTTACAAGTAGATTTTACATTTCTAAGGAAAAAAATCGATAAATTAACACATATTCGATGTTTAACGACCGGATTTCGTAGGTTTTTCCTGTGTCTCTAAAAAGTTACGAATCTCCGATTCCAAGTTTGAAATTTGGATCTTTGAAATCTTTCCTTCTCTCAGTTGGATGAGGGTGAGAGATCCTTTCGTTCTTGGAAAAGGATCCGCTATTTTTTCCTCTCTCACCAAACGAAGCGTATACGGATAAGATTTCATTTTGGGTAGAGCCACAAATTTAGAAATAAGCGACGGCATTCTATGGATATCAGAAACAAGCACTGCTTGTTTTGATTCCAAATACCCTTTTCCTTCTTTTTCTAAGATCGGGTGGATGATTTTACTGGCATCCATATCAGAGATAAACAAAACCCTTGTGGTTTCCACTGGAATGGGACTTGGTTCTTCCCACTGGTTTGTGTAATTGATTTCGGGAAGTGGACTCCCAACAACTAAAGTAGGCGTGACCAGTTCTTCTGCAGAAAGAGAAAAAGTCAAAAGGAGGCTTAGGGATAAGAGTGAGTTTCGGATAAATCGTAAATGAGTTTTTAATTTGAATGAAAATATGTTATTTGTTAGTTGGTTGTTGTTTCGGTGCATTGATCTAAAGTGGTTTTTTTGAAAACAAACCATCTCCTAAAGTCGATATAGATATTCTAAAACTTGTTCCTTTGTCATCTTACTGGCGTTAGAGAATTCGCCCCCTTTTGTGGAGGTGAGAATTTTGCCTGTTGGGTCAATGACAACCAAAGCTGGAATTCCATTTTGAATAGGATTCCCAAGTTTGTCACTTAGACTTAAGTTTTTGTCGAAGCGACCCACATCTACCTTGAAGAGAAGAAAATTTTGGGTGAGGAGAGCCTTTGGCTCGGGTTCCTGAAAAATAAGATCTAAGGCACGACAATCAGGACACCAATCAGCCCCAAAAACCACAATGAGTTTGCGGTTTGAGTCTTTGGCGATAGCCAAACTTTCTTGGTATTGGGAAAGTATTATGTCACTTTGTTTTGAGCAGTGAGTGAGACTTGCGAGGGATGATCCGAAGAGTAGGAGAGAGAAAAGAATTTGAAACTTACGTTCCATAAAAAAGAGCGGAAGGAAACTTCCGCCTGTCTTATTTCTTAGCGATTTCTTTAAGGATTTCTTGTCTTTTTTTATCTTTATCGATATGGGAAAGAGACAACCAATCGCGTTTCAATTGTTTTTCTGAAACACCTTTGAAGGTTGCGTATTTACCGAGAATTTTTGCTGTTTTTGCGTTCATGCCAACCAGATTCTTTTGCCACCCCTTTCTGTCAATGCGAACCTGATGGTTGCTGTTTCATCCTTGACCCCTAAACTCTTTACGAAACATAGTAAAGTGCAAGAAATCCAAAGACCCTATGAAATCACAGCTACCTGACCGTTACGATCCCGAATCCGTAGAGCCCAAATGGATACAAACCTGGGAAGAAAAAAAAACCTTTGCTCCTGATTCCTCTCGCAAAGAAACATTCTCGATCGTCATCCCTCCACCAAACGTAACTGGGAACTTACACATTGGGCATGCACTCAATCATACCATCCAAGACATCATCATTCGTATTGAACGTAAAAAAGGAAAAAACGTAGTTTGGGTTCCTGGCATGGACCACGCAGGGATCGCCACGCAAGTGGTTGTGGAACGTGAGCTTGCCAAAGAAGGGAAGTCACGAACCGATTTTACTCGGGAAGAATTTATAAAAAAAGTTTGGGAATGGAAAGCTCATTCGGGTGGAATCATTGCCAAACAACAACGGTTACTCGGTGAATCAGTGGATTGGTCACGCGAAAGGTTTACCTTTGATGAAGGATTATCCAAAGCAGTCATCAAAGTATTTCGCAGTTTGTATGATGAAGGATTGATTTATCGCGGGGAAAGGATCATCAACTGGTGCCCAGTTACCAAAACTGCCATCTCCGATATTGAAGTGGAGTACAAAGAAAAACAAGGCAAACTTTATCATGTCAAATATCCAAAAGCCGAATTTAAATCTAAAGATCCAAAAACTCTAAGCAAAGAGGAATACATCGTTGTGGCAACCACTCGTCCCGAAACGATGTTTGGTGACGTGGCGGTCTGTGCACACCCAGATGATGTGCGTTATGCGGCATTAAAAGATAAGTTTGTGTATTTACCGATTGCCGGAAAAGAAATTCCCGTTTTATTTGATTCCTTTGTGGATAAAGAATTTGGATCAGGTTTAGTGAAAATCACTCCAGCTCATGATATCAATGACTATGAAGCGGGACTTCGTTTGCATTTAACTCCTATCAATATAATGAATTTGGATGGGACACTCAACGAACATGCAGGTAAGTACGATGGACTCGACCGGTTTGAAGCTCGCAAACGTGTTGTGGAAGAACTGGAGACCAATGGTTATATTGAAAAAATAGAAACCCATGTCCATAGTGTGGGGCACAACCAAAGAGGTGGGGCTGTCATTGAACCGCTGTTATCGACTCAGTGGTTTGTAAAAATTGAATCACTTGCTAAACCTGCCATTGAAGTGGTAAAAACGGGAAAGGTCCAGTTCCAACCCAAGATGTGGGAAAAAACCTACTTTGAATGGATGGAAAACATTAGGGATTGGTGTATTTCACGCCAACTTTGGTGGGGACATCGAATTCCAGCTTACTATGCACCAAACGGGGAAATGGTGGTCGCTGAATCCATTGAGGAAGCGGTATCACTCTTTTCCAAAAAAGGAATTTCTGTTACCAAAGAGACCATCAAACAAGATGAAGATGTTCTCGACACTTGGTTTTCATCCGGTCTTTGGCCGTTCACTGTCTTTGGTTGGCCTGAAAATTCAGAAGAACTCAAAAAATATTATCCCACATCGGTTTTAGTCACTGGCTTTGATATTATCTTCTTCTGGGTGGCACGGATGATTATGAACGGTCTGAAATTTATGGATGATGTTCCCTTCCAAAAAGTTCTCATCCATGGCCTTGTTCGTGATAAAGACGGGAAGAAGTTCAGTAAGTCACTTGGGAATGTCGTCGATCCGTTGGATATGATGAGTAAATACGGAACGGATTCGTTTCGATTTTTTCTCGCGGCAGTGTTACCGGAAGGAAAAGACATTCTTTTCGACGAATCCAGGTTAGATGGTTATCGTTCCTTCTGTAATAAAATTTGGAATTCGAGCCGGTTTATTTTTATGAACCTACCAGAAGAGTTCACAGCCAAAGAACCAGAGATCAATAACTTAGAAGATACAGACCTTTGGATTCTAAATGAATTTGATCGGATGTTATCTCGTTATGAAAAAGCTTACAGCGATTATCATTTTTTTGAAATGGCCAATTCCATTTATGATTTTGTATGGGGATCTTTTTGCGATTGGTATTTGGAACTCACCAAAGCACGTGTGTATGGAAATGTCACCCCAGAGTCACAAGAAAAAGCACGACTTGTTCTTATCAGTGTTCTAAAGAAGTCCCTCGGGCTTTTGCATCCCTTTATGCCTTTTATCACGGAAGAGATTCACTCTTTACTAGAGACAACCGAACTTGCAAAAACAGAATTTCCGAAGGCCTATGGGGTTTCTGATTCCGCGCCGGCTGTGGTTCGGATGGAGCTTGTTCGTGAGATCATCACTAAGATTCGCAATATGCGAGCCGAACTCGGGGTCAAACCTGAGAAAAAATGCAAGGTGATTCTCAAGTGTAACCATAACGAATTAAAGGTGATGATGGAAAGAGAAATCAAATCCATCCTTCAACTTTCCAAAGCAGAGAGTTTGGAATTTATCGATTCGTATGAAGCTAAAAATACAGATTCTGTTGGTTCTTTTTCGATAGGAGAAATTATTCTTCCTTTGGAAGGAATTTTTGATTTTGAAAAAGAAAAACAAAGATTGGAGAAAGAGAAAAAACAAATCCAATTGGAAATGGAAAAGTTGGAAAATAAAATCAACAATCCAGCTTTTTTAGAAAAAGCAAAACCAGATGTTGTAGAAAAAGAAAGAGAAAAGTACAATACTTGGAAAGAGAAACTAGATAGTACGGTAAGGGCTTTAGAAAAAATTGGAACATAAATTTAAAGTTTTACTCATTGGAAGTGGCGGAAGAGAACATGCGTTAGCGGATGCTATCTCAAAATCAAATTCTTTGGAATCTCTTAAGGTATTTCCAGGGAATGGTGGATTTTCGAAAGATGTGCTTGTCGATCCATCTGAGATTTCGATTACCGATAAATCTAAATTTTTTGATTATATAAAATCATCAGAAACAAACCTCGTGATTGTGGGCCCAGAAGATCCTCTTGTGAATGGTCTTTCTGATTGGTGTGCTGAAATCAACATACCTTGTTTTGGACCTTCTGCATACTGTGCGCAAGTGGAGGGTAGTAAACATTTTGCGAAAGAAATGATGAAACGGGCCAAAGTTCCCACTGCTTCCTTTGCAGTCTTTACAGACCATGAGTCTGCTTGGAGTTACGCACAAAAAGAGATATTACCTATGGTGGTCAAAGCGGATGGCCTAGCTGCAGGAAAAGGGGTCACTGTTGCCTTTGAAATGAAGGAAGTCAAACAGGCGTTAGATGAAATATTTTTAGAATCGAAGTTCGGAGAAAGTGGAAACAAGGTAGTTTTGGAATCTTTTTTGGAAGGAGAAGAAGCATCTCTATTTGTTATCAGCGATGGAGAAAGGTATATGTGCCTACCTGCAGCCCAAGACCACAAACGCGCGTATGACGGAGACATTGGGCCGAACACTGGTGGAATGGGAGCCTATGCCCCGGCACCGATTGTCACAGGTGCGGTTCTTTCTTTAGTGAAGGAACAAATCATTGAACCTATGTTGGCTGATTTTAGATCATCCGGCCATCCTTACAAAGGACTTTTATATGTTGGCCTTATGATTACCAAAGAAGGAATTCCGAGTGTTGTGGAGTTCAATTGCCGTTTTGGGGATCCAGAAACGCAGTGCGTACTTCGTTTGTTAGATGAAGATATTTTACCTATTTTTAATGCATCGGCAATCGGCAAACTTCCTGAAAGAAACTTAAAATTAAAAGAAGGATCGTCTGCCATCGTGGTACTTGCGGCAAAAGGGTATCCAGATTCGCCACAGAAAGGAATGTCTTTGGAGATTCCATCGAACGAAGGGAACGTGGTTGTTTATCATGCAGGAACCAAACGCCAAGAGAACCAAATTTTGGCAAATGGCGGAAGGATTCTCGGAATCACTTCTTTTGGTAAAACTTTAAAGGATGCCATCCAGGATTGTTATTCCTTTCTAACAAAAATCAAAGCACCAGATACTTATTATAGAAAAGACATAGGTAGGAGAGCCCTCTAGTGCCATTTAGCATCTCTGGAAATTTTAAAAATTGTGAACGCGCAAGCCTTCGCAATTTTGAAAAACATCTTGGGATCATTTTGTCTGAAAACCAAACCCAACTCCAACAACATCTTATGATTCGTAGGGCCCTTCAAAATTTAAGTGGTTCTGTGAGTGTTCTTTCCGGACTCAGTCGTCAGGAGTTATTGTCTTTTATTTTTATTCTCACTCAGTTCGGCGATATCATTCGTTCGGAAACTCCACCGGAATATCTTTTATTAGAATCGATTCCCTATGTGGTGGAATGGACGAAGGGCCATTATATGATTCCTATGGAAATTTTGGAACATCTTGCCCATGAACGAATCTTTAAGGATCAAGGGTATTTGTTTGCACTGATTCCTGCCTTATCCATCAAAGAAAAAAAATCCTGGATTCGTTGGATCGGTGTGGATTTTGAAAAGGGTGGGGACAGAGACTTAAATTTCGAAATTTATTCGCAGTGCCGTGTGTTACAGAAACCATTTCTCGGAAAGTCCCTTGTCCAAGAATCGGAAATTCGTTTGGAACAAATTTGGCCTCGCGGTAAAAATGAATGTATTGATTGGTTTTATAAAGGGCTTTCTACTTTTTATTATTCCATGGAAGAGATGAGTCGAAAGGAAAAAGATCCTTTTTTACTTCATGTCATCGAACTCATTAAATCAGGTAAGTTTATACTCAAACGTTTGCCCGATACTTATGGAAAAGAATCCAGTTATTCTCTTGTGGGAACTGTGGAGGGAAATACACCTCAACTTAGAGAAACCACATTCCAGTGGGAAGTGGAAAGACTCAGAAAAGATTCTCTTTTTTAAACTTCCGATTCGGATTTACGCATTATGGATAGATCACTCAAAGACTTAAAAAAACAAACATCCGAAATGATGGATTCATTTCAAACCTATTGGACCGCCCAAAACTTCCAAGAAGACTATGACAGGTTAAATTCACTCATTGAAAAAGCAAATGATCCAAAGTTATGGGATTCTCCTGACCAAGCAAAAACCGTAACACAAAAACGAAACGAGTTACAGTTAAAGTTAGATCCTTGGTTGGAATTAAAAAAGGAACTATTCGATTTTCCAGATTTGATTGAACTCACTTCGGAAGAAATGGGGGAGGCAGGCTTAAAGTCTTTAAATGATGATTTTGATCGAATGTTCGAAGCTTTTGAAAACTTGCAAATGTTAGATGCACTTGCTGGTAAAGATGATGGAAAGGCTGCCTTTATCAATATCCATCCCGGTGCGGGTGGAACAGAATCTCAAGACTGGGCCGATATGTTACTGCGAATGTACACACGGTTTTGTGAGCAAAAAGGATATCGTGCGGAACTTGTGGACTACCAACCAGGAGAGACTGCGGGAATCAAAAACGCCACGCTTTACATCCAAGGTGACCATCCTTTCGGATATTTAAAATGTGAATCTGGGGTTCATCGGCTCGTTCGAATTTCTCCCTTTGATTCCAATAAACGAAGACATACTTCCTTTGCCTCTGTGTATGTGACACCAGAAGTTGATGATGATATCCAAGTGAATATCGAAGAAAAAGACCTTCGTGTAGATGTGTATCGATCTTCTGGAGCAGGGGGACAACACGTAAACACTACAGATTCTGCGGTCCGAATCACACACATTCCCTCAGGTGTTGTGGTTTCTTGCCAAATGGAAAGATCCCAAATCAAAAACCGTGATACGGCAATGAAAATGTTACGTGCTCGTTTGTATGAAATGGAAAAACAAAAGGCAGAAGAAGAGAACGCAAAAAAAGCCGGTGAAAAACGAGATATCTCTTGGGGATCACAAATTCGAAGTTATGTGTTTCATCCTTATAATTTAGTAAAAGACCATAGAACGGATTTTGAAACAGGAAACGTCCATGCTGTGATGGATGGCGATTTGGAAGATTTTATCATTGCCTACTTAAAATACCTGACAAACCAAAAGGCAAACGCAAAAGTATAATCAAATGTCTGTAAAACAGGATATTTCCGGTACTTTAAGGAAAATCCAAAAAGAAATTCAACAACTTCCGAATATTACGGATCGCTTGAATTTCATTTTGGAAATGACTCTGACTTTGTTTGGAGCCTCTACCGGTAGTATATCCATTATGGACCAGGAAGAAAAAGTCCTAACCATTGTTGCAGCTAAAGGGATGGATTGGGAAAAAAAAATTGCTGCCAAACTTCCCTTTAACTTGGGAGTAACTGGTCGCGCTGCCTCCACCAGAGAAATTATTTATGTTCCCGATGTCACTTTAGACAAAGACTATGTAAAACTGATTGAAACCGTTCGTTCGGAACTTGCAATTCCATTAGTTACCAGAGATTCTACCATTGGAGTACTCAATTTAGAGTCGGATAAGGTAAATTTTTTCTCTTCCGATATTATCAATCAAGCTACATTATTTGCATCTCAATTAACAATAGTTATCCTGGAAGAACGAATTGCCAAAGAAGCTTTTGAAAAATCCAAAAGAGAAGAAGACCCGGTAGAAGAAATTCTAGGATATGATCCGAGCATACTTTTTTTAAAACATAGGATCAGGCAAGTGGGTCCCTCTGATACATCGGTAATGATCATTGGGGAAGAGGGCTCCGGAAAAAAATTAATCGCTAAGGCCTTACATTTTATATCTCAAAGAAAAAATGGTCCATTTCTTACTGTAGATTGTTCAGGCCTTAGTTACGAACTATTGGAAGCAGAACTTTTTGGTGTTTCCAGTGGCAAGATATTCAATCCTGGAAAATTAGAACAAGCCAATGGAGGTTCCTTATACATTGAATCCATTGGAGATTTACCATCCAACCTACAAACTAGACTTTTTCAAACCTTACGAGATAAAACAATGCCGAATCCCTCTGCGAAAAAGAAGGATGAGGTTCTCAACATTCGAATTTTTACCGGAAGCAAACGAGACTTATTAGAAGATATCCAGAAAGAAACTTTTTCCATGGATTTATACTACCGCCTAGCGGAAGTTCCATTGCGTATGCCGCCGTTACGGGAAAGAAGAGGGGACGTTCCACTCCTTGCTCACCATTTTTTATACCAATACAATAAACAATACGGAAGGAACAAAACATTTTCGACAGAAGCCCTAAAGGCATTAACAGGGATGCCTTGGAGTGGAAATGTTCGACAACTACAAAGTGTCATTCAATACGCAGTCCTTGTTCCCCCGGAAACGGTTTTGGAACCGCATTCCTTTTTACAGGATGGGAAACGAGAGACTGAATCGATGTCAAAAGCCCAAAGTTTTGCGGTCGGAACGGAGATCCTTTCTCCTTCGGAAAATCTATCACTCAACATTGCCATAGAAAGGTTGGAAGCCATCTGGATCAAAGAGGCATTCCAGAGGGTATCCACACAAGAAGAAGCAGCCAAACTTCTTGGAATTAGCCGAGGTTCTTTGCAGTATAAGATCAAAAATAATCAATTTCTGGACGGATTCAACACCTGAGTCGAAGAAAAGAATGGATAGATTGGCCTTATCTGTCGATATGATTACAAAGGAGCTTTCACGTGGCAGATAGTTATTACCGTACCATAAGTGGTAAACAATATGATAATGAATTGTTAGAAATCGCTGAGAAAGCCACCAAACGTAGCAAAGCTCCTATTGGCAAAAATATTGCAAAGACCCTATTTGATGCCATTAAAGATGGTGGTGACTATACAGAAGTTGAAAAACGCACTGTAAAATACATTCGAGATAATTTTAAATTTAGCCCCGACGCCGACGAGTACCTTCGCTCGGAAATTCGTAAGTGGGCTGCAAAAATATCGGTTCCTGCAGCAAAGAAAAAAGCAGCAACCAAAGGTTCATCCAAAAAGGAAACCACTGCAAAACGTAATTCCTCTCGCTCTGCCAAATCTTCTACTGAAGGTTTCACTCCTTACTATGAAACTTTTGACGGTGGTGATAGTTCACATGACGAAGTCGCACCAACACCGGAATACAATGAATTGGTAGCTTTGAATAAATTTCAAATCACTCCAAAACAAAATCGAATCGGAAGGATCATTCTACTTACACTTATCCTTATATTCTTTATTGTATTGATTGTTTTTGGAATCCGTAGTTGCAATCGAAGTTCCAAAACATCGGAAAACACAAATCAAAGTTCTAATGTTTCTGCAGATGTAGGAACCAGATCTTTGGAACGAGTGGAATTATCCGAAGGGAAAGCTTCTGATCAATTTGAATCTCAAGGGAAAGCAATTCGTTATATCAACGACCTACAAATTCGTTTTATCAAACAGAGTATGCAAACAGAAGATGTTGCAGCAGACAAAATTGCGACTCTCGCAGAAGCTTTAAAGTCTTATCCAGGAATACGTATTCGAGTCAAAGGACATACTTGTTTTATTGGTGAGATGGATGAAAACAAAATCCTTTCGGATGAACGTGCTAAGTTTGTTTATGATGAATTAGTAAAAAATGGTGTAAGTGTTACACAGCTCGACTATCGTGGGTTTGGTGAGACGGCAGAAATTGAATCCAATTCCACAGAAGCCGGCCGGATCAAAAATAGACGTGTTGATTTTACCGTTTTATCTGTAACCGAATAGCCTATTGTAATCTATATAAAGATTTAGTGAGCATCCGTTTGGTTGACTGAACGGATTCGTAAAGCCCTTCGTATAAAAGTAAAGACTTCTTTGCCACACCGAGCTTCGTGTTTTCCTTTTCTTCTAAACTTAAGTGGTCATCATATCCTTCCGTGATGGTTAAGATCACCCTTTGGATTCCTAAACTCAAAATTTCATTTAAACCTTTTTTCCCAGAAACCTGTTCATCAATCGAATCCATTTGTTTGATATCTTCCGAAAAAGTTTTGGGATTGATTTGATTTCGTTTGATTTGGTTATAAATCCTTTCGGATACAATAAGGCCATGTTTAACCGTTGTAACAAATTCCGACAATGCTTCTGTTGTGGACTGGATTTCTGAAACCAATTCAGTTTTATCGAAAAAAGGGACTTCTTTTCTGAGTTTGTTATGGATTTCATTACGAACTGATTGCACTAAATGGGTTTGGTTTTTTATCTCACCCTCATCACTCGCAAATTCTTTTCTAAACTCCGAATGGCGGATTCCTTCGAGTTTGGCACCAAACTTAGTTAAGTTGGTCCAAGGATTTTCTTTGGCATGGTCTTCGAACCATTTTTTAAAGATCAACATTTTCTCATTGGTGATATAGGTTTCTTCTAAATTCCCTAGGACTTTTTTCCTCGGCAAAGCAAAGAGTTGTTTGTAGTTATGTTTTTCTCGACGAAATTTTCTAGATTCTAAATAGTTCAATCGTTCTTCGAGAACTGCCCCCTTGGAGTGGGCAAGGCCTTTGGTAAAACTCAAATCCTGTCCGACTAAGAATACAGATTTTGCTCCCATAAGAGTGGCAAGGCTCGCCGCATTGGTAGAAACAGAACCACCAAAAGGAACAGAGCCAATCTCCGATGGACCTGTCCTTTCCAATAACCGAATGAGAGGGAAGGGAGAAGAAGTCACAAAACCTTTGTTTGGTCCTTTGTCTAGTCGTAGGCTTAAATAGGTAGAGGTTGGATCAAAGACTAAAATGGCTTCTCCAGAATAATCTTCCAGAAATTGGCTGTTGAGAGCTTGCGGGTCGACAGAAAAAATTAAATCAGGTTCTACTCCAAAGGAAGTAAGGATGGGAAGAGCCGTATCTACTGCGAGTAATAAAAATTGGCTTCTATAAGTGACAAGATCTGGTATGGATTCGGAAAGGCTAGGGCCAGCGCACGCGACAACAATGGGGATCCCACTTGCGATTCCAAAAAGGTCCGAGACCGGTCGAAACTGGGATAACTCAGGGAGGTTATAACAGATGTTTTTCGCCCAAATTTTTTCAAAACGTGTTAATGTAGCGAGGTTCACATCTTTTTTATGAAACATCTGTTCGGCGGTATATTTCAGTCTTTGGTATTCGGCTTCTTTCCATTGCCAAGATCCTCTGTGGGGAACAAAACTAATGGGATAGGTTCCTTTTCCTTTCACTGCTTCGGAGAGTTGGTCTTCCATTCCTTCTCCAGTGATCAGAATTAGTTTTCCCGCTAATAGAGGTTTGGAAAAATCAAAGATTTTAAATGCCTCCCAAATGAAAAAAGGAAAAGGTTCCATCCAAATGATTGTGACTTTTTCTTTATTGATTAAATAGGGAAGAATATATCCTAAACCGGCACCAAACAATAGATAAATGCGTTCACTTCCGTCATGAGGAAGTTCGGTGGCAAACCGTTCTGCTTCTTTTTTGGGATCAAATCGACTATGGATCCACACTCCATCCAATTCTAAAGTAGGATCTCCTGTTTTGGATTTTGAGAGTTCGTAAGAAATTTTGGTTCCGGGACTAGGAGAGTTCACCGTATTAAATATACTCTTCTGGTTACGCACAACCTCTGCCAATTTTGATGGGAGGGCCGCTAGATTTTTTTCTAAGAAAGATTCGTTCACTTACGGTTCCAAAATAATTTTGATTGTGGCATTGGGGGAAAGGGAAGTTCCTGCTTTTGGATCTTGTGATTTGACAAATCCAGAACCTTCCAATTTGTATTCTGCTTTGAGTTGTTTTAAAATTTGAATGGTTTCGGAAGCAGTGAATCCACTCAGATCCGGCATCACCTTAGAATCCAGTTTGTAGATTTTATTTCTCTCACCTTTCAGTCGGTAAACTAGTGCCTTCTCACTTTTTTCTACAATGGGAATGATACTTTCGACCACCTCACGAAAGACAGGTGCTGCAATCCCACCACCCGTATGGGCATCCCCCCCAGGTTCATCAAAAACGATAAGACCAACATACTTTGGTTTTTCAGCTGGGAAAAATCCAAGAAAACTAGCTGTAAATAAACCTGCTTGGTATCCAGCTCCCGCTTTTGCTTTTTGTGAGGTTCCTGTTTTTCCAGCGATAAAGTAGTTTTCTAAATAAGCTTTTTTTCCCGTTCCTTGAGAAACGGCCTTACTCATGGCGTTTAAGGTTTTTTTGGCAGCACCCTCTTTAATTCCAAGTAACTCATGTTTTATGGAAAATTCATGAACTAGTTCCCCGTATGAATTGGTCACTTGGGAAACCACGGAAGGTTCAAATAAAATCCCACCATTCACAACCGCCGCCGCTGCAGTGATGAGTTGGATGGGTGTGACAGATAAACCTTGTCCAATGGACAAAAAGTAAGGTGTACTTTTGTTCCATCTGTTTAAAGGAGGTAAATACCCTTTTGCTTCATGGATGGAGAAATTAGTTCGTTTTCCAAATTTAAATTTATCCATATAATTGTAGTAAGTTGCTTCATCAATTTTTTGGGCAGCTTTGATGATTCCTACGTTACAAGAGTATTGTAAAATTTCATCCAAATTGACATGGCCATGGTTGTCTGTACAACGAATGGTGGTTTTCCCAATTTCAATATAACCCGGACAATGAAACCTTTCTCCTGGCAGGATTTTGCCTTCATTCAGTAACATCAGCGCAATGAAGATTTTCATTGTAGATCCGGGTTCGTAGATATGGCGGATGGACCAATTGGAATGAGATTCCAAAGGAAAATCTTGAAAATGGTTGGGATCAAAATTGGGAAAAGAGGCCATCGCCAAAATTTTCCCAGTTTCCGTATCCATTATCATTCCAATCCCACGTTTAGAAGCCGTTTGGATAAAAGCTTTCTGCAGAGACTTTTCTAATCGGTATTGGATGATGCTATCAATGGTTAGATGGACGTTGTTTCCTTTGCTAGACTCTGCATCGGGTGTGGATAACAATTCCAAATTGAATAACATCTCAAGTCCTGAAAGGGCTTTGTCATCATCGTAACCTGTAAAACCAAGAAGGCTTGCGGCCAAACTTCCTTGTGGATAAATTCGTTTGTACTCTTTTTCCACACGAACACCGGGAAGTGCCAAAGCTTTGATTTTTTCTGCTTTGGAAAGTTCGATCTCTCTTTTTAACAAAAAGTAATTTTGTTTGTCTCTGATGGTTTCAATCAATTTGTTGGAAGTGATTCCAAGAATGGGGCCAAGTTCCTGCGCAGTAAGTTCCGGATCATAGATGTTAGTGGGATCGATTCCAACTGTAGCCGACTCGCGTGAGATCGCCAGTTCAATCCCGCGTCTATCATAGATAGTTCCCCTTTGTACATACTTACTCGACTTTAAGTTGATGATATTATCATTAAAATAAGTGAGATAAACAACACGAAAGAGTAGGATCACGAACAAAGAGAGTATAAATAGAATGATATACTTAAAACGTTGTTTGTATTCAGTCATTGTTAAAAATAGAAGATCACTTTGCCTTTGATTTTTTCTACAGGGACAAGTCCAAACGAACGGGAATCCGTTGAATATTGCCTGTTGTCACCCAGAAGAAGATAATAACCTGGAGGAATCCTTCCTTGTTTGTCCATAGCTAGAAAAGGTGTGTTATGACGGTTAAGAAATATGGAAGTACTTGGCTCACTTGTGTAGGTTCCTTTCGGAAGATAATTCTCTAACAGCTCGGTAGAATCAATCAGGACTCGTCCGGCTTCAATGGAATAAAATTCTCCAGGTAAACCTATCACTCGTTTGACGACAAGTTCCTCTTCCTTACTCACAAACAGTACCAAATCCAATTTATTGATTTTGGGGTCTGTATACAGTAGCTCGGTTCCAAAGAATTTGGCAGAAATGGCGAACCCACCTTTCCAAACAAAGACTACCGACCCATGTTCTAAGGTCGGGTACATGGAATTTCCCTGAATGGAATAGATTTGGAATAAAAATATGCGTACAAATAGGAGAAAACAGAGAAAGAAAAAAATCAAAAGGCTGCGACGAGTGTATCGTTTGAATTTTACCCACCACCGGGAGACTTTAGTTTCTGTTTCCATATCCATCAAAAAACGATAAAAATCATTCGTGCATTTTTCCCCTTTCTCCAGAATGGAAAAGGAACTTTCCGTAAATCTGAAGCCTAGAGAAGTCTATGTCACTTACAAAATATCAATTCCGAGCACAGTTTCGTTGCACCAATGACTCTTGTCGCAAAACCTACCCTCTCCACCAAGTGATTTATTCCTGCGAATCTTGCGGGGAACTTTTAAATGTCGAACATGATATAGACAGTCTCAAACAAGTTTCGGCGAGTGAATGGAAATCGGAATTTGAATCTCGGTTCCGTTCCAGCCAATTTCCCAATGCCTCTGGTGTTTGGGGGAAAAAGGAATGGGTGCTTCCGGGCATAAGTGATGAAAATATCATCACTTCGGGAGAAGGAAGTTCGCATTTGTATGACGCTTCTCGTTTTGCAAAAGATTTAGGACTAGCGAGCCTTCACGTCAAACAGTGTGGTGTTTCTCACACCGGTTCTTTTAAAGATTTAGGCATGACAGTTCTTGTGAGCCAAGTCAATCAAATGATCTCCGATGGGGTTCCCATCCAAGCAGTTGCATGCGCATCTACGGGAGATACTTCTGCCGCCCTCGCCTCTTATGCAGCCAAAGCAGGAATTCCATCCATAATCCTTCTACCAGCGAACAAGGTATCGACGGCACAGCTCATCCAACCTGTTGCCAACGGCGCCTTAGTTTTAGCACTGGAAACAGACTTTGATGGTTGTATGGCAGTGGTAAAAGAACTCACCAAAGAAAAATCGATTTATCTTGCCAATTCTATGAATTCCTTACGTATCGAAGGCCAAAAAACAATTTCTGTCGAAATCACACAACAGTTAGGTTGGAAGGTCCCAGATTGGGTTGTTATTCCTGGTGGAAACTTAGGGAATGTTTCTGCACTCGGAATGGGATTTGAAATGATGTATGAACTTGGTCTAATCGATAAGTTACCAAGAATTGTATTAGCACAGGCAAAAAATGCAAGTCCCCTCTATGAATCGTTTAAGAAAGGTTTTGCGGACTTTTCTCCAGTCACTGCAGAAAAAACCTTAGCCTCTGCGATCCAAATTGGTGATCCAGTCTCCGTAAAAAAAGCGATCAGGATCTTAAAAAAATTCAACGGAATTGTGGAAGTTGCAACGGAAGAAGAGTTGGCAAATGCGGCTGCTCGTGGGGATCTTTACGGACTTTACAATGATCCACACACGGGAGTGGCTCTTGCGGCCCTATTGAAATCGGTGGAATCTGGAGTTGTCAAAAAGGGTGAGTCAGTGGTTGTGATTTCCACAGCGAATGGACTGAAGTTCACAGAATTCAAACTCGCCTTTCATGAAGGGAAAATCCCTAATATTGATGAGAAACTGAAGAACCGAATCCAATCTTGCAAGCCGAATCTCAGCGGAGTCATGGAAATCCTAAGCAAACAACTGAAGAAATCATAAATCGCTAGACAAATCCCCTACATGTTGGCAAATTTTTTCAGTTTACCGGTATGTACCAAGAGATCCAACTAAGCTCCCAGTTCTGCACTTCTGTAGATCGTGCCGTGGCGTTAGGGAAAAAGGTCTCGATGATCACGTATGTGATGGGGGATATTGGTGAGGCAAAACTCAAATACATTTTGTACCGCATTTTAGGTTCTGTGGGACGTGAAGATTTGATGGAGTTGTTTTATACGGCTGCGAAGGAACTCATTGTCAATTCCACAAAAGCTGCTATCAAACGAATCATTTTTGAAGAACTCAAACTTAATATTCAAAACCTGCAGGATTATGAAGAGGGGATGAAACTGTTTAAGTCTAGCCTCAATGAAAGAAAATTTCCTGCTTACAAAGTGAAAATGCGTGAGTCTGGTCTCTTTGTAAAGATTACCTGCATCTACCGAAAAGACAAAATCGATCTAGAAATCAGAAATAATTTTCCTTTATTGCCAATCGAGGCAGAACGGGTAAAAGAAAAGTTTATTAATGCGAAAAAGTATGATAATCTATTCGAGTTCTTTATGGAACACGGTGACAATACGGAAGGAGCGGGAATGGGGATCACTATGGTAGAAATACTATTATCTCAATCTGGTTTTGACCGTCGATTGCTCTCTATATATTCATCAGAAAGGAAAAAGGAAACAATAGCGCGTGTGGAAGTACCTCTGAGTGGAATTCCAAAATCCACGGAAACACATGAACAATTGTTTGTAGAATAATGTCCGAATTAAGTTCAAAAGCAGACCAACTCAAACGACAAGCAGACCTAATTGGTCTGACAAGAGAAGCCGTATTTACAGACGAACAAGCTAAGGAAGTTTTACAAGGTAAAATCACAGATGGGTACCTTGTGAAAGTCAAAATCGATTTGGACAGTTTGAACGGTATGGTTCTTATCCTTGTTTCTTCCATTCGGAAACATATCATGGAATTGTATGCAGTGGTTGGAACATCACCCACGTTCCGAAGAATCCGAACCTTTGCCGATCATCTCCAGATCTCAACAGATTTAGGTGATATTGGGAAAACTGCTGGGTATGATCCAGCGATTTCCGAGAATATTGGTCGCGCTGTCCACAGAGCCTTCACCAAAGAGAAGTTAGAGGAACTCCTTCCCCTTTGGCAAAAAAAAGATCCTTCCCATATTGCTGAAATTTTAGAAAAGCCCATCCTTACCGCAACGAAGGGAAGAAATATTAAACTCCAAGCAGAAGTGGATAAACTTTCTACGGCAAAGTTTCGTTATGAAAATCCGATGAAAGGGGTGATTTTACCCATTCCGAAACCAGAAGATGAATCCGCTTCAGCCCAAGATGCTTCGGTTCCAGGGATCTCCACCGAACCAGCGAGAGTTGAACTTACCTCATTGGAACGTCAAATTGCCCAATACAGGACTTCTTTCCCTAAAGAATTGAATATGAAAACAGTCATTTCTCCCATCAACGGAGTGGAGTTTGATAATTTGATCGAAGGGATGGAAATTCTTTTTCGTGTTCCCACGGAAACTCCCGAAGGTCTAACCAATGCACAAATTCTTGGTCTCATCGATGAAGAAGGAAAAATTTCGAAAGAACCAGTAGTTGGTAGATTTCTCGGAATTGCGGGAAACAAATCCGAATACCATATTTTTGCCGAAGGCCCAAACCAATACTTACTTCATTCTATAGAAGAACATCCAGTGAAGGTAGCCATTCCGAAACCGGCGGGGATGACAGGTGGAGCAAACAAAGCTAATGCGGGACAAGGTGCCAAGAAAAAAGTGGGTACTGCTCCAGCCCAAGAATCCAAGGGTTCTGGCGCCAACTTATTTATGTTAATGGGTGCATTTATCACCATAGTACTTTTTGGTGTGCTTATCTTTGTCATGGTGATTTTATAAGCTAAAGTTTTAGAATCAAAATCCCCCTAACCATTCCAGTACCGGAAAGGGTGGGGATTTTGATTTTCGAATCCGTGATTCGATTGTAAAAGGAATGTTGTTATTTCAATCGATAGAAAGGAAACTTAGCCTGCAACCACAATGTTCACAAGTTTTCCCTTCACGTAGATTTCTTTTTTGATTTCTTTGCCTTCCCAAAACGGTTTTGCTTTTTCCACTGCTTTGGCGAGGGTCAAAACTTCTTTCTCTTCGATGTCCCTTGGAGCAAGAAACTCTCCTCTCATCTTTCCATTCACTTGGATCACAATGGTGATGTTCGCATCGAGTAAATACTTCTCTTCCCATTTAGGATAAGGATGGTAAGCGAGTGATTCTTTGTGTCCGAGTTTTTCCCAAAGTTCTTCTGCCAAATGAGGTGCATAAGGAGAGAGGGCCAAAACAAACGGCTCCAAAACTTTTCTCGGTTTTCTCGGATTGGTTGTAAACTCATTGATGAAGATCATCATCTGAGAAACAGCTGTGTTGAATGAAAAATGATCGATATCGTCTTTTACTTTTTTGATGGTTCGATGTAGTGTTTTGAGTTCGGCTTCGGTAGGTTCAATATCTTCTACAAAGAAGGATTCGTTTTCGCCTGAATGAAAAAGTCTCCATACTCGATTTAAAAATCGAAAGACACCATCGACTCCGTTTTTACTCCAAGGTTTGGACATTTCAAACGGACCCATAAACATTTCAAAAAGCCTAAGTGTGTCTGCACCAAATTCAGAGACCACATCATCTGGATTGACCACGTTCCCACGTGATTTGGACATTTTTCCTTTGTCTTCTCCCAAAATCAATCCTTGGTGGACCAACTTTTGGAAGGGTTCTGGTGAGGAAACATGTCCTAAATCAAAAAGGATTTTATGCCAAAATCTGGAGTATAGCAAGTGTAATACGGCGTGTTCTGCCCCACCCACATAGACTTCCACCGGCATCCATGCTTTTTCTAGTTCTGGATCAATCAGTTTGTCGTTGTTTCTTGGGTCAATGTAACGAAGGTAATAATAACAAGAACCGGCCCACTGGGGCATGGTATTGGTTTCTCTTTTTCCTACTTCTCCCGTTTCAGGATCGGTATAAACTAGCCAATCTTTCGCAAGGGCTAGGGGAGATTCCCCCGTTCCTGACGGTTTGAATTCTTCTAAGTCAGGAAGAACCAAAGGAAGTTCGGAATCAGATAAGGCTTTCGGTGTTCCATCGGCAAAGTGAACGAGAGGAATGGGTTCACCCCAATACCTTTGTCTGGCAAATAACCAATCTCTGAGTTTGAATTGGACTTTTTTACGACCGATGCCTTTTTTTTCCGCCCAAGTGGACATGGTTTGGAAGGCGTCTTTGTAAGATTTGCCATCTAACTGCACTTCTGCGGAAGAGGAGTTGATACAAACGGAATCTTTGGAATCAAAAGCAAGATTTGGTTCCATCTTTCCATCGATCACTTGTTGGATCGGAAGTTGGAACTTCACGGCAAAGTCATAGTCTCTTTGGTCGTGAGCCGGAACCGCCATAATGGCACCGGTTCCATAGGAAATTAAAACATAATCAGAAATATAAATGGGAACTTTGATTGAAGCATCTGTTGGCAAACTAGCGTAGGAACCTGTAAACACACCAGTTTTGTCTTTATTCAGTTCGGTGCGTTCCAAATCACTTTTTAGCGAACAATCCTTTTGGTATTTTTCCACGGCCGATTTTTGTTCGGGAGTGGTGAGCAGAGAAACAAGTGGGTGTTCCGGCGCAAGAACAAGATAAGTCGCTCCAAAAATGGTATCGGGTCTTGTTGTATAAACAGTGATTTCTTTGGAAATTGAGGGAACAGGAAAACTGAGTTCCAATCCTTCTGATTTTCCAATCCAATTCCTTTGCATCTCCAAGGTAGAAGTGGGCCATTCGCAAAGAGAAAGATCATTTAACAGGCGTTCGGCGTAAGAAGTAATGCGCATCATGTATTGGCGCATGGGTTTTCTTTCGACAGAATACCCTTTGGATGTCCATTCTTCTACTTCTTCATTGGCAAGAACGGTGCCGAGGGCTTCACACCAGTTGACGGGAATGTTTGCCTCATACACCAAACGGAAATGGGAGAGGATATCTTCCTTTTCCTTACGGGATTTGGACTTCCACTCTGCAGAAGAAAACTGGATTTCTTTAGGCAGTTCCTTTCCTTCAAATCCGGAGGATCCATCCGATTCTAAGATTTTGATGAGTGTGGTGATGGGTAGGGCTTTGTTTTCGTTCCGATCAAAGTAGGAATTGTAGATTTGCAGGAAAATCCACTGAGTCCAACGATAATAGTCTGGGTGAGTTGTGGAGATCTCCCGGTTCCAATCATAAGATAGGCCAAGGCTTTTGATTTGGCGACGAAATGTATCAATATTGTTCTTTGTGGTGGTGCGAGGGTGAACACCCGTGGTCATCGCATATCTTTCAGCAGGAAGGCCAAAAGCGTCCCATCCCATTGGGTGAAGGACTTCAAATCCTTCCATTCGTTTGAGTCGTGAAATGATGTCGGTGGCTGTATATCCCTCAGGGTGGCCTACGTGCAGTCCTGCGCCACTTGGGTAAGGAAACATGTCTAAACAATAGTATTTAGGTTTGGTTGAATGGGCGTTTGTGCGAAAGGTCTGGTGGTCGTCCCAGTGTTTTTGCCATTTTTGTTCAATATCTTGGAATGGATAATTCATCGACTAACGTAGAGAAAGTGTAGTAATTCTACTTTCTCACGGAGTCGATGATTTTTACAAGCTTTTTGAAACTCTTCGACAAACAAACTTTGCAGAGATTGTATTGATAAAGGTTCGTGACGGATCCACATTCCGCACAAGGTTTAAGATTATTGATTTTCACATTCATAAAGTCTGCAGTATTTATCTTTGTATTGCATTCGAGCATTCTATATTTACCTGTATGAGTCCGCTTATCGACAGTGCTGTTCATAACTCCCCAAAATTCCCTAAAACGGGGGAAGGGGAAACACTACGATGAAGTTACTTTATATGAAACCCACCCTTTGGGGTCAAAAAAAATTAGGATGTACGCTCAAAAAGATAAGTAAAATTTTGTCAGATTTTTTTCTAATCTGTGCAATATAGTTGGAACGGAAATGAAAATTAAAAAAATTATAACTGTTATGGAAAAATTTGAAAAATCGTTGTTAGGCGAACAATTTCTTATTAAATGCCCGTTATTAGTCATGTCTCTTTTGTTAGGTGATAAAATCTTTGGGGGAAAAACCTAGTGTTGGAATTTAAAAATGTGTTTAAGTCATTTCACAATGAATCGGAAACGATTGATGTGTTGAAAAATATTTCATTTCGCATTGAAACAGGTGAATTTGTAGCGATTATAGGCCCATCTGGCTCAGGCAAGTCAACACTACTCGGTGTAGCGGCCGGTCTAGATAAACCGGATACAGGAATTGTTGCATTGGATGGAATCGATGTGACTTTGGAGAATGAATCGAATTTAGCTGATTTACGTGCCGATCGGATTGGTTTTATCTTTCAAAACTTCCAATTGCTTCCTGGACTCAATGCCATTGAGAATGTAGGGATTCCGTTATACTTAAAATCATCACTTACAGAAGCAGAGATCTTAAAAAAATCAGAAAAGATATTAGAGTCTGTATCTATGTCCCATCGTGCGACACACTTCCCAAAACAGTTGTCAGGTGGTGAAGAACAAAGAATTGCCATTGCTAGGAGTTTTGTGAATGATCCTAAAATCATATTTGCAGATGAACCCACTGCAAACTTAGATTTTAAAAATAGTAAAACAATCCTAGACCTACTTTTGTACAGAAACAAAGAACAAGGAACCACTCTAGTTGTGGTAACTCATGACCCCGATGTGGCAAAACTAGCCGATCGTGTGTTAGAAATGAAAGATGGGGAAATTATTTCGGATTCTCGGAACCAAAAGAAAAGTAGGCCGACTTCTTCTGTAAAATTGGCCTCAAAAAAGACCACCAAACAGAAAAAAACGATAGGAACTTCGAAGAAGGCCAGTCGATGAAAGCATCTCTGTTTCGTTTTTACCTAAAACGGGAATTATTTTCTCGGTTTCGGTATTCACTCCTCATCGTTGTTTCGATTACTCTCGGTGTAGGCTCTGTGATTGGGATCCATTCCTATAAAGACAATACTGCAAATGCGATCAAAAGAGAGGCAAAATCGATTATGGGGGCCGATATCGCCCTACAATCCCCCCAAGAAATCACAAAAACAGCGGAAAAATTGGTCGAAACCACCCTACCTGAAGGCTCAGAAACCAGTGCCTCCATCCAGTTTTTATCTATGATTTCCAATGAATCGGGGGAAGAGAATTCGCTCAGTTTTATCAAAGCAGTGGAAACAAATTACCCCTTCTACGGAGAAATGAAAACCGAACCGGAAGCGGCGTACCGAAATTTAAAACCAAACCAGGTTTTACTGGATAAATCCCTTGTGGAGAATCTCAAATTAAAACTCGGAGATCGAGTGCGATTAGGCGATAGTTTGCTTGTGTTAGCCGGTGTTGTGGTAAAAGAACCAGGTGCTGTCGGATCTTTTGTGGGATCGGCTCCCGGTTCCATCATTCGTAGGGATACGGCAAACAAAACTGGCCTAGTACAACGAGGAAGTCGGATTCGTTATACGATCTATGCCAAGTTTCCGGATTCCGTCGACAGTTTAGATTGGAAAGACAAAGAGTTTGAATCTCTTATCAAAGAAGACTTAACCATCTATCACAATACAGAAGTGAATTCTGGATCTCAACAGTTTATCAAAAACACTTTTGATTATATGGCACTCCTTGCACTTGCTGGTTTTTTTCTTGGCGCTATCTCCGTATATACAGCTGTCAGAACTCGGTTACTGGAAAAGAGAAATGAAATCGCCATCCTTATGTGTCTCGGTGCCAAACCGAATGTGATTTTACTTTTGGTCTTTGCTGAAATTTTGATTCTTTCTATCTTTGGAACCACACTTGGATTGGCACTTGGGTATGGAATCCAATCCATCTTACCTGATATCAGCGGGCTTATGTCAGTAGAAACAGGGATAGTATTTGGATTATCTTTTTCTTCCATTCTTTGGAGTTTGGTGCTTGGCGTTGTACTTCCTTTACTGATTTCCATTCCTCTTGTTTTAGAAACAAGATCGGTGAAACCACTGGCAGCATTAAAAGAAGTAGAATCACAAACCAGTGGGAATTTATCCACATCCAAATGGCAGTTTGTTTCTTTCCTTTTGATTTACATTTTATTTACAAGTCTTGCTGTTCTCGAAACAGAAAGTATCTTTAAAGGAATTCTTTTTACTTTAGTTTTGTTAACCTTACCCGTTCTTGTATACGGATTGTATATACTTCTTGGACTATTCATCACTAAAATTTCTAAACTGGGATGGCTATCGAAAGAGTGGAGTCTTGTGACAAAAAAAGTAACTCGTAAATCGGGAGCCTTAAGACTATCCATCATTGGCCTTGGGTCTGCTCTTTTTATCCTCACTTTGTCCCTTATCTTACAAGAAAGTTTACTGGAACTGAGTGGTGCCCGTGAGATCGAACGTAGACCCAATATGTTTCTTTTGGACATCCGAGAAACGCAAAAAGATAACCTACTAACAGCGATTAAAGAATTTCCTGTGGAAAAACAATATTTGGCTCCGGTGATTGGGGCAAGACTTTCCAAAGTCAATGGAGAACCCATCAAAAAAGAAGATACCATCAAAAACGCAATGGATCGGAATTGGCGGGCCACTGCCAGAACTCGTGAATACTTTTTATCGTATCGGGACACGCTCTATGATACCGAAGAAGTGACCAAAGGGAATTGGTGGAACGAATCCGGTCGGAATGAAGTTTCGGTAGAACGTGATTTCGCAGGTTATTTGCAAGCAGGGGTAGGGGATGAACTCACCTTCAATGTCCAAGGCCGTGAAGTTTCAGGAAAAATCACAAACCTTCGTTCGGTGAACTGGGCTGATATGAAACCTAACTTTGTGGTTCTCTTTTCCAAAGGAATTTTAGAAAAAGCTCCTCGGTTTTATATTGTTTCCTTACTGATTGATACAAATGAAGACAGATACCAATTACAAAAAGTAATCGTGAATCAGTTTCCGAATATCACGGTGATTGATACGGAAAAAACCATCCAAGCCTTTATGGGAATTTTGGAAAAAGTGACACAGATGATGGCACTGATGACAGCCTTTATTTTGGCAGCTTCTTTTGTTCTCGTCTTTACCACCTTATATGCAAGCCAATCGGAACGAAAACGGGAATTTGCTTTGTTAAGAGTGATTGGTGCCAACAGTCGGTTTATGGGTAAACATTTTCTTAGAGAAGCACTGCTTGTTTCCATAATTTCGTTTTTACTGGGACTCATCTATGCAGTCGTTTCCAACGAGGTGCTGAACCGATCAGTTTTGGAGCTTCGAAGTGTGTATCCTTATGGACAACTTTCCCTAGTATTTGTAGGGATTTGTTTTGTGACGGTGAGTTTGTATGCACTCGGACTCTTTAGTTTCTTTCGAATGCCAACAAAGACGGTACTGAAAGAAATCAAATAATGAAAATCGGTTTGATGGAACTTTGATTCCTTAAACCTAAAGGTTTGATTTAGGAACAAAAGAACTCATTGATAAATCAGTTTGTGATTTATGGATTTAAAAACAAAAAAGCCCGGGGTTAAAGCCGGGCTTTCTCATTGAAAGAGATGTTTTCGGGATTATTGTGCTACCGAAATAACCTCATCTCGGTTGATTACGTTAACAATATGTTTGTATTCAGGAGAATCTTTTCCATATTTTAACTCAGTGGCACGTAGTAAGTGAACGTTCTTTTTGTAACGATACTTAAAGAGCATATCATCCGGTCCTTTGGACTTTTTGATCATGTTTTCTTCGAAGCTGTATGCACTTGCGAGATACTTGTGAGCAGGATATTCTTTCTCGTTATCATCAATTTCGATGTAAAGTTCAAGAATTGGGATGGTTTGAGGAAGATTTTGTAGGTCATACTCAGCCATTACCCAAGAACGGTAAACATCAGAAAGAAGTCTTTTAAACTCAGGTCTTTCTCTTAAGTCAGGGTTTTTAATTTCGTCAAGGTGGTTGATCGCTTTAGAGAAGTAGTTGAGAGCGTCTTGTTTCGCTTTCATTTTTTCACGGTAAACTACTCGTTCTTCTCTAGACTTACGATCTACTTTTTGCCAGTACCATTTTTCATCTAAGCGTTTCTTTTCCGCTTCTTCTTTGCGGTACTGTTCAACCCAATCTCTATTTTTCATAATGGTGTTTACACCGGATTGGTAGTTTGAAAGAGCCAAACGGAATTGGTTGTTAGCGAAAGTTTTAGAAAGTTGGTGTAACTCTTGGAAAGTTTTGTTATACCCTTTAAAATCAGGATTCTTCCAAAGAGATTCCTGTTCCATAATTTCTTTCTTTCTCTTCTTTTGGTCTTCGGTAAGTTCCGCATCGTCATTCTCAGGAACGAGTTCGCCTTTGAGAAGTTCGTCGACTTGGTCTTTAGCCGCTTGGCTGTCTTGAGCGTTCGCAGGCTGAGTTTGTGCGAAAAGCACACTGAAGCCGGACACCAGTTGGAGAATAAGGAGATACTTAATAATCTTCATAGTCGTGTGACCCTTTTGTCTCTTTCAATATTTTGAAGGAATAGGTTTATCTATTTCTTCAATGAAAGTATCGGAATGGCAAGAGTCAATAATAACGAATTAATGCGGAAAAAAACCTAATTGTGAACTTTTTCTTCCGATTCTATTCCATTTAAAGGGACATAAGTCCTTAAACTCCTAAAAAATCTCATTCCTTGACAGCTTAGTGAATCCGAGAAGATTGCTCCTTGGAGATGAATTTATCCGAAATTACTTCCATCCGAGACGGAAATCCGCAGTGTAAAACCTGTGGAGGGGTCGGAATTACCTTAGCAGAACATGTCCGGGGCTCGCGTTCCGGGGCGCTAGTGCTTTGCCATTGTATTGGCAGCGACTGTAACACTTGTGAGTCGAAGGGACAGCCCCCTTATATGACTTTTGATCGAAAATTGGACAAAATGCTCCCATGTGTTTGCCACAATGCTCGGTTTTCCCTTCGGAACCTAGAGAATTTAGTCGAAAAAGCCAACATTCCGGCACGCTACCGCTTCCAATTTTTGTCCACAATTGACATTGGAGACACTGCAAACGATCCCGATATGTCTTTTATCATCGCTCATGACTGGGCCAATGAGCTCGTTCATAAATTTAAAAATCCTGATTTTTCTCCACAAGGGTTTTATCTTTGGGGTGGGACTGGGTCTGGGAAAACCTTACTCGCTTGTGTGATTTTAAACGAACTCATCTTTCGTTATGGGATCACTTGTAAGTATGCAAAGGTAAACAAAGACTTTTTGTCTGCGATTCGTGATACTTACCAATCCGATAGCGAAACTCATGGACAAGAACGTTCTATCGAAAAGGAATTTGCGAACGTGGATGTTCTTATCATTGATGACTTTGGAGTACAGAAAGAATCCGAATTCAACAATAGAAAGTTATACGATCTGATTGATAGTCGTTATGAACAAGAAAAACTGACACTTCTCACTTCCAACCACTCGCTTGTGGAGTGGAGGGATCGGGGCCAAGGTCGCATATACTCACGGCTCATGGAAATGACCAAAGAAATTGAATTAAAGTGTCCGGACTATCGCACTAAGTTTGTAAAGAGGTAAGATCATGAAATATTCCAACATTGCCTTTTTGTCATTAGGATCCAATATTGGTGACAGACATCACTTTATGGACCAGGCAATTTGGGAAATTTCTACCTTACCAGAATTACAAATTTTAAAACAATCGGAAAGATTGGAAACTGCCCCATTAGAAAATACAAACCAACCATACTTTTTAAACCAAATCGTAAAAGTAATGGTATCTTCTGCCTTTACACTTCCTTGCCTATTGGATTCATTACAAGGAATCGAAGATAAACTCGGTCGCAAACGTAGGTCTTGGAAAGGGCCTCGCGAAATTGATATCGATATCTTAACTTATGAAGCGGTGGTGATGAAAACAGATTTTTTACACCTTCCTCATCATTCGCTCTATTCTCGACCTTTCATAAAACAATTGTTAACCGATATGGGAGAAATTGGAGTGTATGCACTCTTTTTGGAACTAAACCATGAAAAACATTATTCTACAGTATAAAAAAAAATATGACGCCGGGGAACCGATCTCTGTTGTCACTTGTTACGATTATACCTTCGCCACTCTGTTTAACCGAACTGAAGTAGATTGCCTCCTTGTAGGAGATTCTCTTGGAATGGTAATCCAAGGAAACCAGTCCACACTACCTGTCACACTCGATGAAATCATCTACCACACAAAAGCGGTTTGTAAGGGCGCTCCTGATAAAACCATTGTAGCTGATTTGCCATTTTTATCTTACCAAACCTCCATTGAAGAAGGGATTCGTTCTGCAGGCCGTGTGCTAAAAGAAACCAATGCTTCTTGTGTAAAACTCGAAGGGGATTCTGATTTTATCATCGAACTCACTAGAAGGATGACAGAATCTGGGATTCCGGTTTTTGCACACTTGGGTCTCACTCCTCAGTCGGTTCACACCCTCGGGGGACACCGTGTCCAAGGAAAAACCGAAGCCGCTCGTTCCAAAATGATTCGAAAATCCAGAGAAATTGCAGAGGCTGGCGCCTTTGCCTTGTTACTCGAGATGGTTCCCGAATCCTTGGGAAAAGAAATTACCGAATCCATTCGCATTCCGACGATTGGAATTGGGGCCGGAAAGTATACCTCGGGACAAGTGCTTGTAATGCAGGATTTACTGGGGCTAACTGAAGACTTTCATCCTAAGTTTTTAAAGAAGTTTGGGAATCTCGGTGGGGCAGTGAAGGATGCGGTGAATCTTTACCACCGCGAAGTTTCTAAACGTGAGTATCCATCGGAAACCCACGTTTTTCCAGATACTTAAAGTTCTATTTTCTCTTCTTGGCCGCTTCTGCCAATCGTTCGAACATTGGAACTGTTGTTTCCCAAGAGACACATGCATCGGTGATGGACTGACCATAAACTAGAGGTTTTGCATCGATGGACTGGTTTCCTTCTTTGAGATGGCTTTCAATCATCACACCTAAGATATGATTGCTTCCTTTCGCAAATTGTTCCGCTACTGCATCGATTACACCTGATTGTTTTCGAAAGTCTTTTTGACTATTGCCATGAGAACAGTCCACCATCACTTTGGGAGGAAGGCCCGCTTTTTCAATTTGCGTACAAACTTCAGTGACAGAGGCCTCATCATAGTTAGGTCCTTTGTTTCCTCCACGTAAAATCACATGAGTGTCTTTGTTGCCCGCAGTCCGAAAGATGGCACTACTTCCTTGGTTGGTAACAGAAAGGAAATGGTGGCTTGATCCCGCAGAACGAATCGCATCCACGGCAATTTGTACATTTCCATCGGTTCCATTTTTAAATCCAATAGGAGCCGACAATCCCGATGCCAATTCACGATGCACTTGGCTTTCTGTGGTCCTTGCACCAATGGCACCCCAAGCCACTAAATCGGCAATGTACTGGGGGGAAATCACATCTAAAAATTCGGTTCCGCAAGGGATTCCCATATTATTCAAATCTAACAAAAGTTTGCGGGCAAGTTGCAGACCTTTGTTGATATGGAAAGATCCATCTAAATCTGGGTCATTGATGAGACCTTTCCAACCCACAGTGGTTCTTGGTTTTTCAAAATACACTCTCATCACAATGAGGAGTTCGTTTTTAAATTCTTCGATTTTTGGTTTTAGTTTTGATGCATATTCCATCACGGCACCAATGTCATGAACAGAACATGGTCCAACAACAACTAACATTCGCTTGTTGTCTTTTCCGTGAATGATATCAGAAATTTCGCTTCTGGTGCGTACGACCACATCGGATGCTGCATCAGTTAATGGAAGTTCTTCGATGATGACAGAAGGAGGGATAAGACTGTGTTGTTCTAAAATTCTTAAATTAGCTGTAGGTTTCATAATTAATACTTTTGCATGGAAGGGTCTACTAAATCGGAATAGGCTAAGGTTCCGCCAGCTACGTTTTTGTAAGATTTGAATCCTGCTTGGGCTAAAATTCCGCAGGCCATTCCTGACCTTCCACCAGAGCGGCAGTACACCAAAATTTCTTTATCGATTTGGCTTTTCAATTCTTCGATTCGGGCAGCAAGTTCACTCACGGGAATGAGTTTGTCTGTGCCAGGAACTAAAGCAATTTGTTGTTCGTTCGGATTTCTTACATCCAATACAAAAAAATCATCCTTACCTTCTGCCCTTGCATCCAAACGTTTTTTAAAACTTACTACATCAATTTCCGGTACCATTATGTAACTCCGCCCATTTCTTCTAGTTCGAGTGTTGCATCCTCCCAACGTTTCGTAAGGAGAGCAACCTCTCTTTTAATATCGTTATAAGTGTCCATTTCCAACTGAAAACTTCTGTTTTTAAAGAACTCTGGGTCCTGTAAAAGTTCCTCTTTATCCTTTTTATTTTTTTCCAGTCTTTCTATTTGGACTTCCAAATCGGAAATTTCTTTCTCTAATTTTTTTCGTTTATTTTTGCTGGCTTGAGGATTGGCTTTTTTTTCCTCAAACTTAGCTTTGCCGACAAGGTTTTGGGCCGGGGATTCCTTTTCGTCTTCCTTATGGAACTTGAGGTAGTCGTCAAAACTGCAATTTAGGTTTTGTAAAACTCCCCCTGAGAGTTGGAAGGTGCGGTTACAAAGTCCCTTCATAAAATCGGGGTCGTGGCTGATGATGAGGAGGCTTCCCGGAAAATCGATGAGGGAACGTTTGATGGCTTCCCGAATCACAATGTCCAAATGGTTTGTAGGTTCATCTAAAAATAGGCAATTGGTAGGGTGGTTCACAAGAAGTGCTAATCTGAGGCGGCTCTGTTCTCCACCAGACAAGTGTTTGACGGATTTAAACACCCCGTCTCCCGGAAAGGCAAAATGTCCGAGAAGGGTTCTTGCTTTTTCAGCACTCAGTTCTGGGTATTTTTTGAGTACCGTTTCCACAAGATTGAGACTTTCGTCCAAATCTTCACCGTGGGTTTGAGAGAAATATCCCAGTTTGGTTTTTGGGCCATAATAGAGGGAACCGGAATCCAATTTATGTCTTTCCAAAAGACAACGCATAAGGGTTGATTTTCCGGCACCGTTCGGACCCACTAACGCTACTTTGTCGCCTGCGGAGATTTCAATCTCTGCCTTTTCAAAGATTGTCTTTTTCACTCCTGTATTTTTATCAGGATAAGAAAAAGAGGCGTTTTCCAATCGAAGGATGATATTACTCGAAGGAACAAATTGGAATTGGTAGTCTGGTTTTTGGTTCCAGAACGATTCTTCTGGATTGTCCACTCTGTCTCTTTTTTCCAAACGTTTGATCACCGATTGGACTTGCCTTGCTTTGGTTGCTTGGGCGCGGAATCGTTCTACCCATTCCATTCGGCTCTTAAGATAAGTTTCTTCTTTTTGAAATTGGGCTTTTAGTTGTTCTTGGATTTCATTTTTTGCTTCAAAAAATTCTTCCAAACTTCCTTGGAATTCGAAAGTACCATGAGGATTGATTTCAATGATTGTATCAACTGTTTGGTTTAAAAATTCAGGATCATGGGTCACAAGAACAAAGGCTTGGTTTTGGGAGACAAGAAAGTCAGCTAACCAAGATTTGGTTTTGTCATCCAAATGGTTTGTTGGTTCATCGAGTAGTAATAAATTATGTGGGTTGAGTAAGGCAATGGCAAGACCAATGCGGTGGTGGTAACCCGGTGAAAATTCTCTGGTTTTGCGTAGGAAGTCTGCCGTGGAAAATCCAAGACCCGATAGAATTTTTTTGGCTCTTGCCTCTAGACCGTGTAAGTCGTGTAAGTGGGCAAATTCTTCTAGATCACTTTGTTCGTGAAGGAGTTCTTCAAAGGCAGGATCTTCATGGTTTATAGTTTCGAATTTGGATTCGATGAGTTTTCGTTTACCATCGTATTCTGCATAGAGTTTGTTTTCATCGAGAACTGTATCGATCACCGAAGTTTCGGGACTGAATTCTGGGATTTGTTGGAAAAGAGAAAGGACCGTATTTTTGGAGCGAATGACTTCCCCGGATTCGGGTTTCATTTTTCCTGCGGCCATTTGGAAGAGGGTGGTTTTCCCAGACCCATTTGGCCCCACAATGGCAACGCGGCATCCCGGTTTGATATGCCAGCTAAATCCCTCAAAGAGGACTTTGGGGCCGAAGTGTTGGTGGATTTGGATGAATTGGATCAATGCGTGCGAAAACCCGCCGATGCGGCGGGGATTTAGGAAGGACTAACCGTTTTTCTTGGCTAGAAGTTCCGCCTTTCTTTCTCGAAGGTGTCTTACATAAAGGCTTGATTCACCATTCATGGTTTCCACAGACTTTTTGATGGCTGCGTCAATTTCGTCTACCGTCATCTTCGCGATTTTTTTGTTCTTATTTTCTTTTTCTTCTGACATGGAAGTTTTCCCCTTTTAGGTACGTCACTGAGATTCTTCCAGGGTTTCTTCGGTAAATGAGACTGCAAGAAAAATAAGACAAAAATACAGACAAGTTCCAAACTGACCGCATGAAACGCCTCCGACGATTTTTCAGTGAAGTGTACTTGTACGATGTCCATGGCCTTGCTTCGGAACTTTCGTTTACCTTCCTTTTGACTCTGTTTCCACTCCTTGTAGTTTTTGTGACCCTGCTTGGGCTTTTGCAAGATCCAAGAACCATCAATTTGATGACAGACCAAATCGGAAAATTTTTGCCCGCACCCATTTTCCAACCTATAGACAAAAGTGTCGAGAATCTAACAAAGGTTAAAAGTTACAATGTGATCGCTGTAAGCATCGCGATTTCGTTTTTTTCTAGTTTGACTATCTTTGGAACTATCTCTAAAGCACTTAGGTTTATTTCTCGGGATGAAACCAAGGTTGGTTTTATTGCTTCGCAGTGGATTAACTTTCGATTGCTTGTGATCTCTCTTTTACTGCTTGTTTTGTATTTTTATCTGACATTTGGACTGGTTGCGACAGAACGGTTTTTGTTTCAAAAATTTCGGTTTGGATTTTTTAGATCCAATCCCTATTTATCAGTCTCTCTCATCACTTTGCCATACTGTGTCGGACTCTTTACATTCTATTATGCTTATATTACGAAAGCAAAAACTACTTTGAAAGAAAATTTACCTGGTGCGATTTTAGCATCACTCCTTGTCCTGGGAATGAGTTTTGGATTCCAATGGTATCTTAAAATGAAAAACGTAGGTGTGAACTATTCCTTAGCCTATGATTTGATTTCCAAAATGGTAGTACTGATGTTGTATACCTATATCAACTCAACCTTTTTTATTTGGGGATTTTTATGGAACCAAGTCCTTGCGGATGATCGAATTAAAAAAACTCAGTCTAAGAAATAATCGGGCTCTAAGATCCTCGGACAAAAAGAAATAATGATTCCGAAATAGTGACGTGCTAAAGAATGGAATAGCCATTCCCCACCGGAGGAAAGGATATCATCGGCATCAAGGCCAGTGTATCCTTTTTTATGAAACAACTGGTCAAGGCTCCAGTTTTCTTCTCCAGGAATCACTTGGACTTTAAGATGTGCATAAAACTTATTCTCTAAACGATGATAACGAAATACTAAGGCTCTTCCACCTAACGGATTTCTGATGGTAAAGGTAAGCCAAGAGGGAAAGTCATTCTCCGGTTCAGAACTCAAGTGGTAGAGTTCCCAACCGACATCCTTAGCATTTCCAAAAAATTCTTGAAAGCTGGAAGTAAAAGCGGATTGGTATTCGGCTGTGATCCCCATTTGTTTTTGATAGAAATAGAACCCCAGATTTAAGGCAAATTTTATCTGAATTTTCCTTATAAAGTTTTGAATTGTTTTTTGGAAAAGAAAAGGAAATTCAGGTTTCCCTATGAATGAGATTCGTTAGGATGGGGACTTGAGGTTTGTAACCTATGATTGAAACCATCAATATCAATTGGCCGAGCGGAGCCATCGATCCCGTCATCCATTGCCCGGCTTGCGGTAGTCTTGTTCTTAGTCCTTTAGAAGAAGAAGGACCCGGTTGCCACCACATTCAATTTATCATTGATAGTGAATCTGGCGAATTTAACTACATCACAGAACCCTTCGATGAATTTTTAAAAGAATTTCGCAAACCCGAAGTAGAAGGCTTTGATGAGTGGGATGCCACAGAAGGTTTTTTAGAAGAAGCAGAATCCAATACGTTCTATGTAATGAATTTAATTTTACCTAGTAATGTTTCGATTGAGGATGATCCTGTTTGTTTACGCATTGGATTCGAATTATTTTTTTCAGAAGACCAAGAAGAATTGTACGAAGAATTAGAAAGAAGACATGACGAGGAAGGGTTACATGACCACAGCCAAAACTAAAGTATCACCTATTACTGTAATAATAGGTGTACTTTTTATTTTTACCAATTGTTTGATCAGTTATAAGGACCATCCGAAAATTCTTCCCCTTCCTTCCGAAGAAAAGACAAACGATACAAATTTTGTTTATGCGCTTCCTACATTTCCTCAAATGAATTTGGGGGGAAGAGAAGCTCTCAAGAATTATTTTCAAAACAAAACTCGTTTTAAAAACACAGTGGAAGGTGTGGATGTTCCGAAATCCGGGTATTTGGTGAATGTAAAAGTAAATTATCGCTCTCCTTCACCAGAAGCAACTGTCTTTCTTGGGATTTCTACTCTTACCGCCACATTACTACCTGCTTGGTCCACACAAGATGGTTACGATGTACAGTACCTTCTCTATAAAGATGGAAAGAAGGTAGGAACGTATGACTATCATATCTTTAGAAATTATGCGCAGTGGCTTTTATTCATTCCTATTTCTTGGTACAACTTTGAAACAGCTACGGAACGAGAAGTTTTTGAAAGAACTACGCATAAATTCTTTGAGGACGCCAAGGACCATTTTTAAAACCTTTGGACTTTAACTTCCAAATTTATCATGATTTTGTTTGGGGATTCTGGCCTGGGATCATTGTAGTATTTGGAGTTGGGTTCTTTGTTGGGTATTTAGCTTCTTTTTTAGGATTGGGGGGAGGGTTTATTTACACTCCCTTTTTCCATAGTTTCTTCCATCTAACCGCTGTCCAAGCCGTTGCCGTTTCTTTAGCGCAGATGCCGGTCTCGGCTCTTTCTGCCCTTGTTGTGTATCACAAAAAAAATAAAATTCGTTGGAAACAAGGTTTCCTATTACTTTGTACTTCGATTCCTGTGGCTCAGTACACAGCCTATAAATTTGGAAGGTTTGAAGATACGGAGTTCGGCAAACAGTTGTATTACGGAATTCCTTTGTCAGAATTCATTTATCTCATTGTGTTTACATTTTTTTTGGGAATCCTTGCGATTTATAATTTGATTACAGCCTTAAAGAGAAGAAGAAAATACTACCAAACTCTGGAAGTGCAGTCTGAAAATTCGCATTCAGCTCTGCCAGTAAACGAGAGTGAGGTGGACAACTTTTCCTATTCAGGCAAATCAGTTTCGGTTGTATTGATTACAGGTATTTTTTTTGGTTTGTTTTCTACCCTATTTGGGATTGGCGGCGGATTCCTTGCTGTCCCTCTCTTTGTTTACTACTTTCGTATGAGTCCCGTGGAAGCAGTTGCCACTTCCTTTTTAGGAATTTTTCTCACTTCGTTTGGAACGAGTGTATTATTTTTTATGCAAGGAAAGTTGCATTTGGAACTTGCCCTTGTGGGAAGTTTTGGTGGGATCTTCGGTGCGAGGATTGGTTCAGGTAAGGCAGTGGATGCAAAACCTTATAGCATCTTACTTGTCACAGCTATCTTTCAATTTTTGGTAGTGATCTGGTATGTGCTCGGAAAACTTCCAAAATTCTAATTTTCAAATTTCGTTTTTATCTTTAGATTTCGTCTAAATCGAGTAACGGTATGATGAAATTCAAATTTCCCGAAGACCAACTTGTTAACACTCCCGAAGGGAAAGTGCCAAAATTGTACAGTTGTGCGGAATGTCGCAGCGGTGCGGGCCTTGACTTTTCTTTTACGATGGCTTTCCAACCCATCGTGGACTGGAACCAAAAAACGGTTTATTCTCATGAGGCATTGGTTCGAGGAAATTCAGGAGAATCTGCATATTCGATTCTTTCTAAGGTAAATGCAACTAACAGGTATCAGTTTGACCAGGCCTGTCGGATCAAGGCGATCCAACTCGCAAGCCAGATCCAAATACCCTCTTATTTAAATATTAATTTTTTACCCAATGCCATTTACCAACCGGAAACTTGTATTCGTACAACCTTAGAAGCAAGTCGTGAATTTCAATTTCCACTCAACCGATTGGTGTTTGAGTTAACCGAAGGGGAAGAAGTACAAGACCACGACCATATCATAAAAATCTTTAAAGCATACAAACAGTATGGTTTTTTAACTGCGATAGATGATTTTGGTTCTGGTTATTCGGGACTCAACCTACTTGCAAAATTCCAACCTGATCTCATCAAATTAGATATGGAATTGATTCGAAACATTCATCTGAATCCTGTGGCCCAAAAATTAACGAATGCAATCGCGGGAGTTTGTCGTGAAATTGGCATTGCCGTCATTGCAGAGGGAGTAGAAACCCTTGAGGAATTAAAAGTTTTGGTAGATATGGGAATCCATCTCTACCAAGGGTATTTGTTTTCCAAACCTGCTTTTGAGTCTGCAGGTGTTGTTCATTTTCCTAATCTCTAAATTAAAAAACTTTCGATGTCTCGTCTTGGAGAATCATAATCATAAGAACTTCTTCCCATTCGGGCAATCAATTGGATTTGTTCTTTTGGTTTTAATCCAAGTATCGTTTTTAGTTGTTTGGTGAAGATTCGACTTTCTGGATAATCTTCGACAGCTTGGTTCATGGTATGGAAGGCAATGTTACGCACAGCACAGGCCAATGTTAGGCGCATAAAATCCCTACCCGTTTCTATCCAAGTACGTTCTTCATCGGATCCTTCTGTGATAAAGAAAACCAATGCTTTGGAAGAATACACTTGGTTCTGGAACATTTGGATTCCCGCTTCTTTGGCAGATTCGGAATGCCAAGCATCCTTCGATAAATCCACGAAGAATGTTTTGGCTAACCAGAGTTTGATTCCCGAAAGTCCATTTCCTTCTAGGGTGAGTCCATCTCGTTTCTTGTAGATGTCCTCTTTGGAAACACGAAACCACTTTCGATTTAACTCATTGGATGCAGCGCGATTTGTTTCCATAGCAAAGGCAGAATCGAGTAGAGGAAGAATCGATTCTAAAATTTTAGGATCATTGAGAAAGAGTAATTTATGTTTGGATGGACCTGTTAACATTTTTAGGTCAGCAATCTCTTCCTCAGTAATCATTGGGCCCGAGTAAACGGACCGATTCATTCGGCGGTTGGGAAGACCGGAAAATAAAAAGTCATGAACACATTTGGATTTGGGAGAAATTTCAAATTTGGCAACGGGGTTTAGGGGAAAGGTTTGGGAGCTAGGTTTTCCTTTGGGGAAGTAAGTAATTTTCGTATCAAACATAAGTTTATCGGCCGTTAGATGAGCTAACTCTAAAAAAGCCCCTTGGGTATGAAAGAATTGGCGATTTAGGGAATCAATTTCCTGGAGTTGTTTTTCTCCATCCCCAAAAAGTAAAAATTCCGAATCCGATACCCGCTTGATTTTCCATGGTTGGGAATTATGAGAATTGGGAGCGAGGAGAGCTGTGATGAGAATTTGGTCTAAGGGTTTGGTAAAACCTAAAGATTCGGCATACCCGAGGGGGTCTTTCCTGTGAAGGGTCGCATCCCCAGACGAATAGGCATACAATTCACTTTGTATTGTGGACAGGGAAACCAAGGCACCGGAGGCAAAACTGTTAAATAGAAATCTTTTTCTTGTGAGCTTCATAATTTTCCCATTTCTGGATTTAGACCTTAATTGAAAGGGAGTCTAACCTTAAATGTCAACCAACTCTGAACCTTTTTCCATTGATATCGTATCCGATGTAGCTTGCCCTTGGTGTTATGTAGGAAAAAAGAAACTGGAGTTGGCTCTCCAAACAGTAGGAGATAAAATCGATCCACAGGTTCGATGGAGGCCTTTTCAATTGTCTCCCGAAATTCCAGAAGCCGGAATTGATTATAAAGAACACCTAACACAGAAATTTGGAAGTTTAGACCGGTTGGATGGAGCTTGGCAAAGGTTAACTCAAATTGGAAAGGATGTTGGTATTTCCTTTCAGTTCGATGCCATTCCTAAGGCTACGAACACATTGGTGTTACATGCACTGGTAGCTGGACTTTCTACCTTAGAAGAACAAGCGAAGTTGGTGGATTTGTTTTTTTCTGCTAACTTTACCGAGGGAAAAGATCTCACGGACAAAGAAATGATTTGGAAGGTAGCCGAACCAGTTTATAAAGATCGTATTAAGTTTGATGCAGTATTTACAGATCCAGAACTCAAAGAAAATATCCGACAAGAAATTTCCTACTACCACCAAAATGGAATTAGCGGAGTTCCGTATTTTATCGTCGGGGGAAAGTATGCCGTGAGTGGAGCTCAAGACACTTCGGTTTTTGTAGAAGTGATTGAAACTGTATTAAAAGAACGCGAATCAGAAAAACATAGCCAATAGATTCCCATTTCATCTTGACCAGGCATTCAAGATCATTAGGTTGATTAAATCGAATTATATTTATGAAAAAAATTATCCATTTCTTCGTCTATAAACCATTAGTTGCTAATTTGGTTTTTATATTTTTGTTCCTTGCGGGAATGATCTCTGTGCTTTCTATGAAACGAGAAGCATTTCCGAGAGTAAACTTTCGTCAAGTGCGTGTCCTTACTGTTTATCCTGGTGCCAGTCCAGTGGATGTGGAAAAAAAAGTAACCATTCCCATCGAAGAAAAGTTACGCGAGGTAGAAGGATTAGACTCGGTTCGTTCTATCTCTCGAAACTCTGAATCCGATATCAGTATCAAAATCGATTTAGAACACAATAACCCAGATGGTGTTGTGAACGATATCAGACGTGCTGTGGATCGTGTGACCAATTTACCTTCCACGGTAAAAGACCGACCCATCGTAACAGAACAAAAGAGTTCCAACTTTCCTGTGTTAGAGATGGCAATCCATGGTGCAATGAATGAGATGGAACTTCAGGAAATGGGCCGTTTCATTGAAGATGAGATGCGAAAAGTGCCTGGGGTATCTCGAGTGGATGCTTTTGGAAAAAGAAAAGAGGAGTGGCGGATTCGTGTTGATCCAGACTTAAAGAAACGTTATACTCTTGGTTTTTCTGATATCATCAATGCAATCTCCAAACGAAATATCAGTGTTCCTGCAGGATCTTTTTTGCGGCCCATCACCCAGGACATTCGAGTTACTGGTGAGATCAGTGAGATTAATGATATTAAAAATATCCCCATTCGTTCAAATGAAACAGGAAATACGATTCTTTTATCACAGGTTGCCAATGTAAAAGATACTTATGAAAGGCCACGGGTGGTTGCCATTGTGAATGGGGAACCTGCTTATGTTTTACAAATCATTAAGAAGGATAGTGCAGACATCATTCGCACAGTGGAAGCGGTCCAGGCACGAGTTGCAGAATTAAAGAAACAAATTCCAGCTAACATTCAGTTTACGGAATTAAACAATGAAGGGGCCCGTGCGATCAAACGATTGGATGTGGTGATTACCAATTCACTTCAAGGTTTGTTTTTGGTTGTGGTGGTCCTAATTCTCTTCTTTAGTTTTAAAGATTCCCTACTCACAAGTCTTTCGTTACCATTGACTCTTTTTGCAACTACCATTGCTTTTCCGATTTTTGATGTTTCCTTTAACTTAGTGTCCATGCTTGGGATTATCATTTCCCTGGGGATGTTAGTTGATAATAGTATTATTATTTCAGAAAATATCTATAAACATAGATCCAGAAAAATGGATTCAAGAGAAGCTGCAGTTCTTGGGGCCAGTGAGCTTTTTGTTCCCATCATTGGTTCTTATTTAACAACAGTTGCTGCATTTTTGCCAATGGCATTTATGTCAGGGATTATGGGTAAATTCATTTGGCAGATTCCTTTTATGGTGATTGTTGCTTTAACTTTATCCTTATTTGAATCATTTTTATTACTTCCTGTTCGGTATGCACAGTTCACATCACATGAAGTCAAAAAACGTTCCAAACACCGTGATCGGTTTCGCGCAATTTTAGACAATGGGTTTGAGTCTTTAAAATCAGGATTCACACGTTTCATTACACGAGTTGTCAAACGTCCATTCCTTACATTAGGTTCGATTCTTATTGTTTTTTTGTCTTCTTGTGGACTTGTCGGACTGATGAATTTCAATTTGTTTCCGAAAGAAGGGATTGATTATGTTTTGGTTCGTGCGGAATTTCCTCCCGATTTTTCTTCTCAAGAGACCGCAAAACAACTGCAATACTTCCAACCAATTTTGAATAAAATTCCAAAATCAGAAGTCCAAAGTATCATTCTAAAAATAGGAATCCAACAAACGGACCCTACAGACCCACTCACTCGGATTGGGGAACAACTCGGAATGGCACAGATCATTTTAGTTCCAGAAACAGAACGAAACCGCACAGCTCAGGAAATTTTTGGTGAATTAGAACCCGAGTTAAAAAAGTTACCCAACGCGGTTTCTGTGATGGTCGATTTGGTTGTGAACGGCCCTCCAATCGGGGCTGCCGTAACGGTTGCCATCGAAGGTCGTGATTACAAAGTTTTAAAACAAATTTCTAATGAGATGCAAGGTTTCCTCAAAAAACAAGAGGGAGTGATCAACATCAATGATGATTACAAACCAGGTAGAGAAGAAATTCAAATTCGAGTGAAGGACACAGCCTCAGCAATTACCGGAATCGATACAGAAATTACTGCCTACTATGTTCGCACAGCTATGGACGGACTCGAAGCATCTAACCTTCGTAAGGGAAAGGATGAAGTTCGAATCATTATCCAAAACGATGATAGGTTCCGAGATGGAATTGAAGATTTAGATTCAATTCAGATTTCGAATAAATTTGGTCTCCTAACACCAATTACAGCAGTCACTACAAAAACGATTGTTCAAGGGATAGAGGCTTTATATCATAACGATTATGAAAAAGCCATCACTGTCCTTGCTGATGTCAATGAAGCCGTTACAAGTTCCTCTATTGTGAATGGAAAAATTGTAGATGAGTTTGGAAACATTGGAAAAAAATATCCTGGCTATAAAATTAAATTTAGAGGGGAACAAGAAGAAACTGCTAAGTCCATGGTTTCCCTTCTGGTAGCAGGAGTACTTGCACTCTTCGGAATTTTTGCCATCCTTGCGATCATTTTCAATAGCATCAAAAAACCAATTCTCATTTTGTTATCAATTCCATTGGGTTTTGTGGGAGTGGTATTTGGATTTTTGATTTCCGGTAAGGCACTTAGTTTTCTTGCAATGATTGGTATCATTGGTCTTGCTGGAGTGATCGTAAACGCATCCATCGTACTTGTGGATACAATCCAAGAATTCCAAGCGAAAGGGGAAGGGTTGTATGAATCTCTCATCACGGCATCTTCTGAGCGGTTCCGGCCTATCTTAGTCACCACCATGACTACAATGGCAGGTATGATCCCGACTGCTTATGCGATCGGTGGATCGGATCCTTTACTCATACCCATGACACTTTCCTTGGCTTGGGGACTTGGATTTGGAACCTTTGGGTCCCTGATCTTTATCCCGGCCAGTTTCTCTGCTTATTACAAACTAAAGAAAAGAAAGTAAAACTCTTTAGTAATGATTTAGAACATCTTCGGCAAAACCGAGGATGTTCTCGAGTTTCAGTTTTTCCCCATTATCTAAAACTACAGTTCCATTAAACTTTCCAAACACTTGGTGTTGGATGGTTTTAATGACTAAAAAATTCATATAAGATTTTCTATCGACAATGGGTGTAAAATCCAATTCCAAACGGTTGTTATTGGATGTGAACTTCCAGGGAGCCATATAGTTTTCGGTATCAATGATAAATTTGACTTCATCCAATTTATGAATGATTCCGTCATAAAGAATTGTATTTTCCGAGGCGGGAGTTCTATCAGTAAATCCATATCCTAAATTGAGGCCAAATGGTTTTCCTTTAATCCAAGCGGATACAGAACTCCAATACCATCTATTTTTATAAGTCCATACACCTCGGCCCCAATCTAATGCTCCAAAATCTTTTTTGGGATCAAATTGATACATTGTATTCCCGACTTGCACTTGGCCCGAGGCCGGCATACAATTGATTTTAGTATTATAATAAAATGCTTTTCTGTTTTCTTTCCAAGAAGTGGCAATATTCATCGATTCCATTTTTGGTTCGGTGAGTTCAATTTTTCCTTGGATCCCTTTGGTACCATCCGGTGCATCAAACGATTTGGATTCAAATTCTAAAATTCGTTTTCCATTGATCACTTCAAATCGGAGGCGAAGTTTTTTGTCTTCAAACTGAACCACCCCACTACTGTTCACACGAGGGAATCCTGTTTTTCCTAAAGGTAGAACAGAAAGAGTATCAATTTGTTTGAATGTTCCTCGTTTAAAATCTAAAAAACAAATGGCAAATAGTCCCGCATAACCTAAATCAGATGCAGTGAATGTAATTCCAAAATCTTTAGAAGGGGATAGAACCGAATAATAATCCCATTCTTTAATTTTTAGTGCGGAGGCTGCGATACTTTCGCGATTGTAAGTCCAAAGAGGGGACCTTGCCCAACCTTCTTCAGTGAGGGTTCCGTCAGATTTGAGTAGAGGGATTTGTTTTTTGATCTCAGGCATGAACCGATTTAAACGGATTTATAACTTTCGGCTAGAAGTTTTTATCAGATTCGGTAAGAGCGAATTGACAGGAATTGAATTCCTTTGCAGACTCGGTTTCGCTTACGCACCACAAACAAGGAAAAACGAACCATGAGTCAATCCATTCCAAAAGAGCTAAATTATGAGTACGATTTTATTATAGTTGGATCTGGCTTTGGAGGATCTGTTTCCGCTTATCGATTGTCTCAGAAAGGTTATAAGGTATTGGTGATTGAATCGGGAAAACGTTGGAAGGCTACAGACTTTCCAAAAACCAATTGGAGTTTACGTAAGTATCTTTGGATGCCGAAACTAGGTTTTTATGGAATCCAAAGAATCAATTTACTCAATGACTTTTTACTTGTGAGTGGATCGGGCGTTGGTGGTGGTTCATTGGTGTATGCTTGTACATTATACGTTCCTTCCTCAAAAGTATTAAACTCTCCTTTGTATTCAAAAATGGGTGGGGAAAAAGCTTTATTGCCATATTATGATATTGCGAAACACATGCTTGGTGTGACCGAAAATCCCCAACTTTGGGAACCAGACCGTCTCCTTTTAGAAACAGCAAAAACTTTTGGTAAGGAAGATACTTTCCGCAGAACTCCTGTGGGAATTTATTTTGGGAATAAAAAAGATCCCAAGGATCCTTTTTTTGGAGGTGAAGGTCCAGACCGTGATCCATGTAACTTCTGTGGTGGTTGTATGGTGGGTTGTCGCCATAACGCAAAAAACACTTTGGATAAAAACTATTTATTCTTAGCCGAAAAGTTGGGAGCCGTTATCCTTCCTGAAACCAAAGTCACTTCACTCATTCCTATCAATCAAAAAGGCATTCCTGATCCAGAAGCGAGTGGAGAATTTGGATATGAATTGGAAACAAGGAGCACAACCGGTTGGTTTGGTTCTCCAAAAAGAAAACTTCGTTCCAAACAAGTGGTGTTATCTGCTGGTGTGATGGGAACCGTTGGTCTTTTACTTAAGATGCAACAAGATAACAAAATGATTCGTTTGTCTGAGAAGTTAGGTGATACAGTTCGAACCAATAGTGAAACGGTTTTACCAGTGACTGTTCCTGCAAGTAAGGGCGCCGATTATTCTAAAGGCATTGCGATCACCTCTTCTGTCCATCCCGATGAAAATACACATATCGAACCGGTTCGGTATTCGAAGGGATCAGATTTTTTTGGAGTCCTTGCCAGCGTGATGACGGATGGAGGAGGAATTTTTCCAAGACCACTCAAATTCTTTTGGACGATGATTCGCCATCCTCTTTATTTTTTGAAATCTCATAATCCCATTGGATTTGCAAAAAATTCTATCATTTTACTTGTGATGCAAACGGTTGATAATAGCGTACGACTTGTACGAAAAAGACGGTTCATTTGGCCTTTTCAAAAAACAATTACCTCTGCCCTGTCAACTGGGGAACCAACTCCAACTTACATTCCTATTGCCAATGCTTTTGCAAGAAAACTAGCTGAGATTGTTGGTGGGATTCCGCGAAGTTCTTTTAATGATACCCTTCTCAATGCACCTGTTACAGGTCATATTATGGGAGGTTGCATTGTGGCCGATTCTCCTGAACGGGGTGTGATCGATATGGAAAACAAAGTGTTTGGTTATAAGAACCTACGTGTTTGTGATGCCTCCATGCTCACAGTCAATTTAGGAGTGAACCCAAGTTTGACCATCACAGCCCTTTCCGAACGGGCGATGAGTTTGGTCCCGACAAAAGACAAAGCACCAATTCAATTTCTAACCTTTGAAACCAAAAAAGGTTTTGATAAAATTCTTGGTTCCTTCCCAAAGAAATCTTCCGTTAAAAAATCGACTTCTGTGAGGAAACGCGTATCATAACCTAAATGAGTTTGATAAACGTTGCCAAGTCGGGAAGTATCGAAGAATGGGAGAGTGAGATCCGTGCAGGCGCTGATCCTAATGAGTTAGATTCCTATGGAACAAATCCTCTCTCTTGGATGTTCAAGATGGAGAATGAGGATTTGTTTCGGTATGCTATCTTACAGGGTGCCGATCCCGCTTTTCCTTACCGCACTCCAGGCAATGTAATCTTTGATATCATCAGTCAAAACAAAGAATCCTTTCTACATATCCTTGTAGAAACGTTTTCTGTTTGGAAACACTCACCTCACCTTCTGACCCGTGACAAAAATGGAAATACCATCTTTCATCTCTCTGTCCTTGAATCCGCCGAACCACTTTGGGAAGTGATCTCTGATTCCTTAACAGAGGAGGTTCTCTCCTTGCGAAACGAAGAGGGCCGTTCTGTATTTTTAGAAGCGATCGCGGAAGATCGAATGGAAATTGTAACGAATCTATTCCATAAATTTCCGAATGCGATCGAACATAAAGACAGCGAAGGAAAAACACCACTTCATTTAGTGGCAGAAAGAAATTTATATGATCTTTGTTCTTATCTTTTGGAGGAGGGAGATTTTTCTTTAGAAACAAAAGACAATTTGGGAAACACCGCTTTGTTTTTAGCAGCTTCTGCCGATGCCGTGGAATGTTTGATAGATCTACTAGACGCAGGTGCGAATCCCTTTGTTTGGGGAGAGAATGAAGAATCCATCACACGACTCTTGGACCGCGAAAAGTTTGGCCATAGTTTGAAAACTTGGAAAGACTTTGTCATCAAAAAAGCAATCCTCGGGGCCGGGTATTCCCACCGAGAAGAGATGATCGACTACATCAAAAAAGAAAAACCATTTAAACCAGAAGAATTAACCAAAGCAAAGTTAGTTGATCTAATCTGATCCAATTATTTTTGCGGAGTGGAATCATCTCCCAAAAACTTAGGCCCATAATTTCCTTCTCGGTCTGTGTGAGTCCGGTCAGACTTTGGACTTTCAAAGGTATAATGTTGTTCTATATTGGTTTTGAAAGGTGCATTCTCTGGCGATTCGCCGTATTGGTGGAGTTCACCAATTCTTAAATCCGACCGGGGATGTTTACCGAGCCTACCTGAAAATCGAAAGAAAGATGCCAACTTCGGATCTACCCTATGATGGCCGTCAGGGTCTTTGTCTGCTGTCTGGCCCACCCAACCCGGTTCTTCCCAAGCCACTAACCTTTCGATTCTTTGTTTGATCATTTTACGTGCGTCAACATAACGTGTTGGTTCGGTGATGCCTTTGGATTCTGAATCATCTAAAGAGACTGTATTATCTTTGAGTCCTGAACCAATTTTAACGCTGGTTAAATCTTTTTCCGATAAATCTTTGGGAACAATCAGGATAGAAGTTTCTGGATTCAAACTTGGAAACACATCCCAAGGATCAGAAATATAATTAAACAAGGCATTCCCTGCATGTAGTTTAACCGTATAATCACCATAAGCTGATGTTGGATTCCCTCCATCGGAACCCATATTGCCTTTCGCCACATAAAGGATTGGGTGATTTTTTATAGAGTTAATATTTCTAAAATCTGTATCAAGCAGGATATGGTCATGGCCTGTGAGTAAAATTCGTTTTGGTTTTCCATCTCTAGATATAAGGAGTGCATAGGATTCTAAATCGCCTTGGTGGATATTGCCAAACTTAGTTGGCCCTTCATTCCAATCGTACCAAATCCAATAGGAGATGACCATATCTCCATTCCCCACTTCATACCAATAATTACCATTGTCTCTAAATCCAGGAAGCGCTTCCTTCTGTGTTCCAGAGACAGTTGTATTGGCATAACGCACATGATAATACAAATGGGTTTGTTTTTCTGTTTCCCTTAAGTCAGGAAATTTCACATAGTTCCATGTGGTTTGTCCAAGGGATTTACGGCGAATGTCCTTATTCGGAAGTGTGTATTCTTTTGACTGAAAATAGTTTGCATACTTTTCGATATTAGTTGGTAAGTATTTTTTATCTTTATGAAAGACAAGAATGGGTGAAAACTTTGCAGCGAGCTCTTCTTGTTTGCGATCGGAAATTAAGTTCTCTTGACTTACAAAAGTAAACTCATGTCTTATGTTAGGATTCTTCGAAAGAGAATCTGTATTTTGAATCCAATAAGGATTGTGGCCAGGAGAGTACTTTCCATGGACTTTTTGAATTCCTTCAATGCTAATTGCGAGATGTGTCCAATTGTTTGGTAATTCTTGAGGAAATGTAATTTGTTCCAGAGATGATCCAATGGGTCGATTTGATTTATATGAATGTATTGATACAGGCGTATAACAGTCTTTAGCAATCGTTGAAGGGCAAAAATAAAATTTCAGTGAATAAGAAATAGTTTCCCCTTTTAATTCCTTGGGAATCGATTTGAGTTTCAAATCAAATCTAATGGTCTTTCTTAGAGAGGATATGGTTTCTTTTTCATTCGAACTAGAACAAAAAACTGTTACTAGGATAAATGCAGTTAACGGTAGATAGGTGGTAATTTTGGCGAATGGTTTCATTTGGTTTTTTAGGGCATAAAAAAACCCCTGTTTCCAGGGGTTTTGGTTTGAGATGAGACGAAAAGATTACTCAGCGTCTTTTTTTGCTTTTTTCTCTTTTTTGGCTTTCTTAGCTTTTTTAGCCTTTTTTGCGCCATCTTTGTTATTCTTTTTCTCTTTTTTCTCACCGTCTTTGTTGTTCATTTTTTCTTTTTTAGGTTTAACGGTTTCAGAAGCTTCATCGGCTTGCATCGTAGGTTCTTCGTCTGCTTCTGTTTGAGCAAACAGACCAAAAGTGCTGAAAGAGAATAGAGTGAGAATCACAAGAAATTTTTTCATTTTTTACCTCGTATCGAATGTGCGACCAATTAGATACTATTTGGACGATTAGACAATCGTAAATTTAGAGGTTTTTGTGAATTATTTACCTACACAAAATTTACTAAAAATTCTGCCTAGAATTTCTTCATTGTCCACATGACCGTTGACTTCACCAATTTCTTTCAGGGAAGAATTGATCTCTTGGATATAAATTTCTGCGGGAGCTCCATCTTCCATAAGATGGACGGCTTCTGATAGACTAGTTTCGATTTTTTGAATGTGATACCTTTGTCTATCTTCTAACAAAACTACATCTTCTGCGTTATCTTGGGATGTGAGTTTTGTTTTTAAAAGTTCTAATAAATGAGAAATTCCTTCTTTTGTTTTACAAGAAATTTCCGTAATCTCTAACTCAAATTCTTTTTGTAGGCTTTCCAACTGATTCCGATTCCAATCATTCTGCTTTTGATCAATTTTATTGGCAACAAGGATGGCACCATGGAGTCTTTCTTTATGTTTTGATAAAAACGAACTTTTGTCGAATGGTTGGGAGCTGTCAATGAGAAGTAGTTTCACATTAGCACTGTCGGCTTCTCGTTTGCTTCGTTCGATTCCCATCTGTTCAATGTTATCCGAAGTTTCTCGGATACCGGCCGTATCCACAAGCCGAATGGGGATTCCATCCAAACTCAATTCTTCTGCGATATAATCTCTGGTAGTCCCGGGAATGTCGGAGATTATCGAACGATCCTTACCAATGAGTAAATTCATTAAGCTGGATTTTCCCGTGTTGGGTTCTCCAAATAAAACGACGGTAGATTGTAAAATCAAAGTTTCTGCTCGTTCTGAATCTTGGATTAACTTCGAACAAAGATTCTTGAGTGAGACCATTCGATTTTTTCTTTCTTCCAAACTTTCAAAGGTAAGGTCTTCTGTGGAAAAATCAATTTCAGCTTCGCACTCTGCTTTGAGTGAAATCAGATCACTTCTGATTTTGGAACTTAACTTTGTGATTTCACCAAAAACATTTTTTTGAGCTAGTTCTAATTCATATCGAGAACGTGCTTCAATCAGTCGACTGATGGCTTCTGCACCGGATAGATTGATTTTTCCATTCAGATAAGCTCTTTTGGTAAACTCACCCTTCTGTGCCGGGCGGGCTCCCTTTTCAAAAAGGATTTGTAATCCACGTTTGAGAAGGATTGGATTTCCATGTAAATGAAACTCTGCTAAGTCTTCACCTGTATAGGAGTTAGGTGATGGGAAATAGAAAAATACAATTTGGTCGAGTTGTTTCTCTGCATCTACAAAATCGCAGAAAATAGCAGTTCGCTTTTGGTTTTTAATAAATTCTTCGGTGAGAGGAGAGGCGTTCTTTTGGAGAACAGAAAGGGCAATGGGCAATACGGCAGAGCCCGATACCCGAAGGATGCCAATCGCTCCGGGACCTGAGGCAGTGGACAATGCCGCAATGGTATCAATCAAGATCTTCTTGGTCTACTCCGTCTGCAAAGTCTTCTACAGGAAGGCCTTTTTTAGAAGGATCTTCCAAATCTTTATATTTATGTTTTTCTTTTGCAGAGATAACACGGACTCTTTTGAAAGTTCCGTTTCCTTCGGATCTAGTGAAAACTCTTTCGTCTTCTTGGATTGCCATGTGAACAATTCTTCGTTCAAAAGGATTCATTGGATCTAAAAGTTTAGACCTTCCTGATTTGATGACCGATGCCGCAACTGATTTTGCCAATCGAATGAGAGATAACTCGCGTTTGTCGCGGTAAGATTCAATATCTAATACAATTTTTCTATTGTGGCGAATTCTTGGGTCTACCATTAAGTTCAAAAGGAACTGGAGAGAATCTAATGTGCCCCCTCTTTTTCCAATGATGAGTCCAGATTCTTTACTAGTAAGTTCGACATAGATTTTTCCATCTACGTCACCCATTCCCACTACTTCCGCAGGTATTCCCATTTTTTTCAAAATGGTAATGATCACTCCGTGGATGATTTTTTCGGATGGGATGTCGTTGTTGGCAACAAACGCGCGTACAACGGCCGGTTTTTTTTGTGTGATTCCCAAAAATCCGGATTTTCCGGAATCAACTACTTCGAATCGTAAATCGCCTGGTTGGAGGCGAAGAGTTTCTAAAGAGTATTCTTCCGCCTCACTTTTAGTTTTTCCTTCGGCTTCGAAAATGTAATTATTCATCTGTGATCTTCCTTGTTAAACAATGATTTCATTTTTTCTTTTTGTTCTGGTTTCTAAATCCAGGTCGGGCTACCGTCGTAGCGTTGTTTGCTGGTTCTGGCCCATTATTTTTTGGTTTTTTGTCTTCCGATTTTCCAAACTTGTTTGTATACACTTGTTGGGCAATGGAGAGGATGTTTTGCATAGTCCAATACATGGTTACACCGGCAGGCATTGACCAGAAGAAGTATAACATGATGACAGGCATCATATACATCATCATTTTTTGGTTCGGGTCTGTAGAGACAGTTGTCATTCGAGACTGAACTACTTGGGTTGCTACCATGATGAGTGGTAGGATGTTGATGGCAAGGGCACCAATAAAAGCTAACTTGGGAGTTGTGTAAACTGTATCTGGTTCACTCAAATCTTTGATCCATAAAAATGGGGAATTCCAAAGATCCACTGTATCAGAAAACGCAGTATAAAGTGCGATAAAGATAGGAATTTGGATGAGCATCGGAAGGCAACCCGCCATAGGATTGGTTCCGTTCTTTTTGTACAACTCTACTGTTTTTTCTTGTTTGAGTTTTGGATCATCCGCATACTTTTCATTGATGAGTTTAATCTGCGGAGATAACTCTTGCATCTTCTTCATTGATTCCGCCTGTTTTTTGTTCAGCGGATAGAATGCTAATTTGAAGAGGATCGCAAAAATAACAATAGCCCAACCGTAGTTAGGAATGACCAAGTAGATCTTTTTTAAGATCCAAACGATTCCGTTTCGAAGTGGGGTTGTAATCCCTTGGTTGAATGATTTGTCGAGTGAATCACTGAGACCAACAAATACTGAGTCTTTGTTGATTTTTGGATCAAGTTTGCTATCACGGAAAGCGGTTCCGTCAAGTTCTCTGACTCCTACGTAAGCCGCATAATCCAAGTTTACTTCTTCGCCGGGACCAAGTTTCCAGTTGTCGTAAACTAAGAGAACTCCCGTTTCATTCCCTTTGCGATTGTCGAGAAGTACTCCTGCTGGACTTTCATTTAACGGATCGATGACCCCAATAAAATAACGACTTCCTGTTCCCACAAAGTCCACTTTGTCAGTTGAACCTTTTTTAATTTCGTAACGAGTGTCTTTTCCTTCGTTGGAACCAAATAGGTTATCAAAAAATCCTTGGGTGCTTGTTCCATCTACGTGGTCTTTAAAACTTCCATCTAAATAGTAGTAACGAAAGTAATGAGCATTGTCCCTATCATTAAAGTCTTCTTTTTTCTTAAGTACTGGTCCAAGGGAACTAAATGATCTAAAAAATACATCCGACTTAGTGGGAGAAACATTGATTGTTTCTGTTGTTTTGTTTTTTAGAGTTAAATGAAATTTGAAATAGTTTTCGGAAGGAAAAAATTGGAATTTCTTTTGGATTGTAAATTTACCATCTAATGAAGGTGCTTCGAAGATGACCGTTTTTGTTTCGGCATTATAACTAGAACTAAAGTTTACTAAGTTATAAGCGGAAAAAGGAATGGTGTCTTTGTCTTCAATAATGTTGAAGTCAAAACCTTGTCCTCTTGTAAGTTCCACAGCCTTTTCTTTTTTTCCATCAAATTCGATTTCAAACTTAGGATCTTTCGCTATCGCAAATTCTGAACCGTCTGGTTCTTTATGGTCTTTGATGTAGTATTCAGTGATTCGACCACCTAAACTAGAAAAATGCACTAGGAAGGAATCTGTTTTTAGAGAGAACGTTTTTACATCTTCTGTTTTTACAGGATTTAATTTAGTGGTTTCCGTTGTAGGTTTTTTTAGTTCGGCTTTCGGATCCGCAGGTTTTCCTGTAGTTTTCTCTTTGTCAGAGTTTTCTTTTGAAACTTCATCCGCGGTTTTTGGTTTTGGAGTTTGCGGAGGAAAGAAGAAATAGTTTATCCCCATCCATACTGCTAAACTGAGGAATAGCGCGAGGAATAAACGACTTTGTCTGTTAGTGGAATCATTTTGCATAAGTTAACTCTTGTTAAAGGATTTCGGTAAAGGGTCATGCCCACCTTCGTGATAGGGGTGGCATTTAGAAATTCGAATCACACTAAGAACAAACGCTTTGTACCATGGGTAGGTTTCAAATGCTTGTTTGGCGTACTCGGAACAACTTGGGGTAAACCGGCAAGCCGGAGGCAATAGGGGGGACAGCAGTTTTTTGTAGAGGTAAATAAGAACCAAAAACAGCCGATTCATGGGAATTGTTTTAGAACCGAAAGGAAAAAAACCTCTCGGTCTTCCTTAGATAACTTCGCAAATCCTACCTGCGCCAATAAAGCATAATCGTATCCTATTGGAAAAGCAGGAAGATGTTTCCGAACCAGTTCTCTCAGGATTCGTTTGGAACGGTTACGTTCAACGGCTGTTTTGTGAGTTTTATCGGGACAAAATAGAAAACTGGCAAAAGGAAGGCCGTTTTTTCGAACAAGCCATCGCATCGGTGGCCTGCCCATTTTACGATTCTGACGAAAGAGTTCCTGGATTCTGGTTGGGTCGTGAAGGGTCTCCGAAGGAAGCTCCTAAATTAGAACTTTCTCCCGATTTTTTCGTCGGAAACAGTCAATTTAGCGCGTCCTTTTCTTCTTCTGGAGGCTATCACATTTCTTCCACCTGGGGTAGCCATTCTAGTTCGGAATCCGTGAGTTCTCACGCGTTTAATATTACTCGGTTGGTACGTACGTTTCATGAAACACCTAATTTATCTATATATGATCGCAAAAATATGAGGTCTTTTGAAAGGTTTTTGGTACCCTCATGGAAGTCAAGGGGAATTGGGAAAAATGATTGGACAGAGGCTATCTTATGAGACATAAGGTAGAAACTTTGGTTTGGGCGAGTCACTTACCGTTTCGTGCGACGTTCAAAAGAAACTCATTGTTTTTTGTGATCGGCTTACTTACGACGCTTTCTTTATTTTCTCAAACCGCCCAGAACCGAAACCGAAAACTCCCCCTTTTTTCTCAGTCTGCGAATCTGGAGTCTGCACTCAGGGAGTCGATTTTGTATTTCAAACGAATGCCCAAGGATATAAAATTTCGTTTTTTGGAAGAGGAGTATACAAACAGGGAGATCCTCAAGTCCTTAGCGGAACTTCAAACGATAGTCCATGACTTTTCAGATCATCAAATTCAGGATGAAATAAAAAAAAGATTTAAGCTGGTAAACTTAAGTCCTTCCGATGGGCCACCCACTATAACAGGATATTATGAAGTACGAATTTATGGAAAAACCAAACCAGAAGGAGAATACCAATACCCAGCATTATCTCAACCCGTAACGAAGTCAGATAATAGAATTTTAGAAAATCCAATTCACTTTCCTCGGGAGAGATGGAAAGAAAAGTCCATTTGGGAAAAATATTCAAAACCAATTGTGTTTTTACGTTTAACCGACTTACATTTAGCACAACTAGAAGGATCAGCACTGGTTCAAACGGAGACAAACGAATTGTTTCGTATCAATTATGCAGGGGACAATGGTCAGAATTATATCAGTCCTTCCGTTTATCTTAAAGGAATTTGTCCCAGTTTGAAACCATACCATTTATCAAATTGTATCCAATCAAACCCGAAAGAAGTCACTGAGGCGATATTAAAAAATCCTAGGTATATATTCTTTGAAAAAGAAACTCAAACAAATCCCAAAATAATGGAAGAAGACCTTGGGCCATTCGGAACTGGCGGAATTCGATTAGTTCCTTTTCGTTCTGTTGCGATGGACAAAAAAATTCCTTTAGGATTTCCTATCCTTCTATCCTTTCAATCGGGAAGCGAACAGGCAAACGATCGTTTGGTGTTTGTGCATGACCGTGGAAATGCCATTACCGGTGAGGGTAGATTGGATTATTATTTAGGAAACGGAAAAGGAGCGGAAGAGGTTGCAAACAATTTATTAACTAAGGGAAAAGTGACTTTGTTACTTCCAAAAAAAGAAAAACAGATAAGGGAAGAGAAAATAAAATAAAAAAATTTAAAGATTATTGATCCTTTTTAATTCCATGATAAAAAATTTCAAAAAGAGTTTCGATTTCTTCTTTTGGATCCATTGGTAATTTCGGAGCCAATACAAATTTAGTAATGAGTAAACTGGCACCTAAACTAAAAGAATTCCTTACGATTTGATGGGGATCTAAATCCTTTCTGATTTCACCAATTTCTTGGAAGTAGCGAATTGCTTCGAATGAGGTATCATACAAATTTGTTTTCCAGAGAATCCCAAAAATCTCAGCGAATTCTTTCGAGAATAGAAGGGCACCGAGTAGTAGTTTTATTTTTTTTGGTTCTTTGGATACTGCTTCCCATCGAGCTTTGAGAATCGAAGTATACCAATCTTTAAAATTTGGTTTTAGCAATAGTAATCGTTCCTTTAGGTCTGACATATGACCGGGAACAATTGTGGACAATAGTAAACCAGACAAAATCCTTTTGTATAAATCAAACTTTGTTGGAAAATATTTAAAAAGCGTACGTTCTGTAACGCCGGCGCTTTTTGCCAATTCTGCCGTGGTAGCACCTGCAAATCCTAATTCTGCAAAAACATCTTCTGCTGCCTTGATGATGTCCTGTTCTTTTTCAGATTGTGGATTTTTATAGGCATCAAATTCGTTTTGAAGTATTTTTAAGGTTAGTTTCATCAATTTCCATTCGCTCTTTTGAATCATTTTTTCCCTCCTCTCAATTTTTTCGATTGATTTTTTGTATAGTAATTACTTTACATGAGAAATGTCGTTGTATAGCATTTACTATACCTTGGGGGATGGAATGAAAAAAGTCAAATTGGGACTACTGCCAAAGTTAGGAATTAGTTGGAATCGGAAGCTTGTGGCTACTGCAGAGTCAGGAAGAGAAGTTTTGCCGGACGGGCGTATTAAATATTGGATTCGCCATGATGAAATAAAAGGAGTGAATCCGAAAATGTTAGTTTGGTGGTTTCAACATTTAGAAGGGGATATAACATATGAGGGAGGTGTCTATAATCGATACCATGTATGGCATCCGGAAGACCATGTTCATGTCAGTTACGAAAAACGGAAACCGGATGGGAGTATTGGACCAGGTGCTGAACTTAGAATCGTAGAATACTTAGGTAGGCAAAAAAGTTATTTAGTGAACGTTGTGAGTTCAATTGAAAAATTGGATGAAGAGGGTTTTATTCATAATCCTCGTCTGAATGGAATTTTGCCTATTGCTCGAATGGAATATAGTTTTAAAGAAACAGAAAATGGAACCCATTATGCGAATTGTTTGATTGTGGGATGGAAAGGCTTTAGTTTTAAGCTCTTTCGGCCAATCTTTGAATTTTTGTTCTTTGACAAAAACCATGGATTTGCTTGGATCAAACATAACATTGAAGAGGTGGGTCAGTTCGAACGTTTTTTACCTGATCTCTATAGGAAGGAAAATGAAAATTTACGGTGATAAACAATCTGGTAATAGCTACAAACTAATCCTTTTGGCTTCCTTCTTACAGATACCTTATGAATGGCAAGACATTGACACTAAAAAGGGAGAAACCAGGACAGATTCTTTTTTGCAAATGAATCCGAATGGAAAAATTCCAATTTTAGTTTTAGACGACGGACGGATTTTGTCCGAGTCCAATGCCATTTTAAATTTTTTAGCAGAAGGAAGTGATCTGATTCCTAAAGACTCATTCGAAAGAGCTAAAGTGTTTCAGTGGCAGTTCTTTGAACAGTACAGTCATGAACCTTATATTGCGGTTGCAAGATACATTCGTCATTATCTTGGAATTCCTGCCGAGAGACGTGGAGAGTATGAATCGAAACAAATGGGAGGTCATAAAGCTTTGAAGGTTATGGAAACCCAGTTGGGAAAAACACCGTATCTAGTTGGAGATTACCTGACTACCGCCGACATTTCGTTATTTGCTTACACACATGTAGCCGAGGAAGGCGGATTTGATTTATCGTCGTATCCAAAAATTTTGGATTGGATCAAACGAATCCAATCCTTGGAAAAATTTAAACCAATGAAGTCATTTTGAATGGAGCTCACATTGTTCTGCATCTGTTTCTAGTTCTATGGTAGTATGGATGATTTCAAAATCTAGAGCTACCTTTCGAATTTTCTCTTTTACTTTTTGAAATTCATTTAGTTTTACAGTTTTATCTATCAATACATGCAAAGAAGCAACATGGTGGTTACCGTCTAAACTCCAGATTTTAATATCATGTACTGAGTGAATTCCTTTAATTTTTTCCCATCTACTGATTAAGTTTTTTCGATCGATTGATTCAGGAACTGCCTGTAACATCACAATCATCACTTGTTTGATGTTACCGTAAGCATTCCATAAAATCCATAGTGCTATCCCCAATGAAAGTAAGGGGTCAAACCAAGGAAATTGGAAAAACATCATGACAATACTTCCGATAAGGACTGCGATCCATCCAAGAATATCTTCTAGAAAATGAAGGAACACTGCTTTCTCTGTTAATGATTTACCATGGTTCAATCGGAGCATGGCTGCTCCATTCACAATAACTCCAATGATGGCGAGAATAAACATAATGTTAGCTTTTGTTTCTTCGGGAGTGATGAATCTTTTGATTGATTCAATGATCATAAAAATGGAACCAACAGAAAGAAAGACAGAGATGATGAGGGCACCAAGAATAGAAAATCGTTTGTAACCGTAATCAAAATAATTGTCTTTTGGTTTTGTGGAAACTTTTTGCAAATACCAAACGAGGGCAAGAGACAATGCATCGCCAAAGTCATGAAAGGCATCGGAGATAATGGCAATGCTATTGGAAAAAATCCCTCCGACTAACTCAATCAGAGAAAAACTTAAGTTAAGCGCAAATGCCCAAGCTAAGTTTTTAGATGAAGATGAGTTATGGCTGTCGTGATGATCGTGCGAGTGGTGGTCGTGATTGGAATGATTATGACCTTGTCCCATAGAGGCTATGGTTTCAGATTAGTTTTTTCTCTGCAACTAAAGAAAGAGCTGAAAACAAAGTGAGTTCGCTAATTTGATAACATTCAATCAAAAAGAATTTGTGGTCTTGAGTAAAGATATCCTTGGACAACGTGACAAGAGGTTTGTCTTAGGCGGAGGAGTTGCTCTTCGTTTTCAATGCCTTCTGCAATGGTTTTGAGTCCCAATGAGTCAGCTAAATGACAAATGGATTCTAAAAGAAGAAAGTTTCGATCAGAAAATGCAATATCATCTAAAAAAGATTTATCAATTTTCAATTCATCAAATTGTATTTTTTGCATATAATGAAGTGATGAATAGCCTTTTCCAAAATCATCCAAGGAAACGGAAATTCCTTTCGATCTGAGTTCTGTTACAATTTGTTGGATGGTTTCTATTTCATCTAAGAATACATCTTCTGTAATTTCGAATATGATATGTTTAGGATCAATGTTGTGATCTAATAAATAATGAATGATATATTCATTAAAGTTTGGGTATAAAAAGAATATGGGTGAAATATTGATAGAAATTTGTATATTCTTTCCATAAGATTCTAATAATCTTGGAATATGAGAAATTACCTTTTCAAATATACATTTTCCAAATGGAACAATTAACTCAGATTTGGTGATGATTGGTATAAATTCATCAGGTGGGACATCTCCAAATTCCGGTAGATTCCATCTGGCGAGTGCTTCTAGTCCTACCGTTTGTTTGGAAGTAATGTCGACTTTTTCTTGGTAAGCTATCTTGAAGTTACCTCCATTGATAGCCTTTTCCAAATAATTCTTTAGTTTTTGTTCTCTTTCAATCTTTGATTCCATTCCTGATTGGAACCAAACCAATTTTGTTAAAATCCCGTCTTTTGCAACATTCATCGCGATGGAAAGTTTGCGTATGATTTCATCTAGGTGGGTTGCGTCTTGGGGAAATTGAATTCCAGAAACTCTATATTGTAATCGATGTCCTAACCGTTCTGGAGTTAATAACTCGTTATTGTTGAGGTCAAATTTTACAATAGCCTCTTCGATTTTGGTTTTGCTTGAGTTTTCGATCCAAAGTATAAATTCATCGCCACCCAAACTCGCAACTAGTACATCTGGTTTTTCATCAGTATATAACTTTAATACACAGCCTGTTAATGTAATGATCTGATCTCCAAATCCAATTCCATGTAAAGCATTGATTACTTTGAGTCCTTTTAAATTAATCAATAGAAGAAATGATTCTGATACACCTGAGTTGATTCTATTTTGAATTAATTTTTCAAATAAATATCTGTTTGGTAGATGTGTTAAAGAATCATAAAATGCTAGTTTATCGATATGTTTCTGAGATTTTAATATTTTGCTTCTCGATTCTTTGAGATAAATTATATTTTTAATTAATTTTGACCTTAGTCTTTGGATTAAAAAACCAGTTAAAACAGAGAATAGAATTAAACTGATAGAATTAAAAATCCATTCTCTTGGACTATTATTTCTAATTCCTAAGGAATCAGGGAATCGAATCAAGGAAAGATATACGAGTCCACCAAATAAAGCAGGAAGTAACGATACGAGGAGAGAAGAGATTAAACTTAAAATGGGTGGAAGAAAAACAAAAAAGGAAACGATCATAAAAGCTATTGAAATTTCAGCGCTACCTAAAAGACCACTTCGCGCATAGGATAACACCGAGATGAATACGGTTGTACAGATTAAACTAAAAACACGAATGATTAATGGTACTTTGTTTTTTAAGAGAAATTCTAAAAAGAGAATCGCTGCAAAGCTGAGGTCTACGATAAAAAAAAGGTAATCAACTTCGCCTTGGAGGGTTAAAAGGGGAAGAATATGTAAACTTGCAGCAACAACAAACAAACCTGATGCGGCCAAAAGAAACCGGCGAAGAAGGGGACTTGTGTCCTTTCGGAATTTCGTCCAGTAGACATATTTGTGTTTATCTTTTAGCATCGTCTCTTATTGGACGAAGAGAACTGATCCTAAGAGAACTTAAAAAATCCTTTCCTTGTTGAAAGGTTAAGAGGAAGTTAGCCTCATTGTGACGAATCCTAACGATTTACCCGCTAAGTCACCCCAAGAATCCGCTGTGGAAACAAGACATATTGTTCTGCCCAATGATGCAAACCATTATGGAACAGCATTCGGTGGGGCCATTATGAGTTGGATCGATTTGATCGCCGCAATGTCTGCGCAAAGGCATTCCGGTCATGAAGCTGTAACCGTAAGTATCGATCGAATTAATTTCATAACCCCAATTCAAATTGGTGACCATGTCAATTTAAAAGCTATGGTCAATTATGTAGGAACTACTTCCATGGAAGTGGGAGTTCAAGTCAATCGTGAGAATCCCTATACCGGTGAGATGGTTCGGGCAACCACAGCCTATCTCTCGTTTGTTGCATTGGATGAAAATAAAAAACCTTGTCCAGTCCCTCCTTTACAATTGGAAACTGATCTGGAAAAACGTAGGTTTGCTGAAGGGAAACTGCGGATTGAAATGGCAAAAGAATTTTCTGCCAAAATCAAAGCCGGAAGAAAGATCATTTAGCAGATCGGTTATCTATCGTTAGGTGAAGTATTGACAATTCATATTCGATCAATTCACCCTTTTAAATCTACCAAATACAAAGTTTTGAATTGTATGAAATGGGGTTTCATGATCCTCTCTCTGAAATTCAATTGGTTCCAATTCAGGAGAAAAACATTCAGTTAAGCTTTCTTCTGTATATTGTTTGATATCCAATCCACTACATTTTTTGGGGCCTTCCGTACTAAATGTACCTATGATGAATTCTCCATCTGGGCTTAGTGCTTTTAATAAATTCGCTTTGTATTTAGCAATTGCAGTTGGTTCCGTTAAGAAATGAAAGACGGCACGGTCGTGCCAAATGGAAAAGGAAGTTTCCGGATGATATTCTGTTATATCAGATACAACCCAATTCAAATTTTTACCTTTGTTTCCTATCCGATTTTTGCAGCGATCCAGGGCATTTTTACTGATATCTAAAATAGTAATGTTTTCATAACCGAGGTCCAAAAGATGATCGGCTAACAAAGATTCTCCGCCACCTACATCGATGATATTGGCTGACTTTGGTTTTTTTGTGTTTTGAATCAGTTTCAAGGATAAGGAAGGATTTGATTGTGTCCAACTTACTTCGTTTGGTTGTTTATCTTTATAGATGGTTTCCCAATGCAATTGTTTATCCATAAACTTTTAATTTCCTTCGATTGCGTTCGATATAAACAATAATAAAAATCGTAATCAAAACGAGAAAAGGAATACTCACCAAATTAAGACGGAGCCAACCAATTTTATTTTCCAAGTAACCTGCGCTATATGTCGAAAGGATTGCCATCGAGTAAACAATGGTGTCATTAATCGCTTGAATGGTATTTTTTTCTGAAGGATGGTATTGTTCCACAAGTAAGTTTGTTCCCCCTACATACATAAAATTCCAACCGACTCCGAGTAGGATTAATGCCACTGCGAATGGTAAAAACTCCGTTCCTTGTAGGGCGGCAAAACTTTCTAGTCCCATAACAAAAATTCCGAGGAGAATCAAATAAGGAGCTGTCATCTTTCTTACCAGTTGCCCTGAGAAAAAAGAAGGGATGTACATTCCGAGGACATGCCATTGTAAAACAGTTGTGGAGGCATGCATAGCGTGCCCATGTGTTTTCATAGCGACGGGTACAGCGGACATAAGCATAGCCATCAGTCCAAAACTAAAAGCAGTCGCTAATACAGAAACCCAAAGGCCAAAGTTTTTGATATGATAGGAGAGAGGTCTTACTGCTTCTCTTGGAGAAGACTGTGTTTCTATCGTATGAGCTTCGTTTGTTGATTTAGAATGTGTGGGAAGAAAACTGATAAAAACAAACTGAAGTGATAAACTCAAGATTAGGATAATATAACATCCCAAGTACATTGCATTCGGAATGAGTTGGATTCCGTGAAGTCCTGCCAATGGACCTAGAAAGGCTGCAGGAATTCCCGCGATCAAAATCCAAGACAAAGCACTGGAGCGGTCATGTGTGGGAACGGATTCCATTGCCACAAATCGTAAGTATTGAACAAAAGATTGGTGAAATCCATATAACAAGTGTGATATGGAGAAAAGTATAAAATTTCTTTCATACATTGCATACGATGCAAGAGCAGCTCCGAAAATTCCAATCACAGTTCCGGTCAACAATCCAAATTTACTACCCTTCCATTTCATAATTCTTGATGCGGGAACTAAACCAAGAAGGGTTCCAAGAATCACAAAAGAAATGGGTAAGGATGCTGATTCGGGAGAGGGTGCGATGCTTTGTCCGGCCAGGGCCGAAACGGCCATGATCATCACGGTCCCAATTTGGAATACAGTTTGGGTAATGGAAAAAATTCCCAGTATTTGGATTTTATCTATAAATTTTTTCATAAGAGAGGTATCACTTAGACAATACAAAAATGACTTTGGGTAACTTAGATACCTAACTTTGTAATGATTTCTTTTGCTTGTGTTACAAAATGAACTTCTTCTTCTTTTTGAAACGGTACAAAGAGATTTTTTTCAAAACGAACCGATAGATGGGCATATTCGATACAACCTGCAACTGTTAATTCCGGTTTCGCTTTGCCCGCAAAAATTTTGATATCGGATCCATCAGGTACTACAAGGGACCTTGGTGGGATTTTTTTACCACCCCGAATCATACATCCAGCAGCAATTTGAGAACCATCACCAATTTCTGCATTGTCGAGAACAATGGAACCAATCCCGATGAGAACACCTCTACCAATTTTACATCCGTGAATCATTACGTTATGACCAACTAATGTCCATTCGCCGATAGTGATTGGGCTTGTGCTATCTGTATGGAGAGTTGAATTGTCCTGGATATTCACATAACTTCCTAATTTGATGGAGTTCATATCGGCCCGAACCACAGCTCCTGGCCAAAGTGAAACAGAAGTTCCATACTCTATCATGCCAAATGCAGTAGCGGAAGGGTGAATGAATGGCTTTGTAAAAACTGGAATTTCAGAATAGGACATGGATATCAAAATCAACTTAGACTTTGAATTTCGCAACCGATAAATGTGATGTCATCTTGTTTTACATCACCTTCAGTAAACGAAGCTAGTTCACTGAGTACTTTTGCCATTGTATGGTCCAAATTCATCTTTAGGTTTTCTTTTAAAATTTCATACAAACGGTCTTCACCAAACAATTCTTTTTCTTCATTGAATTGTTCGAAAATTCCATCGGTAAACAAAAAGATACGATCTCCTTCTTCGATCTGGTGTTCAATGATTCGATATTGGGTATGATCCATAAGACCAATGATTTTGCCAGTTCTTGGAAGAAGTTTGATGTCATAAATTCTTTGATGGATTTGGTCTGGGTGACCTGCCGATGCATAAAATAACATTTTGTTCTTTAAATCAATATCGCAAACGGAACAAGTAAAAATGGTTTGGATATTACTGTATTTGTTGATAAAGATTTGGTTCATATGAAATACCAAATCATCGGGATGGTCATAAATCATTTTTAATGATTCGTATTCGGCTTTGATTGCCATGGTGATAAGAGCTGCTTGGATTCCGTGCCCTGTGGCATCGGCAACAAAAATTCTATAGTAATCTGGTTTTACTTGTGTTAGGTCATAAAAATCGCCACCAACTTCTGACATAGATTGGTAGTAGGAATGGAAATGAATTCTCGGATCACTTGTTTTAATATCCGAAAACAAAGTTTTTTGGATTTTTTTTGCAACATTCAAATCTTTCTTAATTAAATTCAAAGATTCATCTAAAGTTTTGGTACGTTCTCTTACTTTTTCTTCGAGAGTGACCAATGCCTCTGCCTGTGTATTTGCTTTTTCTTCTTTTAATTCATTGATTTTGTTTGCAAGTGCTAATGACAAAATGGCCGCTTCCAGTGTAGATCCAATTTGGTTTCCATAAATCGTAAATACATTCACAGGTAAAATTCCATTTTGCATCAAAGTATACATTAAGATTCCAAAGAGTAATGTACCCCAACCTATGAGGAACAACCTTGCTTGTTTGTTGCCTGTACTATAATTGATTATAGCAACTGCAAGAACGGAAACTACAAATAATTGGGCGATTAGATTACCCAAACGAACGGCAATTTCAATTGGTAGATAGGCATAAGGAATTAAAATATAGAATAAAACAATTACCTTTAAAGACTGGATCAACCTGTTGGACCAAGGATTCAAATCCCGAAGATTTAAAGTTTGCTGCGCAAATGTCCAACCAGATAGTGCCGAACAAGTAACAATAATACTTCCGATCCGATTATGAATTTCTGGATGATCTAACGTAATCACTTGGTTTAGGATTCCATTAAGATACATTTGTAACATTAGATTAAAAAAAATAGAAATGGAATAGGAGATATATGCTTTTTCTTTTAATATAAAAAAGATGAATAAGTTATAGATTACCATGATGAATATGGTTCCATAAAAAAAACCAAGAACGGTATTTTCTAAATTCTCTTTTAAGTAAAATGTTTCTTTTGAATAAAAACGGATCAAATAGCTGGTATTTGATGATGATTTTGTTTCTAAAATGAGTGTTTTTGTTTCGTTTGTATTCCATTCTAATTCGAAAGCAATGGATTTAGAAAACGCATCCCAATGAGAATGGGCGATAAAATCACCGCCTTCTTTGATTGGTTCAGGATTTCCCTCTTCATAGACACGGACCATGTCAAGGTGTGGGTTCCCCAAATCAAGAATCAATTTATTAACAGAGGTTTGGTTATTTGCCTTGATGCGAAGATACACATGGTTTGATTGGAAACCCAAACTCAAATTGTTTTTAAAGATAGGTGTCCATCGGAGTTTTTGAAAATTAACTTCAGTACCCGTGGCGATCGCATAATCGATTTTTTGTGGAACAAAACTGTCATCGATGATGGATTTTTGAATTTCCAATCGGGAACAGGACAGAAGTAATCCCGATAAAATGACAGTTAAAAATGTCCGCATAAACTCGGATGATTTCCCGATAAAAATCGGGATTTGTCAAAGCAAATTTATCGTAAGCTGTATCCGTTTGCCTTCGCTGTTTCTACGAGTGAATCCGAAAGTTCTTTGAATCTTTCTTGGGTAAAGGTTTTGTCATAGGACATAAGTTGAAACCTATAAGTGACGGATTTTTTTCCTTCACCCACGGAGTCCCCTTTGAAGATGGTCTGCACAAAGACAGATTCTAGTTCGGGAATTTTCATAGTTTGCACTAAGCTCGCAAAGGATTCCGTAGAATCTTTTTCGTTCATTAGTAAGGAAAGATCGAGTTGGCCTTGGGGAAAGTTGGATGGTGGAACAAAATGAGAGTTCCTTCCCTGTTTTTCCCAAACATCAACTAACTTCTCCATGTTGATTTTAGAGAGAATGGCACGGCGTTTTAAATCGTATTCATCTGCATAACGCGTGTGAAGGATTCCTAGCTCGACAATTTCAATTCCATCATAAGAAAGAACAAGAGAAGCATTGGGGTGAAAGTAGTTTCTCTTTGCTTTGATCCATTGAAACTTAGGAAGGTTCAGGTATTGGAAAAGTTCGGATATAGTTTCCCTCAAACAAAGAAATTCTAATTCAACCGCAGTTAGGTCATTTGGTTTGTTTTTGGAAAGAGAAAGAAGCGCAAGCCAACGTCTCTCTTCTGCTAGTTCAGAACCTTTTCCTTCTTTATGGTAAGTCCTTCCTAATTCAAACAGATTGACATTTTCAAATCGATCTTGGTTAACTTTTGCTTGCTTGATAAGACCAGGAAACAAACTATTTCGTAGTAATGAGTGTTCCTCGGGCATTTCATTCGCAATTTTTAAAGAGGAACTTTCTTGTGAAGCTTCTAATTTAGCATCTGTTGGGGAGGCAAAAGAATAATTATAAACTTCGTTAAATCCCACTTCCAAAGCGAGGAAGTTTTTTACTCTTCGTTCCAATTCACGAAGTGGATTTCGAATCGGTGTTTCCACTGCCATCGATAGGGCTTCTGTTTGGATAGAGGCGTAACCAATCGTTCTTCCAATTTCTTCCACCAAGTCTTCGGGAATGGTCACATCATAGTTTTGTCTATACCTGGGAACAAGTACCGAGAGTTCTTCCCCTTGGTTTGTGACTGTAAATCCGAGTCGGTTTAAAATCTCAGTCACTTCATTTTGGGAAATTTTTTTCCCTAATTTATGACGAAGGAAAGTAAGATTGGTTTTGATGGTAACGGATTTCGATTCTGTATGGTTGAAACCTTGGGGTTCATAAACCTTAATGTTTTGATTTCCATTCTCTTTTAATAGTTGCACTGCTCGGCGAATCACCGGCAAACAAGTGAAACTATCTAAACCCTTTTCATAACGAACTGCTGATTCTGTACGGATATTGGTTTTACGAATAGTATAACGAACATCTTCCCTTTTAAAAAGAGCCGATTCCATTACTATATTCTTTGTGGAATCGATTACAGCAGAATCTTTTCCTCCCATAACACCCGCTAGTGCTACGAAATCTTTTCCATTTTGGATAAGAAGAAGGTCTTTTTGTAAATTTGGTGCTGTGTCATCAAGCAGAGGAAAAGAAACTCCCTCTCCCGATTTTACTACGGAGAAAGTTGTAGAGGATAATCTTTCTTTATCAAAAAAATGAGTGGGTTGTCCCAGTTCCAGAAGTAAATAATTGGAAACATCCACAACATTATTGATCGATCGGATTCCACATTTTTCGAGCCTTGATTTGATTTTGGTATTGGAGGGAGCAATGTTTACATTTTGGATAGAACAAATATAATAGGCGTGGGCATGTTCTGATTTTGTAACTGAGAGTCCATCATTTCCAGTTTCTAATTTTGTTTCTGCTTGGAATGGAAATTGGTTTAAAGGCAATTGGAGTTGGGCCGCAAGTTCACGAGCAAATCCAAAATGATTCCAAAGGTCCGGACGATGTGTGATCGATTTGTTATCGATGGTGAGAATGGTATCTTCCCATAAAAATAGTTTGCGAACAGAAATTCCAAGACTTGTGTCCGAAGGAAAAATCAAAACTCCCGAAGATTCTAAAGTTAGCCCCAATTCTTTTTCAGAACAATACATTCCTTGGGAACGAACACCGCGTAGTTCTGAATCTAAAATTTCTTTCCCATCAAGTTTGGTTCCAGGAAGGGCCAAAGGAACAATGTCTCCCACCTTTACATTGGTGGCCGCTGTGACAATTTGGTAATCCTTGGAACCATCTGTGGCGATGGTGGTTTGGAGTTTTTCTGCGTTCGGATGTTTTTCAAGTGATTTGATTTTTACAGTGATAACCGATGATAGGTGGGCTTTGAATTCTTCCACATCATCAATTTCGCAAATGGATGTATTAATTTTTTCCAAAACCTTTTCAAAAGGGATCTGGGAGAGCGGGGTAAATTCGTTTAACCAATCAACTGAAAGTTTCAAGTGAAATCCTTAATTGATAAAAACGGTGGGAAAGCGAACGGGTCAATCCGAAATTCCAAGTTCTGTCTTCAGAAAATGAAGGCAATCCTCAGAAGTCATCGGTTTGGCAAAGAAAAACCCCTGGATGAGGTCCACTCCACTTTCCGCAAGTAATTGTACTTGTTCCGCGGTTTCCGCACCTTCAGCAACCACAATCAAACCAAGGTTATGTGCCAAATTGGCCACTGCATGGATGATGGTTTTGGAATCTTTGTCTGATGTGATCTCAGATACAAAGGAGCGGTCAATTTTTAAGGAAGAAATGGGGAGTTTTTTCAAATACCCCAAACTACTGTAACCCGTTCCGAAGTCATCGATGGCAATTTTTGCTCCAAGTTTGCGAATTTCTTGCATGGTGCGTACGGCCGCGTCAGCATTTTCCATTACGGAACTTTCTGTGAGTTCGACCTCTAGGTCATGCGGATCCACTTTAAAAAGTTTCAAATTTTCGGCAATGGTAGAAATCAATCTTTCATGTTTGAATTGTTTGGTGGAGATATTCACTGCCATAGAAACATCATTGATTCCTTCATCTTTCCAAAAGCGCATGGTTTGAATGGCGGATTTGATCACCCATTCCCCGATCGCTAAAATCATTCCTGTTTCTTCGGATATCGGAATGAAAACATTGGGAGAGATAAGACCGCGTTCGGGATGGCGCCAACGAATGAGTGCTTCTACACCCACAGGTTTTCTAGTATAAAGATCGATTTTTGGTTGGTACATCAAAGTGAATTGATTTTCGATGATGGCGATTCGCATTCGATTTTCGATTTCTAATCGTTCGGCAACAACCGTTTGGAGTTCTTCGGTAAAAAATACGTAACAGTTTTTTCCTTGGGCTTTGGCTAAGTTGAGCGCACTGTCCGCATTTTTTAAAAGTGTATTGGAATCTTTTCCGTCTGTTGGGTATAAGGCGATGCCAACAGAAATATTAACAAAAATTCTTTCTCCATCGATGACAAAAGGATGAGTCATGGCATCCAAAATAGATTCTGAAATCACAGCAGCATCTCTTTCGTTCGATAGGTCGGGTAATACAACGGTGAATTCATCTCCCCCTTGTCTACTGATCAAATCATATACTCGAATACTTTCGCGGATTCGGTAAGCAACGAGTTTGATGATTTTATCACCAAAGTCATGGCCCCTAGAATCATTGATGATTTTAAAATTATCCAAATCGATAGCAAGAACGCCCACCAGGTTTCCATGCCTTCTTGCTTCTTCAAAAATAGGAAAAAGTTTATCGATAAGAGAGTTTCGATTGGGTAAGTTTGTGAGTTGGTCAAAAAATGCCATATAGGCAATTTTTTCTTCAGCATGTCTTCTTTGGGTGATGTCAAGAAAAGCAACAGCCAATCCAAAGTTTTCAATTTGCATAGGTGTTGCTAAAATATCAAACCAGGTAATTTTATCTTCCTTAATCATCCCTATTTCTAAATTACGAATCACTTCTTTGTGACGAAGAGCACGCATAAGGCTTGAGTTTCGCGGATAGATTTTATTTCCGTTAGGTTGGATGAGCGTGTATTTACGAATGTTTAAAGTTCTGTTTAAAAGTTCTCCATCATGGATGTCGAAGTATGTCCTGGCAGTTTTATTGGTTTCTACAATTTTTCCTTTTTCATCGGTGATGGCAATGCCCATCGGGAGATTGTCAAAGATAGATTTGTACTTTTGTTGTTGCAGGAGGAACTCGAAGGATATGTCTTTTTGGATCGTGACATCGCGATCAAAACCCAGAATAATTTTTGATTCTCGCAGAGGGATAAGTAACCAAATGATCCAAACTTCTTCATTAGACTTTGTGACTAATCTATTTTCGAAATTTACAATATTTGGATTTTCACCTAGACTGTCGAAGGTGTATTTTGTGTTCTCTTTATCGTCTTCTTGAGTAAAATCTACAATGGATTTGCCAACAATCTCTTTGGGTTCAAATTCCAGAAACCGGGCAAACCTTTCAGTAACAGAAATAAAATTTCCTTCCCAATCCATCACCTGAAAGCTATTCGGATACTCCGCAAGGAGTGATTTAACTGTGAGTCCAGAGAGAATTTTACTGCCTAATGGCTCATTTTGCATGTATTTCTTTGCCTAAAAAGTAAACTGATTCGATGGATCCAGGGAAACTAAATCCTTCAAAGGGTGACCAGCCGGACTTACTTTTAACCATTGATTTTTTAAATTCAACTGGTTTTTTTAAATTTAGGATAGAAAAATTCGCCGCATAACCTTGATTAATGATACCAACACCCTTCCCAAATTTTTCTGGTAGGTAGGTAGAAACAAATTCACCCGGGTTTTTGGCACATATTTTTGCTATGGTTGTCATCGGAATGTTTAGTTTCAGTATCATATAGGTGACAAATAACCCATAAGTATCGAGTTGTGAGATCCCACTGGTGCCTTTTTGTTTTTCTTCTATGGAATGAGGGGCGTGATCTGTTGCTAAATAGTCAATATGCCCATCCAAAATCCCTTTGACCATGGCTTCTCTGTCTTCTTTTCCCCGAAGTGGTGGGTTCATTTGAAACCACTTGTGGTTGGTTTCTGTTAACATATCGGTATCAAACATCAAATGGGTGGGTGTGACTTCACAAGTGACATTCACTCCTCTTTTTTTGGCGGCGATGATTTTAGAAAGTCCGTCTTTTGTCGAATAATGGCAGAGTTTTCCTTTGAGATTGTATTTCTCAATCAAATACAAAGCAAAGTCTGTGGCAACAGTCTCTGCCTCTTTGGGGCGTCTTTCTTCATGTGTAGGCTGTGATTGGTTGGCAATTAAGATTTCTGGATCTTCGCAGTGGAAACTAATGTCTTGGCCCACGTAGGATTTAATGACTTCTTCTAAAGAGGCATTGTCATGAAAGAACAATTCCCCGATGGAAGGGCCCATAAATACTTTATAAGGAACTTTCTTTGTCAGTGGTTTGGTATGAGGACCAATACCTGCATACAAAGTGATATGGATGGGGGCCTTTGTGGTGAGCGCTTGTTTGGCGGCGTAAGTTACGTCATCAACAGGAGGAACCGGGTTATTTGGCATATCGGCTACATGGATCACACCTCCGTTGATGGCGGCATTGCCAGCCGAGATAAAATCTTCTTTATAGGTATGTTTTCCACTCACATCTTCACGTGCATGGATGTGGATATCTCCAAAACCAGGAAAAATTACCGAACCATCGGAAAACTGGCGGGCATCGGGATCGATCCCTTCTTTTACATTGGTGATCAGTCCAGAAATAGGATCAAATTCAATCGTTCCTTCAAATTCTTTTTCATGTGTGATGATCTTCCCTGCAATTTTTTCCATTTTGCCCCTATGAATCTGCAGATTCTAAGAGACGAGGAAAGTTTCAAGGGAATTTACACTGGATCTGAGTGTGTAAGCACCTTGTTTCAGATACCATTAAGAAAAAACCTAATTTCCCAGTTCGGAATTGATTTTGATAAAAGGATACTTCTTAGTCCCATTTTGATAAAATTTCTATAATATCATTTCCAAATCGTTCCACTTTCGCGGGCCCCACACCTTTTGTGGCTTCGAGTTCGGATAAGGTTCTTGGTTTTCTTTCTGCAATTCGTTTGAGCACTGGATTTTGAAATACCATAAACTTCTTCCATTTGAGTAGTCTTGCTTTTCTGTCTCGGTAGTTCATCAGTTCTTTTAAAATTTGAGAATTGAGAGTGGGAGGTTTTTTTGATTTTGAAATCGAACCACTCGTATCATCAGAGTTAGATGATGCTAGTTTCGACTTTATTTTTGCAAAATTGGGTAAATAGAGTTTTGGATATTTGGCCCCGGCCACTAAAACTTTTTTTTGTTCCACCCAGGTTTCTAGTTTTGCAACGACTGCCTCTTCAGGAATCCCATCCAACTTTCCGTGATATGGATTTCGTTCCATTCGATACCGAAGAACATCCTTAGTGCGTTTTCCGACAAGAGTTTTGGCTATGATGGTTTTTCCGAATACAGCAGGATGTTCTTTTAAAAAGTTTTGGATGGTTTCTTCTTCCCATTCGGAAAGTGGGTAATCCCGTTTTTCATTTTTCTTTTGGACCTTAGCGGCTTCAGTCTTTAAAAATTTAGAACGATGGAGATTGGCACCAATTTCTGTACAGATATCACAACTCCCACAAGAAGAGATAGTTTCCCCAAAATAAGCACAAAGTTGGACCTGCCTACATTTTTCTTTGTTGGCATATTCCTTGATGTATTTGAGAAGGGTATCTCCTCCCTTGAAGTTTGTTTCTTTGGACAACATAAAGGTTTGGGTGGCAACATCACCCGCTTTATAAAACAAAACACATTCCGAATCAAGTCCATCTCTTCCCGCACGACCAGCTTCTTGGTAATAAGCTTCGAGGGAAGCGGGGACTTGGTAATGTACCACCAAACGAACATCAGGTTGATCCATCCCCATTCCAAAGGCATTGGTGGCCACAAGGATAGGAACTTTACCGGAGGTGTAAGCATTTTGAGTTCTTTCCCGGATCCCATCGGTTCTACCTGCATGGTACTTTCCTACAGAGAAACCAAAGTCTTTCAAAAGATCATACACTTCGTCGGTTTTTTTCCGAGTGGCACAATACACAATGGCACGTCCTGGAAATTTTCTACCATCCTTCCATGGTTCTAAAAGTTCAATGAGTCTATCGGCTTTGTCCCTTTCGGCGGCAGGGTATTCCACACTGAATTTTAAATTGGGCCGAAAAAAAGTAGATAGAACTACCGTCGGTGTCTTCATTCCCAGAGAAGACTGGACATCCATCTGGACTTTTTCTGTAGCCGTTGCGGTCAGTGCAAGGATGGGAAAGTTCGGACGAGGGTGGCGTTCTCGCAAAACATGAATTTGGCGGTATTCGGGACGAAAGTCGTGACCCCATTGAGAGACACAGTGGGCTTCGTCCACAACGAGAGAAAATAAATCCAATTCCCGAAAGATACGAAGAAATCCATTGGAAAGGGCTCTTTCCGGCGAAACCAGTAGGACTCGAATTTCACCTTTCACCGATTTGGCAAGTATGGTCATTTGTTCCACTTCGTCTTGGGTGGAATTACAAAAGGCCGCAGGAATTCCTTTAGCAAGTAAACTCTCCGTTTGGTCTTTCATAAGTGCAATGAGAGGAGAAATAACTAGAGTTAGTTTGTTTGTTTGGATGGCCGCAGGAAGTTGGTAGATCAGAGACTTTCCCGCACCTGTTGGTAAAATGGCCAAGGTGTCTTTTCCCGAGAGAACAGAACGAATGGCCTCTTCTTGGCCCGGGCGAAATTCCGAAAAACCGAATTTGGTTTTGAGTTCCGAACGTAGATCCAAGGTAACTCTCAAGATTTCCGTAAATCCGAAAGGGTCAACGATAAGATTCCCCATTTTACCCCCATTTTTGAATTTTACAGAATCCAGTGACCCGGAAATTGTAACGAAGACCGATGCTTTTTAATACCTTTGTCTTTTTAATCTTCTTTCTTTTCGTGTATTCGGTCTTTTTGGGATTCGGATGGTTTGCCGGAAAACAAAAATGGGCTTACCGCGCACAAAACCTATGGTTACTACTCGCGTCCTACTTTTTTTATGGATGGTGGGAGTGGTTTTTTCTCATCCTCATTCTGATTAGTACCATCATCGACTACTGTGCTGCCATCCTCATCGAAGGAACAGAAAACCAAATTCGCCGTCGTCTCTTTTTATCAGTTTCCATCATTGCCAACTTGGGCCTACTTTTTACAATGAAGTACTACGATTTTTTCGCAGTAAACCTCATTGATTCTTGGAACCAATTGGCTTTGTGGTTAGGTTCTACAGCGGCAACCGATTCGAATACTTATTTGTTAAGAAATATCATCCTACCTGTAGGAATTAGTTTTTATACGTTCCAAACGATGTCGTACACCATTGATGTGTTTCGTAAACAGATCAAAGCCGAGCGCGACTTCTTTGATTTTGCACTGTTTGTAAATTATTTTCCTCAGCTTGTTGCAGGACCGATTGAGCGTGCACAGGACCTTCTTCCTCAATTGAAAAAACCAAAATTCCCAACAATCGATGGGGTGCAGAAAGGATTGTATGATATCCTGCTTGGTTACTTTATGAAAGTCTACGTGGCAGATAACCTGGCCACATATGTTGACCAAGTATTCCTTGCAGGAAAGTCACTTTACACACAAAATCCTGATATCATCCAAGCAATGGATGGTTCCCAAATATTTGCCGGTGGATTTTTATTTTTAACTCAGATTTACTGCGACTTTGCTGGTTATTCTTTTATTGCTCTTGGAGTATCGCGCCTACTTGGTGTCACTCTCACCGTAAACTTTGAAACTCCAGAATTTTCAAAAACACCAACGGAGTTTTGGAACCGCTGGCATGTAACACTGAATCGGTGGTTTCGAGATTATATTTATATTTCCCTTGGGGGAAGTAAATACGGTAAGTTTGCCCAATACAGAAACTTATTTATCATTTTTTTCTTATCTGGGCTTTGGCATGGAGCCAACTGGACCTTCATTACCTGGGGTTGTTTGCAAGGAGTATATACGATTGTTTATCTATTGTTCTTTGCTAAAAAGAAAGAAGACAAAATAGAATCAAATGAAGTCACAAAACCTTCATTACTTGATAAAATTCGCAGTCTCTTATCGGGAAGCTTTAGTCGAGTATTTATTTATTCACTCGTTGTGTTTAGTGCTGTAGGATTTCGTTCTTATGATGCCCATATGATGTTCCTCTACATGGGAAAATTTTTATCGGTTTGGAATTGGGATATGAATCCAAATAATAATATAAAGGATATGTGGGGACTTTTTGAAGAATATTTTAAAATATTCTTACCACTTCTGATCATTGATGGAATTACTTATTTCAAAAAAGAAAGGTATTGGGTTTTTGTTTCACACCCTCTAATACAAGTTTTTGTTTTGTTCTTTATGGGATTTCTGATCCTCACTCGAGGGGTTTTTGGAAAGGAGGTAATCTATTTTGCGTTCTAAATTTTTAGGCATAGGGATCACCCTCTTATTATTTTTGGTTTTGGAACTAGTCGTTCGATTTACCGGTATTCACTATTTGGAACAACCGGAGATCTTTTTTGTAAACTTAAAGAAAAAGTTTGTAGAATCAGGTAAAGGTGATGCCGATGTGATCGTGTTAGGTGATTCAAGATCAATGGCACTTGCTGGTTATCCGAAAGAACCAGGGATTGAATATTCTGTCTATAATCATAGTTTGCCGGCCATGGGGCCCAAATACTATCGTTTCTTTCTGGACAAATATCTAAAAAAAGGGAATGCCAAACCCAAAATGGTTTTGTTTGCGGCTTCACCTACACTATATTCTACGGGATACGGTCCTCCGCTTTATGATCCTGATGCCAAGTCTGTAAAAGACAATGAACCAATTCCCACTTATTTAAATCGAAGGTGGAATGAAGGAATCGAAAAGAATTTTTTTCGCACATCCACACCATCCAATATAGTTAGTTATAGTGGAAAACAGGAAGACTTTAATCAAATTCTTTGGGAGTTTTTTGGGCATAGATACCTCCACCAATTCACGTTTTCTGAATTGTCCGAACAATACTCCGGAGTGGAAAGATTGTTTATCCTTTCCAAAGCAGCACCTCTGTTATACGAATCGTATCGTTTCCATGGTGCCATTCGAAATGCACTCAGTCAAACGAATTGGAAGGTTGACAAAAATTATAAAGAACGGTCACTCTTTTGCGAATCTTGCGAAAATGTAGAGGCAGGGCTTTGTAAACCATCTCCCTCCCAATTAGAAGACAACCTCACCATCGAAGACCAAATCGGTCGTCATTTTGGGAAATACAATATCTCCAATCGAATCAAACCAGAACTCGCAATGTTTTCGAAACAATTGGTTCGTAAAGAATTGGACGCAGAGCTTAAAAATCCCGCACCTTATGTCTATAAAAAACCAGACTTTGTTGTTCTGAAAGATTTGATTGAATACACTCGTTCCCAAGGAATTCAATTTGGTTTGGTCTATATGCCTTGGCTGAAAGAAAGACAAGAATCGAAAGAATCCCAAGACCTTCTTGCGGATCTAAAACTTTTTTTCAAAGAGAATCCAGAAGCCGGTTTCTTTTTCTTTCCGGATTCTTCCTACCCGGCAGACCGATTTGTAGATAATATCCATTACGATTGCCGAGGGGAAAAACGGGTAAACGAAGAATTCCGTAATTATGTTCTTCCAAAGGTGTTCCGTTTTTTGCATTCCAAAGAAAAATCCAATTGATTTCCGATTTCCGGTGATGGAGAATGAGGCACTCCATTCGGACAAGAGGAAACCCAATCATGTTTTCGTTTCGAAACATATTTGTTTGTATTCTATCGGCCTATCTCATCGGTTTACCGGTATTTGGGCAGAACCGTTATGCGTTGTTCATAGGAACTAACTACAAAGGGAACACTGCCAAAATCCCTGAGTTGAATCTCTGTGAAGCTGACGCAAACTTCCTAAAAGAAAAAATCCAAAAGAAAGGAAACTTCAAGGATATCAAAGTCCTGTTAGGTTCCATGGTCACCCGCGATAATGTAAAAAACGCGATTTCCCAATTGGGTAAAGTTGTGGGAAAAGAGGATTCTGTATTTTTATACTTTTCTGGCCACGGAATGTATATGAAAGATGCAAAGGCAAAAAACGGAATGCGTAACTATCTCATTTGTTACGATCGCCCTCATATTTCCGATGAAGAGTTAAACGAATTTTTAACCGATATCAAATCCCAAAAAACTGTCCTTGTGATGGACTGTTGTTATTCGGGAGGGATTGCCAAAAAAGGGAAAAATACCCGTGGTGCCGCCGAGATTCCCATTGCCCAAGGAAATGATGGGGTAGTCCGTCAAAACGCAGAGGATTATTTTTTCCAAGACAAAGCGGTCATTTCCTCCTCAGACGATGACCAAACATCCATCGAAGTGGGGGGAACCATCAACCATGGTATCTTTACTTATAACTTTGGAAATGCCCTGGAAAAAGGGGACTTAAACAAAGACAGTGTGGTGACTGCACTGGAAGCCTTCTTTGTTGCTAAAGAAGATACTGTGAAAATGGCTCGTCAATTCAACCACGAACAAACCCCACAAGTTTCAGGGAATGCGGCTGGGATCTTTTTGTCAGGTTCTCCCAAACCCCAAAACCCTCCACCGAAACCACCAAATGTTGTGGTGAACGTTCCCATCACACCGGCAGAACCAACAACTCCAAACAATAATAATACGACTACACCTCCAGTGGCACCAGAACCGGAACCTACACCTGCCAACGAAACCACTGTGGTCATTCCTCCCATTACGGAAGTGGAACCACCAGCCCCCCCTTCGGTTACGACAGGGAGTATTCTCATTCGTACGTCCATCATCAAAGATAAATCGTATGGAGGAGCGGCGACCAAGTCTCCTTATGATCTCTTAAACAAACAGGGGAAATTAAAATCTTCTCCAGCAGAAGACAAAGTCAGGTCGATCAAAGTTCTTGTGGATGACCAGGAATATACATCCCAAGTCACGACTGAGAAATCGAAAATCTGGGGATCTGTGACTAAAAACGGAACCTTGATCCAAGGCGATATCTACAATGTGAAAATCGACAATCTTCCTGCCGGTGTACACCAAATTGAAATCCGTGCAGACAAGTACCCGATTTACAAAACAGCTACGGCAGTGCTTCCGAAACAGACCGTCACTGTGGATGCGGTCAATTCCATGGATGGATTTGGTGCGATTCGGGGTCGAGTGTTCTACAAAACCTTAGACAACCCGATTGAAAAACACCCGATCTACATGCCGACCGTGGTTTCCACCAACCAGATCTTCAAAGTCACTACCGATAAGGATGGATACTTTTGGTTTACTAACCTAAAACCGGGCAAATACGAAATCCGAGCGAGTTTCATGGAAGAAATGAAATTGGAAAATTCGGAAATCCATGTGCAACCGGGGGAAGTGACCAATGTGGACATCATTCTCAATAAAAAATTGAGTTATACAAAGACCAAATACTAACCTAAAGCCAATCTCAGGTTTTTAGCGAATCCAATAAAAACCCTCCTTCCGTGGAGGGTTTTTTTATACACCCACCTAGAATTAGAACTCCCGCGAATCATAAGGAATTTACCTTTGCCCCAATGAGGGACTTCTGTGATTAATATTAATCTGAAATTGATTAATATTAATCTAATTTTATCTTTTTTTAGAAATTTTGACCGATTCATCGCAAATTCTCTGGATTTTCCGATTGAATTTAATCGCAACCAGACATTTCCTTGAGTCATAGAATAAAAAGGGAATCGGAAAAAGAGGTTCCCACTCTAGAGAGGATCACATGAAAACAACAAAGATAATCGCAACAGGGATCTTAGCTTTCGGACTTGCAACTGCAAATCTCCAAGCTTTAGATACAAACGAAAGATTGGAGCTTTTGGAGTCTGCTATGATTGACCAAGCAACCACTCCGGCGCAAAAATCTGCCGTTTCGGAATACCTAGCGAACATCGCAAAAGAAAAAGTAGAGATGGCTCAAGCACTTCGTGACAGAGCAGGATCTACTCGTGGTGGTAAAGCTCTTAGCCAAATGAACGAGAGGAATGAACTTCTTCGCCGTGCTGAGGCTCTTGAAAAAGAAGCTAAAAAATACCGCACTGTCTCTATGGACCTAACTAAACCGTCCATGCAGGTAGCACAAAACTAAACAATCCCAAACATCAGTTTGAGATTTGTGAGAAAGGTCAGGTTCGCCTGGCCTTTTTTTGTACCCACCTCGATGATATAAATGCTTTCCAAACAACCTAACTATGTGACATAATCAATATATGGTTGACACCCCCCAAGAAATCAAAGAAAAACGATTTGGGCGTGTAGTTCCGATCCTTTTGGTCTTCGTAGGCCTAGTGGCTTTGGGGCTTATTTTTCGTTGGGGTAGGCCCGTGAAGCCAGTCGTTCGAATCGAATGGGAAGGTCTTTTGGCTCTTTCTCCCACTTTGGTTCTCTCGTATTTGGGTGCGGATTCGGAAATACCGACGATAGGAGATTGGAAGGATTGGGAGAAAAAACTCGCAAATCATCCGAGAATTCGTAAGGTTCGAATCACTAGAGACCCAGATGGTTTTTTGATTATCAACATACAGGAGAAAGTCGCAGAATTTGTCATACATGTAGGAAATTCCCTGTATGAAGTGGATGAAAATCTGGAGATTCTTTCCAGAGATCGTGTGTTGGCTAATCATCTAATCGTGATTAGTGGGCAGTTCACCGTTGGGGAACAAAAACTAGAAGGCAGACAGATTTTTGATATCACTAAAGAAATGCGACAGGCCCTTTCTTATTACCCCGCACTTAAATCACGAATCTCGGAACTCGTTGTTGAACGTGACGGCAATTATACTATGTATTTAAAATCACCAAACTCCATGAAAGTATACTTAGGTGATAAATTAGAATTGAATGTATTCCGCAAATTGTATGCATCCTTAGCCTATATGGAAGCAGAATCAGTAAAAGCTGTTTCCATAGATTTAAGAGGAGAGGACGCCGTTTACCACTAATATGAGCTATGATGACGCACCTATCATAACGGCTTTGGATTTAGGATCCTCTTTGGTTAAAGTTGTCATTGGGCGACTTGTCGGAGATCATGAAATCGAAATTATTGGAACGGGAGTTTATCCTTCTGCTGGTATCAAAAATGGATCTATCGTTAATATAGAAACGACAACAAAGTCCATCATAGAAGCGTTTGGTGATGCGGAACTCATGGCCGGTCAAGAAGTGAATACTGTAGTTGTTAACGTTTCTGGAAAGTCGGTACACGGTTTCAACGAAAGAGGAATTATCGCAGTTACCAACAGAGAACGTATTGTTTCCGAAACAGACATCATGAGAGTTGTGGAAGCAGCACAAGCGGTTCATGTTCCGAACGACCAACAAGTCATTCATGTCCTCACAAAAGAATTCAAAGTAGATGACCAAGTGAATATCAAAGATCCCATCGGAATGACAGGGGTTCGGTTAGAAGCCGAAGTACATATTGTATCGTGCGGAAATACTGCTCTCAATAATATTGATCGTTGTGTAGAACAAGCCGGCCTTTTACAAATGGATCGTGTGTTATCTAGTCTTGCATCTTCCGAAGCCATCCTGACTTCAGGAGAAAAGGATTTGGGAACTGCTGTCATTGATATCGGTGCAGGAATCTGCGACATCATCATCTATGTTGATGGGGGAATTGCCTTCTCCTCCGTGGTTCCCTTTGGTGGATTCCATATAACAAGCGATATTTCGATTGGTTTGAAAACCACTGTAGAAACAGCCGAAGTCATCAAAAAAAGATATGGCCATACTCGGATTGATATGGTGGATCCTACAGAAAAATTCGAAATTCCTTCTATCTCGGGAAGGCCATCTCGTTCTGTTTTTCGTCAAGAACTTGTGGAAATTTTGGAACCAAGAGTTCGTGAAATTTTAGAAATGATCGATCATGAACTGGTTCGGTCAGGATTTAAAGCTAGTTTGGCGGGAGGAGTCATCCTTACGGGTGGAACTTCCCTATTACAAGGAATTGAAGCCACAGCAGAGGAAGTATTACGTTTGTCAGTTGGTCGTGCGAAACCTGCTGGCCTTAGCGGTCTTGTTGATAAAATTTCCTCACCTGAATATGCTACTGCTGTTGGTCTTATTAAATATAGTTCAAAAATACAAAACCTAGAACAAAGAAACATGCATTCCGGATCTGATTCAGACGGTTGGATGAAGAAGGTTCGTCGTTGGATGGAGAATAATCTCTAAGGAAATGTCAATGTTGTACCTAGAAGAAGAAAAAACGAGCCCTGCCATTATCAAAGTTATTGGAGTTGGTGGAGGCGGTATGAATGCCGTTACACGTATGGTTCATTCCAAAATGACAGGTGTTGATTTTATTGTGATGAACACCGACGAACAAGTATTATTAAAATCTCCTGTAGAAGTCAAAATCCAATTGGGTAATAAAGTAACTCGTGGGATGGGGGCAGGTGGTGATCCGGAACTGGGAGAAAAGGCAGCCCTCGAAGATAAGGAACGAATTGTGTCGGCACTGAAAGGTGCGGATATGGTTTTTGTCACTGCAGGTATGGGTGGAGGAACTGGAACGGGAGCCGCTCCCATCATTGCAGCCATTGCCAAAGAAATGAAATGTTTGGTTGTGGGAGTGGTCACAGTTCCATTTTCCTTTGAAGGAAAACGCCGAGCCGAACTTGCTAAACAAGGAATCGACCAACTCCGTGCTAATGTAGACACTCTCATCACAATCCGTAATGATTCTATCTTTCAAGTAGTGGATAAAAACACTCCTGTAGACATGGCATTTCGTGTGATCGACGATATCTTGTTAAATGGTGTTCGTGGGATCAGCGATATCATCAATCATCCAGGAATCATCAATGTAGACTTTGCTGATGTAAAAACCATTATGAAGGACACCGGGGATGCGATTTTAGGAGTAGGGGAAGGGAGCGGTGAAACTCGAGTGAGTGAAGCCGTGGAACAGGCCATCAACAATACTCTTCTCGAAGATTCTAGCATCCAAGGAGCCAAATCCCTTCTCATCAATGTGACTGGGGGGAATGACCTCACCATCCATGAATGGAATGAAGTTTCGCAAATCATTACAGCACAAGCAGATCCCGATGCCAATATCATCATCGGACTCAATGAAGACACGAGTCTTTCTGACCAAATTCGAGTGACCGTGATTGCCACAGGTTTTTCCAAAAGAGGGAAACAATACCAAAGAGAACAAAAGGTAGTGGGTTCCGAAGAATCGATTTCTCCTATGGTTTACATTCGAAAGAGTGAAGAGAAAGAATCTGGATTTGGAAAAGAGGGAGAATCAGCTCGAAGCATCCGCCAATCGAACCGGGGATTTTCTTCTCAGAAACAATCCTCCCCGTTTCAAAACTACGGAGAGGACTACGATATTCCTGCTTTTTTAAGAAGAAAAAACGACTAAGCCGTTTGGCGACTAACTTGATTTTGGTTAGTTCGAATAAGAGCGAACCGAAACAAACAAAGGTTTGCCTTCTTCCACAAGGAGTTTTTTCGGTGCAGAAGTCACGATGGATCCTGGAGATTCTACTTTAAAGTCGTATTCTCCGGGAGCTAAAAATACACGTTTCACTTGGAAGTTAGCCGGAATCGTCCGCCAACAACGTAGGTCAGGAGCAATGGTCTGCGAAACGGCAAGTCCTGCCGCCGCACCGGCCGCCACTCGAATGAGTCCCGAAACCAAGTCATTATTTTTAGATTTTCCGCTGGATTCAATGGCACGTGCCATTGCTTCGGAAGCAATCACTGCAGCTACAATCTTTAATGACAAAGACGTTAAGTTCTTTGTGATCAGAGTTTTATAACTTTCATTGAAGTTGTTCATCGCAGTTTCGGAATAATTGTTCATGATGTCCGAATAACCTACATCCACACCGTTGATAAAATATTTCCTTGGAAGGGAACCTTTCGGATCTCTTTCTTTGTAAATGGGGATGGGATTTTCTGCAATGGAAAGAGCAGCGATAGCACCTGCCAAAGAAGCACCTGCACCTTTCGAGCGAAGTCCTACCTCAACAGCACCACGTAATGCCACGGCAAAGTATTCATCTTCAATGAGTTTTCCCCTCGACATTTTGATTGCCGATTTTCCTGCTTCATGGATGATAATTACCTCAGAAAGTTTTTCATTTTCAGGAGATGTTCTTTGCATGGAACTATTGTAGGCCTGCAAACTAGACCGCCCTGCACCATACTTCGATTTATCAGCAGAATCTCCTTCCTTTGCAGCTAACAGATATCTGTCGGCGATTAGGTTTTGGCTTTTTCCAATGAGCTGTTCCATGTTTTTGTATTGGACACGGGCATCATTGTAACGTCCAAGTGATTCGGAAACATAAGCATCGATGAGTCTAGCTGCATTGTTTTGGCGGTATTCCGCGGCCAAAAAACGCATTTCTTTTAATTCGAAGTCGAGTCTTCGGAAATAAATTTTTGCGTTATTTGTATCCCCTTGTAGGAGATAATTGTTTGCAATGTAGAACTTGATCATGACTCTTTCAAAGTCTTCACCGGTATAATTGGATTCGTTGTCAGAAAGGATAAACGAAAGCCCAGATCTCGTCATACTGACTTTGATATTGTCTGCTAAATCTTCTGCTTCTTTGAAAACTTTGTTGGAGGTTACGTAATCTCCTTTGGTATGAAAAATCATACCTGCTTCCATTAAAAATAGAAGTTTGTCCTTAGTAGAAGAACCTTCATAGAGTTCTCTGATTTTAGGAATGGCAGAGTCATAATCTTGTCCATAGTAAGCCGACTCGGTTGCTTTGATGATTTTGTTGTAATCACTTGCACAACCGAGAATGAAAAGAGAAAGAAAGAGAATTGTTTTTTTCATGAAATGATGGGCAGGGGTTACCAGCTAACCCCTTTATTTCCTCGAACGGCTAATTTCCGATAAGAAACTTTTTCAGACCAAACTGCAATGGTTGTTTCCACTTCTACAAGTTCGATGTTGATGGATTGTTCTACGATTTTTTCTCCATCTGAAGTAAACATGTTTTCATTGATATCACAACGAACAAAGAAGTTGGGAGATTTTAGTTTTCCAATAGAAAGTCGGTTAGAAGTAAGTCCGGACAAACTGAACTGAATTTCATTCAAAGATTGTTCTCTTGTTTTGGTACGAACTGTATATATTTTGCTTTTGATCAGTTTCGAAACAAAAGCGTTGTCAAAAAGTTCTGTTTGGATTTGTTCTGAAGTATCGTTACGCGTAGGAAAGTGGGCGACAAAAACACCTTCTTCATGTGGGTTTTCTTTAAAGTATTCCCCAATTTGGACTGCAAGTTTGTCAGCCGCTTTCACTAATTCCTGGCTTGTGAGCCCACCTGAGTCGGAGATATAATCATCAGCGTTGTCGAGTCGTTTGGGACTGCTACTGCATTGGAATAAGAATCCTACTAAGAGAAAGGAGAAAAGAATTTGTTTCATAACCCCACTTATATGGGGGACACAACCAGGTCTTGTCAATTCCAAAAATCGGCTTTCAATTCCTCCTGTTTTGCACTGCGGTAAGAAATTTTTTCCTCTTCGGACATTTCTAAAATTTCTCTAGCGTAGATCAACTCGACCACCTGTCGAAAAAACATAGGGCTTTCCCAGGATTGGATTTCCCATTTTTCCTTTTGGTAGAGTTCTTCCTTTTTTCTAAGGAAGATACGTTTCCGTTCCCGGGAATAACTGTAGGGATTTTTCTGAACATAATCTTCTAGGTAGGATAAAAGTAAAACTGGCGGAGTGGCGGGGTGTTTGGGAAAAAGGATGGTACGTATGACTAAAGGAAATATTTCTTCTGATAAACGATTCACGGCTGTTAGTTTTTCATAAGAAGAGAGGTTTTCTTTTTGTTCCACTTCCAAAGTTTTTTCCTTCCAATTCATAAAAGCAACATACACCGCATAAAGAACATGTCCTCTTTCGTCAGGATAAGTCTCGAGTAAATAAACATAGGTTTTCTCCCTATCCCCTTTCCAAAGATAGGATTCTTTTCCACGAAGGGTTTCTAAAAAATCACGTAAATCTGACGGATATCCGGGGCCTAAGAGAACCTCGGGGCGATTTTGTAACCTCTGCCAATAGACCTCAGAATGGGAATCGAATGAAGTTTGAGTCGGATCGGCCTTCGTTTTTTTCAGAAAAAGGATATAGACAAGGCCACCCAAGAGGAGGGAAAGTAGAATCAGTATGAGAAGGAAGGTGATATTTTTCTTTTTGTTAGCAGGCATTGTCTTTGATGCAAATGGTTGTAAGAAAGAATCGAAAGATGATTCTGAAACGGAATTACTGAGTTCGATCCTATCGCAGGGGAACGCTATTAATTCAGCTTGTCAAAGATTTATTTTATCAGAAGCAAATTGTGTGGCTGTTTCGGATTCAAGTGCGAATGTTTGTTCGGGTCTTATCTCTCGTCTGAAAGGGGAAGTTCTTCCTCAAGAGTTGAGTACCGATGCAGTTGCTGTTTTATACTTTGATTGTTTTACAAAAATCAACTTAACTTACAATATTGCCAAGGCCTGTAATCAGAATTCTTTTAATTCTAATTCTGATTATCGGAGAGTCCAAAGAACAGGGACCTCTCAAGCGGAACTATCCTGGCGCGAAGCTTTTAATCAATGTGGGTCTTTAGAAAATGAGGTTCCTCCAGCAGATTCTGGGCTTCGAGAAACAGACACCATCCTTCGTTCCGATCCGTTTTAATATTTTTTTAGGAGTGCAGTATGTCACTGGTAACTAAAGACCAATTGGTTCAAAAATTAAATCCCATTTACCTTCCTCATGAAATCGAGGAAAGGATCCTTCCTCTAGCGGAAGAAATTAACCGTCTCAAAAAAGAAAAAAATGCGGTGATCCTCGGCCACAACTATATGACTCCCGATGTGTTTTGGGGAGTGTCCGATATCATTGGAGATTCTTTGTATCTTTCGAAAATGGCAAAGGAAACCAAGGCCGATATGATTCTCTTCAATGGAGTTCATTTTATGGCGGAAACTGCTAAAATTTTATCTCCTGAAAAAAAGGTTCTTATCGCTGATCTAAAAGCTGGATGTTCTCTTGCGGAAGCCATCACAAGAGACGATGTCAAAGCTCTCAAAGCTAAATACCCCGGAGTTCCAGTCGTTACGTATGTTAATTGTTCGGCGGAAGTAAAAGCAGAAACCGATGTATGTTGCACTTCTGCCAATGCTTTACAAATCGTAAATGCTGTTGAGGGGGATACCGTAATTTTTTTGCCAGATGAATATTTGGCAGGGAATGTTCGAAATCAAACATCCAAAACCATAATCTCCCATCCTGGACGTTGTATGGTTCATGAAATGTACACACCGGAAGATATTCGTTCCGCAAAGCGATTGTTTAGCGATGGACTCACTGTGATTACACATCCAGAGTGTCATGAAGACGTTGTGAAAGAAGCCGACTTTTCTGGATCCACTTCCCAAATGGTTGATTTCATTCGACAAAGTAAAACAAACAAAATTATGCTTGTGACAGAGTGTTCGATGGGAGATAATTTACGTGCGGAATTTCCTGAAAAAGAGTTTGTATCGACTTGCCAAACTTGTCCGCATATGAAAAAAATTACGTTGGAAAAAGTGAGAGATGCCCTTTTAAAAGAACAGTTTGAAATCTTTTTAGATGAAGAAGTGATTCGCCTCGCACAAAAGTCTGTGAATCGTATGTTAGAATTGAGTTATAAAAAGTAGGATCTATGTTTAGAGTTGGAAACGGAATCGATTTTCATAAATTAATCCAAGAGCCCTTTCGCCCGCTAATTTTGGCTGGTGTCGAAGTAAAATCGGAATTTGCTTTTCTTGGTCATAGTGATGCGGATGTGATATTACATGCAGTGGCAGATGCCATTCTCGGTGCCTTGGCACTGGGTGATATTGGGGTTCACTTTCCCGATACAGACCCACAATATAAAAATATGAAATCCACTCGTATCATCGATAAATGTTTGGAACTTATGGCGGAGAAAAAATTCAAACTTGTGAATGTTGATTGTACTTATGTGGGAGACCATCCAAAAATCAATTCCATTCGCGCTGAACTAAACGCCTCTTTGGCAAGTATCACCAAATTACCGTTAGACTGCGTTTCGATCAAAGCGACTACCTCGGAAGGGATGGGTTCACTTGGCCGTAGTGAAGGTGTGATGGTAATGGCAACTGTACTATTGGAAAGTACAAAGGCTAAATCTTAAAATAGTTTTTGTTTTCCTTGGGCGATGTGGTCAAGATCGGCATCGCTAAAGAATAAAAACAGGAGCTTAGAAAGAATATTCGGACTGGTTTCGATTTCCCATTTTCCGTGGATGCGAACACCGTTCTGGATGGGTTCCACTCGGTAGGACTCTCTTAAGATCCGGTAGTGTTTGAAACCTTCTGCAGAAATTTGGAACTCTATTTTGTCTTCTGCGTTGGCAGCGGTTGTAGTGCATTTTACCATTTCACCCATGATTTTGGTTTCCCAACTTTCACCAACGACTGGCAATCGAAAGGATTTGGGTTGGAAAGAGTCATAAAGAACTTTTTGCACCAGATCTTGTTTGTTTGTTACATCCCATGTCCTTTCCAAATGAGTTTCATTTTGTCGGGATACAGCGACAACAAAGGCCAAAACAAAAACACCAAAGACACGAAGATACCAAATCATATCTCCATTGAAAAATCTATTGCCTAGGGATCGATTGAAATTTATTTTTCTCCTACCGAAGGGATACTTGAGGGAGGGTTTTGCCACTGCACGCAGGAAGAGAAATATCATCGAAACGTGTCTCGGGACTGATTCAAGTGTACCAACGCGAGAATCATTTATCACGTCACACCAATCCATTTCCAGAAATTTTAGATGATATGGTTTATAATCGGATTCTAAAAGATCCGAACTATTGGATCTCTCAAGATTTGGAAGATAAAATCATCCAAATCATATCCCAATCTCTCGATATTTCAGGGATTTTGTATCATCTGGGAACAGAAAGCCTCATCACAAATGCGTATGATTTACTACCTTTGGATGATTCCAGAATTGATTTAGCAGAGATGATCCAACGTCTCCCTATTTTGATCAATCGCCTAACGCGGACAGTCTATCTGAATGTAAAACCATTTTCCAACCAAAAAGTAACATTTATATTCAATTACTTACCTGATTACCAAGAGAAGTGGTATGATGCTGTATTTTTTCAAGGGATGTTAAACGGCCTTGCCGTACTCTTTGAACTAAAAGAATTCAATATTCGAATGACAAAAACAAAACTTTTTGGAATCCATATGTCTCACAAAGAGTTAGGTGATGATATTGTATTTGGTGCCGATTCCAATGAGTATGAAATGGAATGGTCGGAAGAAAATCTTTTTTTATCCCGCTCTCGTTTGACAAAAGACGATTTAACAAACCGACATCGAGTGATGGTTACCTCTCGAGTGGATTCCCAATTGGAAGAAATTTCCATTATCGACGTGAAAGATGTTGTAGGAAAATCTAGGGAACTTGCGATCGAAAATCGAGATTTAGAAGCCGCCGTCGAAGTATTAAAATCCTTCAAACAAGAGTTAGAGAAAAAACAACTCTCAATGGAAAAGGACTTACGTCTTGCAAAAAACATCCAAAAGGGTCTCATTCCAGAAATCATTCCCGACTGGAACGGAATCCAATTTTGGACCGCATTTACTCCAATGCAAGAAGTAAGTGGGGATTATTATGATTACTTTCCATATAACATGGATAAGTTGGGTGTTGCCGTTTGCGATGTTTCTGGTCATGGTGTACCTGCTGCGTTTATTACGGCATTATCAAAGTTACTTTTTTCCAATTTTAAAAAACCAAAACCATCGGAAACCTTCAAACTAATCAATCGAGAATTATTGGACTTAGTCAAACAACAAGGATACACAACTTGTGTTTATGTTTTGATTCATGACGACTATAAAGTTTTATATTCCGTAGCCGGTCATCCAAGGCCCATTCTTTATCGGGCAAAAACACAAAGAGCTGAAATTTGTGAAGGAGACGGAACCTTCCTCGGAATGTTTCCCGATGCAGGGGATACTTTCCGTGACCTCCAAATCCAATTGGAACCGGGTGATAAATTGTTTTTATACACAGATGGACTCACAGAAGCAGAGAATGATAAAGGGCTTGCATATGGAGAGGATAAACTCATACAAATCATTGAAACTTGTGCAGAGAAATCCATCCAAGAAACCGTGGAAACCATTCTTTCGAATCATAAAGAGTTTACCATGGGCACAGATCCAATGGATGATATCACTCTACTGGGTCTCCAGTTGTCTCCGAGACTTCCTGAATTCAATTTGATTAAAGCGAAAGGAGATGAAGCTTACGGAAAAAAAGAGTTTAATGATGCTGTTGGATTTTATGAACAAGCACATCAAATTTTACCACGTGAACTTGATACCCAACTTTCTTACGGGAAGGCACTTGCCTACAGTGGAAAATTTGAAAAGGCAATCAGTTTGTTAGAGTCTTATAATAAATTCAAAACCAATCATTTTAAATCACATTCAGTTCTTGGATATTGTTATTACCAAATGGAAATGTTTGAAAAAGCAGAAGTAGAGTGGAAAAAAGCTCATTCCATTAATGATTCGAATTTATCTAATTTGTACAACTTAGCACAGTTGTATCGAAAGTTAAACGAAAAGAAAAAGATGAAAGATGTCATCGAAAAGATGAAACGAATTGAAGAATCCTATTTTCATATCCTCCCACTTGAAAAGAAGTGGGAGTCCTTACCTGATGAATAAATTAAAAATATTACTCTTATCCCTTCTTTTTTTCCATTTTAGTTTTCCCAAAGACCATAGTTTTCATTCTGATTTTGGATTGGAATGGTGTTACTTTGTTGGGCATTTAGAATCTGACAAAGGAAATTTATATGGCTATGAATTGTCTTTTTTTCGACTGAAGTTTTCGGATGAAACCGATTGGAATCCAGAAGTGTATCCTGTTCATTTTGCGATTTCTGATTTTTCTTCTAAAAAACATAAAAATGCCCAAACCATTAAACGAACCATAGGTGGTCTTGCCGGTTATTCAGATAAAAACATTTTTAGTGGCGACTACCGATTAGAAATCATCTCCAAAGATAAATTTCATATCGTGGCCCAGTCAAAATCAAAAGATTTGAGTTTGGATTTGGAATTAGAAGGAAATGGGAAAATTCTCGGTCATGGCAAAGATGGGGTTTCTATTAAATCCAATCGTAATCCAAATATATTTTCGTATTACTATAGTTATCCGAGATTAAAAACAAAAGGAACTCTTTTGATAAATGGAAAAAGAGAGACTATTGTTTCAGGAAATTCTTGGATGGACCATGAATGGAGTGCAAAAAATTCCAAATCCATTCCCACTCTTGCCACAGGGGAAACAGGTTGGGATTGGATTTGTTTGTCGGACAATTTCGGTGGTGATTATGTATTTTTTCGATTTCGAGAAACGACTACAATGGCCCCTGAAATTTTTGGAACCTATCGAAACCAAGAAGGAAAAACTACTTATTGGAAAGAGCCAGGCCAGATCCAAATGGAGGCCACCGGATCCTTTTGGAAAAGTCCTACTACAAAAATAAAATACCCACTCAACTGGAAAATCAAATATCCAGGTGGGGAATGGATGGTTTCTCCCATTTTCAATGAACAAGAGTTTGATGGAAGTAAAACAACATCCACAATCTATTGGGAGGGAGGAGTGGAGGCAACGGATCCAATTCAAAAAAAGTCAGCCAAAGGATATTTAGAATTGAAAGGTTACAAAAAACCGAAAGAGTGGTGGGAGTTCTGAGACATGTGGAAATATTTTCTAAAGCGTTTTTTACTCATCTTCCCTACCTTACTTGGAATCACCTTCCTTGTTTTTTTGATCTCTCATTTCGCACCGGGTGGCCCACTCAATAGCGAAATTGCAAAACTAAAAGGTGCGGGAAATTTAGCTGGCGCTTCTACCAAACAAATTTCGCAAGAAGAAATTGAACTCATCAAACAAAGACTCCACTTAGACAAACCAGCACCGGTAGCCTACCTACTTTGGTTGAAACAAATTGTTCAATTTGATTTAGGGGAGTCAAGATTACACTCGCGACAAGTGTCAGAACTCATTGTCGAAAAACTTCCTGTATCTCTTTTTTTTGGACTCTCTGGTTTCTTTTTAACTTATCTGATTTGTATCCCTCTTGGAATTCAGAAAGCATTAAAAGAAGGTAGTCGATTTGATTTCATTTCTAGTTTTATAATCTTTTTCACTTATTCACTTCCTGTTTTCGCCTTCGCGATGTTACTATTATATTTATTTGCATCTGGGGAAGTGTTTTCCTTTTTTCCCTTAGGACATGAAGTATCTGACTTTTATGAAGACTTGAGTTTTTGGGGAAAAGTAAACGATCGCTTAGCTCATATGTTTTTACCCGTGATCTGTTATGTAGTTGGAAGTTTTGCTGTCCTTACTTTACTTATGAAGAATAGTTTGTTGGACCAAATTGCCAAAGAATACGTTCGCACAGCTGTGTCGAAGGGACTTAGTTTTTCGGATTCTATCTTTCGTCATGCATTTAGAAATTCACTCATTCCAATTGCAACAGGTTTTGGAAGTAACTTAACTCTAATTTTTTCGGGTTCTTTGTTCATTGAGTTGGTGTTTAATATAGATGGGATGGGCCTTCTTAGTTTTGAAGCAGTCAGAGAAAGGGACACAGATCTTATGATGGGTTTACTTCTTACTCAAAGTTTTTTAGGACTTATAGGAAAGATTGTCTCTGATTTTTGTTATATACTGATTGATCCGAGGATTGATTTCGAATGAATTTTATTTCAAACCCAGCAAACATTCGTAAGTGGGAGAAATTTAAAAAGAATAAACGAGCCTACTATTCGATGTTAATTCTTTTTTACACTTATTTATTGTCTTTGTTTTCTCCACTTCTTATCAATAACAAACCACTATTTATTTTGTATGAAGGTACAGTTTCGTTTCCCATTTTTAGTTTTTATCCAGAAACAAAGTTTGGTGGAAGTAATTTAACTGAGCCCAATTATAAAAAACTAAGTAAAGAATCCAGGTTTGTTGATTCCAAAAATCAAATGTTTTTTCCTCCGATTCCTTTTGGGGTCAATGAAGATAACTTGGAAAGTTTAGAGGAAGGAACAAATCCTCCTTCTACACCGACACTTCGGCATTGGATGGGAACCGATGACAGGGGAAGGGATGTGTTCACTCGCATCATTTATGGATATCGGTTGGCGATGACTTTTAGTTTGATTCTGATTGTCGTTGAGATCTTACTCGCGTCCCTCATTGGAGGGATCCAAGGGTATTTTATGGGTAAGTTGGATTTATTTTTACAACGAATCATCGAAATTTTATCTGCAATTCCATTTTTGTATCTGATTTTGATTATGGGTTCTTTTTTTGGACGGGGATTTATGGTACTCATAGTTACTTATGGATCATTGAGTTGGATTGGTCTCAGTTATTATATGCGTGGTGAGTTTTTAAAACTCCGCAAACAACAGTTTGTTGATGCCGCAAAAACTTTAGGAGCTTCTTCCTTTTCCATTATCATGCGTCACTTATTACCTAATTCCATTACACCACTTGTTACATTTTTACCTTTTATTTTAATTTCTGCAATTTCAGTTTTATCCGCCCTTGATTTTTTGGGTTATGGAATCCCAGCTCCCAATCCTTCTTGGGGAGAGTTGATTGGGCAAGGAAGAGAAAGGCTCACTGCTTGGTGGTTGATTACCTTTCCATCGGTGGCATTATTTCTGACTATTTTGTTTTCTGCATTTGTCGGCGAGGGACTTCGGGATGCTTTTGATCCAAAAGATAAGGTGGTTTACGAATGAGTGCGAGTCTCAAAGCCATCCAAGTCAAAGATCTATCCATCCAGATTAAAACGGATGAAGGTATTTTGCCAATTGTTGATCATGTAAATTTTTATCTGGCCAAAGGTGAAACGTTAGCCCTTGTTGGTGAGTCTGGATGTGGAAAGTCTATCACTAGTTTGGCTCTCACTCAGTTATTGCCATCCAACACAACTTTGTATCCCACCGGATCTATTTTTTTTGAAGATAACGATTTACTTAGATCTTCGCCAGACCACCTAAGGTCGGTTCGTGGAAGAGGGATTTCCTATGTTTTTCAAGAACCATTTTCTGCTTTAAATCCACTTCACAAAATTGGAGCCCAACTCACGGAAGGATTTTTATTACATGGACTTGGTTCCAAACAAGAAGCAGAAGAGAAGGCGATTTATCTATTAGAAAGAGTAGGAATTACCGATGCAAAACTGAGGTTTGGCCAATATCCTAACCAATTTTCGGGTGGGATGTTACAAAGAGTTTGTATTGCTATGGCACTCATGTGTGATCCGAAAATTTTAATCGCAGACGAACCTACAAGTGCGATTGATGTCACCATACAATTACAATTGATTGAACTCCTGAAAGAACTACGGAAAGAAAATGGAATGTCTGTTCTTTTTATCTCCCATGATATTGGCCTTGTGAGTCATATTGCCGATCGAATTGCGGTGATGTATGCAGGAAAAATCATTGAACAAGGGAGTGTTGGTGAGGTAATCGATAGCCCAAAACATCCATATACACAGGCCTTAATTTCAGCCTACCCCACTCATGAAAATATTGGAAAAAAATTGGTTACAATTGAGGGGATCGTTCCTTCACCCAAATCCTATCCAACAGGATGTCGGTTTCACACACGTTGTAATGAAAAACTTCCAATTTGTATTCTATCAGTTCCTCAAACGATACCTATCTCTGAGTCGCAATCGGTAGATTGTTTTTTATATGGAGGTAAAGAAAGTGCTTAATATAAAAGACTTAGTTGTATCGTATAAACAATCACAATCACTTTCATTTTCTTCAAAAAGACTGATTGCTGTTGATGGAGTTAGTTTCACAATACCACAAGGAAAGATTTTGGGACTCGTTGGGGAATCTGGTTGCGGTAAGTCCACCATTGGCCGTGCGATTTTATCTTTGCTGCCATTTGATTCTGGCTCCATTAAGTTTGAAGATAAAGAAATTAAAAACATCCCGAAAGAAGAACAAAAAGCTCTTAAACGAAAAATCCAAGTTGTATTTCAAGATCCGTATTCTTCATTAAACCCACGTTTTACGATTGAAGAAATCATTACTGAAGGATTACAAATTCATTTTCCAAACTTATCTCTTTCGCAGAAAAAAGAAAAAGCAATTAAGGCACTGACAGAAGTAAATTTACCATCCGATATTTTGCATCGTTATCCTCATGAGTTTAGTGGGGGACAAAGGCAAAGGATTGCGATCGCCCGGGCATTGATTTTAGAGCCAAGTCTTGTGGTTTGCGATGAGGCAGTTTCGGCCTTAGACATTTCAACACAAGCACAAGTAATTAATAATATTTTGTTATTACGTGAAAAATATGGCCTATCTTATTTGTTTATATCTCATGACTTGAACATTGTAAAACATGTATCGGATCGCATTGCGGTCATGTATTTAGGACAAATTGTAGAAGAAGGAAGTCGTGATGAAATCAGTAACTCACCTTTACATCCTTATACAAAGGCTTTGTTCTCTGCAAGTTTTGATCTAAAAGATCGAACAAAAGTATCCCAGCCATTGAAAGGAGAAATACCTAGTTTAATGAGCAAACCCAAAGGTTGTCGATTTCATACAAGATGTCCCATTGTTCAAGATATCTGCAAAATAGAAGAACCGATAGAAAGTTATCCTACAGAGGCGCGCAGAGTGAAGTGCCACTTCCCTTTAAAGTAAAATCGAGATGAAATTAAGTATTCGAGACAAAATAAAAGGTGTTGTCGGTAAAATTCTACTGACCTTGATTTTTGTTGTTTCAATGACGATGTTCTTTGTTCTCTATCCGCTATTGGCAGATCCAGATTACTATAAAAAACTAATTCTTGATACAACAAACCAGCTAACAGGACTACAGGTGAATTATCAAACTTCAGAACCAGTTTTTTTCCCTTTTCCGGGAATCGAATTGGCTGAAGTAACTGTTTCAAAAAATGATGATGAGTTGATTCAAGTTCATAAACTCAGGATTGAAGTATATTATGGTGTTTTTGTTGGGCAACCTTTAGAAATTAGAAAAATTTATTTTAATACCGGTACTGTGGAAATTTCCCGTGAAAAAGATGAGTCATTTCCAATTTTTGAAAAGATACTTTCTAATTCTGGATCCATTTCAAATGAAAGTAAGGAGGAGTCTCTCTCTTCGGAATCTAAATTTTATTTTTCAAAAGCCTTTGCTAATTTTGTAAATCAAATTGAAATCAAAAATATCACAATTCTTTTTGAAGATAAACTATATTCACGAAATATAAAATTATACCTTTGGGAAACTACATTCCAATTAGATCGTGACCTTCGAGATTTGGATATTTACATTTATGGTAAGTTAAATGATGAGCCAATATCTTTCAGTTCCAATTTTTTATTTGTTTCAGATGAAATGACTTATGAATCTGCAAGATTCGAAGGTGATTTTTCCTTTCAAAATTTAAGAGGTACGGATCTTCACGATATATTAATCATTTTTACAAATGGAGATTTAAGATTCGCTAAAACTAGTGGTAACATTCCATTCTATAAAAGAGATGAATCAAAAATCTACGCAATTGTCGATCAATTGCACATAAAAGACTTAGCCCTAAGAGATGGGAAAACATTTGCAGACGGTCATGTATCAACAATCGTCAATTATGACAATCAAGAGGATAAGTTATCTTTTGCAAATATTCTTCTTGATTGGAAAGGCAAATCTAAGTTAAACGGATCGGGATATGTTAATTTTCTAAAACCACCCCTCTCTCCAACAATTTCTTTTGAAGGATCTTCGGATTATTTAGATGTTCCCAGTATCATCAAAGTTATGAAGATCTGGGTTGATCCTGATTTCGAAAAATCAATTCTTACAAGAAATATACCAAGCACTGGTTACGTGAATCGTATGAACGTGTATTTGAATTTGAATTTACGGAATGTATCAATATCTGATTTTCAGGCAGATTCTTTAAAATTAAATCTTCATTACGCCAAACGGAAGTTAAATATCACCAAATATGAATTGAAGGCCTATGATGGGATTGCGGTTGGAACAGGGCATTACCTTTGGGGAAATAATGCAGGACTTGAATTCAAAGGAAATATTAAAAATTTAGCAGTAGCACCGGTGCTTTCCGATCTTTTTAAAATTTCACCAATCACAGGAAAATTAGATTCCGAATTTATTTTGAACTCACCAGGAGAAACCGAAGATGCACTTGTTTCAAATTTGCAAATCATTGGTAACATCAGTGCAAACAATGGAGAATTGTTAAGTTATACAAATATTTTGAAACCCATTAGTTCAATTGGAAGCGTTATCAATTTAAAAAAAATAGATTTCAGTCGAGCGACACCGTATAACGAACTAAAGTTTGATTTTCTTTATGCAAAAGAAACCATTGAAATAAAGAACTTCACACTAAAAGCGGATGGGATTGCGGGCTCTGGTGGTGGTAAAATCGGGTTTAATAAAAATATCGATATGAGGTTTACTATTGGTTTTCCAGGTGTTGCTGGCAGAGCCTTAAAACTTCCGATTATCTATAGAGGAACCTATGGAGTTTCGGCCCCGTTCATTGATCCGATTTGGCTTGGTTCTGTATATGCCGGAACAATCTTTCTTGCAAGTCCTGCAGGTGCTGCCGTAGGTGGGATTGCTGGCTCTGCTATGTCGGACTATGTAAATCGTGCAGTGGATAATGTATCCGGTGGAATTCAAAATGGTTGGAAAGGTGTAAAATCATTGTTTGGTGGGTCGGCTGAAGAAAAGGAAAAATAAACGCCAACAAATGATTCGTTGGCGTTTATTGAGATCTTATTGCATCATATGATGTAAAGCTTTACATAGTCCATAATCTGAATATTCTACTTTAATATTTGGTTTGTCAGCACGAAGTTCTGCCGGAAGAAATTCGATGCTAAATTCATTAGAGCTTCCCTCAGAAAAACAAAGTTCTTCAGAAGATTCGGATGCAGTATCAGATTCATTATAACAACTTTCGTGAATTCCAGAAAGATAAAATTCTCCTTTTGGTTGTCTCCATTTTAAGTTATATGTACACATCTCATCTTCAGTAAAATTTCCTTTTATGGTTCCAGTGAAATCATCGGTTCTTTCGTTATTTGGATTAAAACGAATTAAATCTAACATCATCCAATAGCGATTTTTTGCTGAAATGGAATATAACATTTTACCAATGCTATCATCAAAACCACCATCACCAAACTTTAATGCAATGAGCATGATTGCCTTATTATAGTCATTGTTTTTTAGGATTTCTTTGTGATCATTGGGAATCCCTTTGAGAAATTCTTTGAATCCCTGACCTGCAATCAATAGGGTAGGAGTTGTTTCTAAAGGAGATAATATTAATTCCGTTTTATCAGTTTTGACTTTGAAACCTAGAGAATTTCCCGATTCTTCTGCCGTTATCGATAAAATGGATTGAAGATCCTCTTTGATTGAATTTCCTGTTCCATCCAAAGTCGAAATTTTGATTTGGAAATTGTATCCAGATTGATTTTCAATTTGAAAATATGCTACAGATTTGTCAGAATCCAAGTTTGGTTCTAATTTTTTTAGTTTGGAGAAGGCTTCGGTTTTAGAGGGAGCATTCAGTAAATAATCAAAATCAGATCCAGAAACTGAATACACACCATCTTTGGATAAATATTCAAATAACTTTTCGGTTAAATATGGAAAAGTTTTCATTTTGTTAAATTGTCCCACCAAACCTTTGAAAGTTGGAGAACGTAATGGAAATCCAAAAATATAAGAATTGATTAGAGAATTTCTTAACTCGGCAATTTTTGTATCAAAATCGTTATTTGATGTGATAGGAGCCGGTTTTCCCGGTATCTGTTTTTCTTTGAGAATCGGATATTTTTTAACTAATGCTACTGAGTAAAGATCATCTTTATTTGGATTTTCTGAATAGTTTACTAATTGGTAGAATTCTTCTACTTTTAATAACATATCATCTGCGTTGATTCCAGAAGTGTTTATTAGAAAATTAAACAAATTAAAGTTTGAAAAGTTAATTGGGCCTGTGGTTTTTTTTGGATCCTTGATGATTTTTTGTGTTAGGATGGCACTATCATATTCTTCTTGAGATAGAATGATATATTTTTTTAAGTAACTCGTGATTCCAAAATACGTTGATGCTAATATTGTTTCATCTGCGATATCATTTGCTCGTATATAAACAAATTCAGATTTACATTGTTTTTTAATTCTTGTGGGACAAGGAATCTGATATGTTTTATAAGTGGATTGACCTTTTTCAATGAGAATGGATCCAACAACTTTAATATTATCAGCTAATAATAAAACTTCTCCTTTTTCTGAATCTGGTTCCTCAGTGAGATAATACTGAATCCCAACTGTATCTCCTACAAAAAAGATAGATTTAGGTGTTGGAAAGTTTTCAACTTTTTTTTTACTGCAATTCATAAGAATTGCAGTTGGTAAAATAATTAATGTGAAAAGAAGATGAGATATTTTTTTCATAACGAGTAAATCCTAATAACTTTCCACAACATGAATGTATTCACCAAATAAGAACCCTTTTTTACCTTCACTGGTTTTTACTTGGTACCAAAAATCTTCCATCTCTTCGCCTTTACTATTAGTGATGATGTACTTTCTTGGTTCTCTTGAAATAATTTCTACAACAGAGTTCCCTGCAAGACCTGTGATCACTTCCGATCTTTCATTCGCCTTAGATCTAAGGTTCAATCGATCGGAAACATTGATGATCGCATATTGTTTAGCAGCTTTGAGTTTTTTTAAATTTTCTCCTAAGCTAACTAAATTCGGATGGTTAGGATTTGCTTTTTTGAATCGAATCAAAGTGGGAATCACTTGTATTGGTTTGAAATTGGAAATAGAATTAAATGCGGCTTTGCTGATTTCATTGTCAACGTTTGCTAGTAAACTTTCGATTGTTAGAAGTGTATCATCGGTTTTGAATTTACCTGCTGTATATAAACAAGCAAATACATAGTCTTTATCTTGATAAGAACAAAAAGACTTCACATACTTCCATTCGTCCGAAGCATTGATATTCCCTAAACCGCGGATGGCTGCGAGTTGTGTATCTTTATCTTTCCAATCAAGAGCACTACGAAAAATTGAAGTGGTTCCACTTTTGCCTGTTTTAGAGAGTCCTTGTACACTATAAAAACGAATCTTTTCACTTTTATCTTTTGCCCCTTTTTCAAAATAGGATTGTGATTTTGTATTTCCAATTCTTGAAAGAGCTTCCATACAAGCTTCTCGAACATACACATCATCATTATCAAATGCCTTTTGAAGTTCGGTTACACCAGCGTTTAGATCCCCTAAGGAACTTGCTGCTTGTGAACGGATTTTACTGGATTCACCTTTCTCCAGTTGTTCGATGATGGTTTTTCCAAACTTAACATCGCCAGATTTTCCCATTTCTGATAGGATAGAAATCTTATCATTGTCATTCGATGCGTTTTTGAGATCCTCTTTCAAATCACCGGCATACACACTAAAACTAATAAATATTGATAAAAAAAGAAGGTAATTCTTCACATAACTCTCCAATGGTTGGCTTTCGACCGAATTTGAACAACCTTCTCGAAAAATTATTGAAATGTCAAAGATTTAATAGATTAACAGTTTGTGATCATTGAATCCTCATTCTTCTTCGTTTCGAATGGGGATTCCTTCCTTTTTCAAAATTTTGAGAGCGTTTGTAGAACCAGACACTCCATCTCGGATTTTATAATCAAAATCCATTTGTCCATCTACTTCTAGTTCGGTGAAGTGAAATCGTTTGGCCCAAGGAATCTCTGCGAGTTTTAAATCGTGAGTGGTTAAAAATACAATTGTTTGTTTTTCCCGCAGGACAGAGAGAATCTCTCTTGTGGCTATGTAACGTTCTTTGGAATTCGTTCCCTTTAGAATTTCGTCCAAAAATAAAATAGGAACTTTCTTTTGATTGTCGGCCGTTTGGATGATGGAAGACAAACGCCTCACTTCACTATAAAAAAAGGAAACCCCATCTTCCATCGAATCTTGTGAGCGGATCAGTGTATGGATTTGGAACTCAGGAAATTCAAATTTCGAACCAAGCACAGGAGCTCCCGTTCCGGCAAGTAACAAAGACATGGCGATGGATCGAAGGTAAGTTGTTTTCCCACTCATATTTGAGCCTGTGACAATCATTAAATCCCCAGGTAACATTTTGGTGAGTGGATTGAACACACGGCTTTCTTTCGGAAGTAAAGGATGAACCAAACTTATCGCACCGAGATTCCCAGTTGGAGACGAAGTGGCAAAGGTAGCTTCAGGAAATAAAAATCCAAAATTCACAAAGGGAAGCTCTGCATCTGTTTTTATGATGAGAACTTGCAGATCATTCCAAAGATTTTCAAACTTTAGTTTCCATTTTTCTAAGGACTTAATTTTCCATAGGTCCCACAAACACAAAATATTGAGAATGAGATGAGGGAGGGGAGAGATGAGTAATTCGGAGGAATCTCCCAAGGAAGAAATTTGACCAAGCATCTGTTTGGTGGTCTTTCGATCTTTTGCCAAATAAAGAAAAGTTTTTTTAAATCTTCCTGCCCCAGAAGACAAAGTTTTAATTTCTTTCCATTGTTTTAATGAGTCATTTCTGTAACTCAAAAATAAAAGCCCATTAGTCAGAAGAAGTAGAGGGATCAGTGGCAGATCAAATAACAATCCCAGAACCAAATAAATAGGTGAGAATATCCCCCAAATCGCGAAAAAATACTTTAAAAACCCTCTTTTTTTCCAAAAAGAATCTTCTTTATTCACACTCGGCAGATGGAATTTTTCATTTGGTTCTGATTCGGGAACCAAAAACTTTCGGAGCAAATGGTAAGCGCGAAAAGGTTGGTTTAAAATTTTTTTAATTTCACTCGGATCAAAATTTAGTTTTATATCTTCAATTGGTTCATGCAAAAAACGTTTGAGATAGGTTTGGAATCCTATTTCGGTAATGGTGGTATCATAAATTCCGATAAATCCTTGTTTGGTGCAAAGGTCTAAATCGATCGATAGAGGGTGGTTCCGCACAACTTCTGGATATTCCCAAAGTTCTCGTGTTTTTAATTTTTTAAACTCACCATGGAGCCTGTAGATTTCTTCTTGGATAAAACCATGGGTTTTTTTGGCATAATGGATCTGTATTTTCCGCTGCGCATACAACCGCACTAAATAGATAAAAGGGATGAGGATGAGAAAGGAATACGCATATTCTTTCCAGGATTGTTTGGTTAAATAACAAAGAATCAGGACAATTGTAAAAAGAGCAAAAGTAACAAATCGGAAAATAGAAACTTTCCTTAGTTTTTGTGAAAGGTGCTGAATTTTGTTTTGGTAACGTTTGTTCCTATGGTTTAGGAAAACATAAGTTGGGTTAGTGGAAAAGGGGTCGTTCGTAATTTTCTTCTTCCCTGCGAGAAATCTCTGTGTCGAGAACACGAATGAGACTTCCTAAGTCATTTAATCTCCATTTGTCAGTCAGACGACCTCTTTCTCGACCCGAAAATTTGTTCAAATACAGGGTGCCAAATAGGTCTTCCCCATACTCGTAAGCTACGAAACGCCCGTTTCGTCTGCCTGTAGAATTTTCCAATCGAATCGTCATGAACGAATACCAATCACCAGATAAAAAAAAATAGTACAAGCAAAATTTTTTGCTTCAGGATATTCATTTTCCGGCGATACATATATTGGGGAAAGGCTACTTACCACGGATGGTGGGAAACCTTAAAAACAAATACCCCGGAAACCGGAAAGCACGGAGGCTTGTATGGATTTCTATCCCGATATGAATTTGGAGTTTAAAAGCTCCTTTGTGAAGACCAACCAGTTTTTAGCCAACACACAAGATCAAAGCTTGCTCCCACAAATGGGACTTGCTGCAGGTAACCTACTCAATCTCTCCCAAATGACCAAACTCCGCGAAATTCGCGAACGCCATTTGAAAAAAGGACACCAACGCGAAGGGTTCCACTGGGACTAAATGCCTAAATTTCTCTTGACCATCTGAAAGTAGGGTCTATCATAAAGACCGCTTTTAGATGGAGAGATATGGCAAATAACCTAGCAGAAGTTTATAAGGAATCCGCAGAAAAATTCGGTCCAAGACCCGCATTCTGGTATAAGAATGCTCAAAAGGATTACCAAGCCCTCACTTACAAGGAACTCTATGAAGACGGGCTCGCACTTGCCGAAGCCCTCATTGATTTAGGAGTTAAGGCTAGAGAACACATTGGAGTTCTCGCTGATAACCGTATGGAATGGATCATCGCCGATTGTGCGGTGTTAACTGCTGGTGCTGCCAACGTTCCTCGGGGTTCTGATATCACAGATTCAGAAATTGTTTATATTTTGAACCATTCGGAAGCCAAGATTGTTTTTGTTGAAAACGACAAAGTTTACGAAAAATACAAAAACAACAAATCCCAAGTGAAGTCGGTAAAAACCGTCATCATTATGGACAAAGACACCAAACTCAAGTCAGGTGCTGGAATTCTTCATTTTTATGATCTCCTAGAAAAAGGGAGAGATATGCGAGCCAAAGGAAAAAGAGAAGCTGAAAAACGAATGGCCGGAATCAAACCGGACGATTTGTACACTCTCATTTATACTTCTGGAACCACGGGAATGCCAAAGGGTGTTATGCTTATGCATTCCAATATGATCCACCAAATGCACTATGTAGTTCCTCGTGTTGCGAAAGTTTCACCTGACGATCGTATGTTGTCCATTCTCCCTGTTTGGCATATCTTTGAACGTGTAGTGGAATACTTTGCGATTATTAACGGTGGTTCTACTTATTATACAAAAGTAACAGAACTTCGTAACGACATCCAAAAAGCAAGACCTACCTTTATGGCTTCGGCTCCCCGTGTTTGGGAAAGTATTTACAATGGGATTTACACTCGCATTAACGACCCAAAACAAACTCCTCCTGTTAGAAGATTTTTGTTTAAAGTAGCTTATTTTTTTTCCAAACACTACCATGCAGCCATTCGATTCTTAAAAGGTTGGGAAGTTGACTATGAAGGAAGAAATATTTTTCAATCCTTAGGATTGTCTATTTTTTCTGTCATCAAACTTTTGTTAACTGGTCCATTTACGGTGACTATCCTTGCCATTTTGGCAGCACAGTTTGGATTGCCTGAGGACAGTGGCTTCAAATCTCCACTTTATGTGATCGCGGGATTAGGGGTTCTTTTTAACTCCTTTACTTTGGATCGCATCGTATTGGCAAAAATCCGCCAAGCCACAGGTGGACATTTACGTGCCACTTTATCTGGTGGTGGAGCTCTGCAAAAACATGTGGATGCTTTCTTTATGGATATCGGGATTACCGTTCTTGAAGGTTACGGAATGACAGAAACAGGTCCCGTGATTTCGGCTCGGACTTTTGAAAGACCAGTGATGGGATCAGTCGGTGATATTGTTCCTTTAAGCCAAGTGCAAATTCGTGATGATGTTGGAAATGTCCTTTGTCATATCGACGACAAAAAAAATATCATCTTTGGTAAGTTAGGTGTTAAGGGCGTGGTTCACATCAAAGGGCCTCAGGTAATGAAAGGATACTACAAAAATCCAGAAACTACCAAAAAGACCATTGTGGACAATTGGTTGAATACCGGTGACATCGGTATGATTAACTTTAAAAAAACACTGACTCTTACAGGTCGTGCGAAGGATACTATCGTTCTTCTTGGTGGAGAAAACGTAGAACCAGTTCCTATCGAAAACAAAATCGATGAATCAACTTACATCAAACAGTCGATGATTGTGGGCCAAGACCAAAAAGTTCTCGGTGCCATCATTGTTCCTGACTTTGACGCTCTCATCCCTTGGGCAGAGGAAAATGGTATCTCCGAAAAAAATCCTGATAAACTAATCACCAATCCTAGGATTGTGGATTTTTACAAAAAGGAAGTTCGTAATTTTAACAGTGTTAAAACTGGTTTCAAAAACTTCGAACAAGTGCAGTATGTAACACTCATTACAAAACCATTTGAGGTAGGTGATGAACTAACTAACCTAATGAAGATGAAACGACACGTGATTACGGAAAAATACAAAGACAGAATTTTGGAACTCTACAAAAACAGTTAATATGACTCCATTTGCAGAGATTTTTCATGGAGACCGCATCTTGGAAATCAAGATGCAGTCCAATGAAAAGAACACATTTGATTTTGAAGCTTTTGTCTTATTCGAACAAATTTTAAAAAAACACGCAGAGAATCCAAATTTGCGTGTTTTGCTTTTTACATCCGCACAAACGCAGTTTTTTTCCAATGGAATCGAACCCACACTGATGTATGGAAAATCGGAATCCGATGTTCGTAAGTCCGTGGAACAATTGTTAAGAACTGCCCAAACCTATTTTCATTTTCCCGTTCCTACTATTGCTGTGGTTAACGGACATTGTATGGCCGCAGGTGCTGTGTTTGCTCTTTTTTCTGACTATCGGTATATGGTGGACAAAGGGGCAAGGATTGGATTTTCCGAAGCCATCGTTGGTCTTAACTTCCCATCCATTCCAACCATTGTTTTACAAGATTTGGTAGGGGTCAAAGTTGCTCGTGACCTTCTTTATACGGGAAAACAAATCAAAGGTCCCGAGGCAAAAGAAATCGGTCTTGTGGATGAATTGTTTAGCGCCGAAACGTTATTTAGTGAATCAATGAAATTTGCCGAGTCAATTGCAAAACTCACGAACAATTCGAGTCGTGGAATGAAAACAGCCTTACGAGAACCCTATCGTAAACGAATGGAATCTCTTTTTCAGACCGATGCAGATCTTTTTACAAAAGTGATTTTATCTCCAGACGGCCAGGAAGGTTTCCATTCCCTCATCGAAAAACGTAGGCCTAAGTTCATTACTTAAAGCTAAATGGATTTGTTATACTGATTGGGCAATTTGAGTAAAATCCTATCCTGACCATTCAATTCGCTTAAGTGGCTGATTGACTCCTTGATGACTTTTAAAAGTCTAACAACTAGGAGTTACCCATGGCAGAAAATCATTATTATAACGCAAAAGATTTAGGAAAATTTGGTGAAATTGGCCGTACCAATCCTGCTTTAGCAGACAAATTTTTTGGATACTACAATGCGGTGATGGCAGAGGGAGCACTCACAGAAAGAGAAAAGGCCCTCATTGCTCTTGCAGTTGCCCATGCCTTAAAATGTCCTTATTGCATTGATGCTTATACCACTACCTCATTACAGAAAGGTGCAGACGAAGCACAAATGAATGAAGCAGTTCATGTGGCAGCAGCGATGGCCGCTGGAATCAGTTTGGTTCATAGTGTCCAAATGCAAAATAAAATTGATGAACTTTCTTTTTAGTTTATGAATGTAACTGAACAAATATCCACCTTACAATCGTATAGCGGAAAGTCATTTCTGGATACAGTAGGAAAAACAATCCCTGCGCGGTCACTAAAAGTTTTTCAAATCAATGTGGGAAGATGGTGTAACCAAGCCTGTCGCCATTGCCATGTGGACGCATCTCCGAAGAGAACTGAGATGATGGATAAAGCTACTGCGGATCTTTGTTTGGACTTAATCTCTAAAATTTCGGAAGTGGAAACAGTAGACATCACTGGAGGTGCTCCCGAAGGTAACCCACACTTTCGCCATTTGGTCGAAGGGGCACGCAAACTAGGCAAACGAGTGATTGATCGTTGTAACCTTACCATTTTGGAAGAACCGGGATATGAATGGTTATACGAATTTTTAGCAGGCAACCAAGTTGAAATTGTTTCTTCACTTCCTTCTGTTTTGGAAAACACTACAGATAACCAAAGAGGAAAGGGTGTCTTCCAAAAATCAATCACCGCCTTAAAGAAGTTAAATGATCTTGGTTATGGGAAAGCCCTTCCTATTCATTTGGTTTACAACCCAAATGGACTTTTTTTAAGTTCCAGTCAATCGCAGTTAGAAAGAGAGTATAAAGAATCTCTTTCCAAAAAGTTTGGAATTGTATTCAACCAGTTGTTTTGTATCAACAACCTTCCCATCAATCGATTTTTGGGATCTTTAGTGAGAGCTGGTAAATTTGAAATGTATATGGAAACATTGGTGAATGCATACAATCCAGCAACAGTGAATGGTCTTATGTGTGTAGATCAAATTTCTGTAGGTTATGATGGGACAGTTTATGATTGTGATTTTAACCAAATGTTGGATTTAAAATCGAGAGAAGTAAAACACCTTAAGGATTTCGATTTGCAATCTTTCCTAAGCCGCGATATCGTTGTATCAAATCATTGTTACGGATGTACGGCAGGTGCGGGATCCAGTTGTGGTGGGGAGATTGTTTAGATGTCGATACAAAATGAAAAAGACTTACAAGGGATTTTAAAAGCTGGAAAATTCGTAGCTAAGGTGCGTGAGTTATTAAAACTCCTAGCAAAACCTGGGGTTTCTACATGGGAATTGGACAATGCAGCCAAACAAGAGTTTGAAAAAGCGGGAGCTGTATCTGCCCCCAGTTTTGATTACAAATTTCCTGGTTATACTTGTATCAGCACTAATTATGAAATTGCCCATGGAATTCCGAAAAAAGAAACCATTTTGAAAAATGGTGATTTGGTAAATGTAGACGTATCGGCAAAACTAGATGGATACTATGCGGATACAGGAATTTCCTTTGTCGTTGGTGAGTCTAACGAAACACTCCAAAAACTTTGTGCAACAGCAATCGAAGGAACGATGCGTGCCACAGAACAAGCGTTTACTGGTAATTATTTACGTCATATTGGAAGAGAAATTCATTCTACTGCTGTGGAAAATGGATTTACTGTGATCAAAAATTTAGCGGGCCATGGAACGGGAAAAAAACTCCATGAAGAACCACAAGTTTTGGTTTATGAAGAAAAAAGAGACCAAAGAAAATTGGGTAATGGCCTGGTTCTTGCCATTGAATCATTTATTTCTACCGGAAGCCAAACCGCTTATGAAGAAGAAGATGGTTGGACGCTTGTGGCTAGTAACCGCCGTGGGGAACTCAGTTTTGTGGCCCAGTGCGAACATACTGTAATTGTACAAAACGGAAAACCCATCATCGCCACTTTATAAATCAAACGATAACGGGCGTTAAATCTTTAAATTTTATCAAATTCATTTGGATTTCAATCCTTTGGAACAAACCAACTCATCCGATTTTTTAGAAATCATTGAATCAGGTGCCTCTCCATCCCAGATGCGAGGGGTTTTGATTCTTTGGCCAAGCACCGGTGGAAATGCCAGATCGTTTCGGATTCGCGATTCTGAACTCGAAGAATTAGGTTTACGCCTCATTCGGTTCAATCCTCCTTCTCATGGAAACTCAGCCGGAATCTATGATCCTAAGACTTCCATACAATTGTTAGATGTTTATCTAAAGGAAAGGGGATATCTTAACAAAGAATTGTATGGAATTGGGCATAGTGGGGGAGGAGCCGCTCTTATGATGTATGCAAACCAAATTCCCTTTCGCCATCTCTTTTTACTTTCTCCCATTTTGGATAGTGTCCTTAGTCTACGGTTTTTGTATGAGTCAAATTCGATTGAAGAGTTTAGTCGGTTACTTTTGTTACCAGGTGTTTCTATTGAGGACACGCCCAACAAACAGATATTAGAGACACTTTCGACTCCCCAGTGGCTAGAAGATGAAAAGATCCAACACTTAAGTGTATCGATCAAAAACAGTCGAATCCAGTTGTTGAACCTCTCTATTTTTTTAAAGAATCTATTCCTACCGGGATTTGTTGTGGATGGTTCTCTCATTCAAAAACGAACCAAATACACAATCTTTCTTCCCAAAGAGGATAAGTGGTTTCCAAAAGAGTACACTGGGACTTTTGCCAAACAGAATGCTTTAGATTGTATTGAAATGCCGGATGCTCCCGATCATTTTTTTTCTTCCTCATGGCTTACGGTTTGGAAACAAATCAAAACCATTGGATTATCAATGGAAAGCTAAGAAATGAGGAAATTCGTTTAATTACTTTACAAATGAACTAGAGTCATTTAGAATCTCCACCTGTATCTTATGAGACCAATCTAATTTGGTCCGGTACAAAAGGAGGATTTGTGGAAACGATTTATTTTACACTGATTGGATTTGCACTATGGACTTTGGGACTTGGTGTATCTTTAACAACATATCGTAGTATTTTGGTATTACTCGGGAAAAAGAAATCAAATGAGTTCCCTGCAGGGATCCAACATGGATCTGACTTCAACTGGAGACTGAACCGCGCTCATCTCAATAGTTTGGAAAACCTTCCTCTTTTTTTGACAGTCGTTTTTTTAACTTCTAGTTTTGGAATGATAGATAGTTTTGTAAACCAAGCAGGGTTTGTGATTTTGGGAGCAAGGGTTTTACAATCCCTCACTCATTTAACTTCCACAAGTGTTTTAGGAGTGAATGTCCGATTTACGTTTTATATGGTACAAGTTGTAACATATATCATACTTTTGGTTCGTTTGTTCTAAACACCTTCACGTTTTAAATCTCGGCTCATGAGGGCCTTGACAACTTCTTTCGGATCTTTATCTTCGTATAACATCTGATATACTTCCTGGGTGATGGCCATTTCCACACCCAGTTTGTCAGAAAGATTTTTTGCAGAGAGAGTGGTTTTGACACCTTCTGCGACTTCATTCATGGAAGCTAAAATTTCTTTTAGTTTTTCTCCCTGACCCAGACGAAAACCAACAGTCCTGTTTCTTGATCCTTCTCCGCAACATGTGAGAACCAAATCTCCCATTCCCGAAGGCCCAAGGAAAGTCATAGGGTCTGCTCCCATTTTGATTCCCATTCTTGTGATCTCATTTAACCCGCGTGTGATGAGAGCAGCTCTCGTATTTTGACCAAACCCGAGTCCATCCGCAACACCTGCGGCAATCGCGATGACATTCTTTAAAGCACCACCCACTTCCACACCGACTACATCGGGAGTCCAATACGTACGAAAGTAGGTAAAACTAAAAATCTCTTGCACCCGTTTGGCGGTAGCTTCATTTTTCGAAGCGATGGACACAATCGTTGGAACCCGTTTGACCATCTCTTTGGCAAAACTGGGACCGGAAAGATAAGAAAGTTGTGAATGGAATTGTCCAGGAAGTTCCGACTCAAAAATTTCGGAAACAAGTCTTAGGCTTTCGTTTTCGATTCCTTTGGAAGCGGAAACAATCGGTACTTTGGGTGGGATATGGTCTTTGATTTCTTTTAAAATCCCCGAAAGGGCATGGCTTGGAGGAGCCGAAACAATCATATCCTTATCTTTGACAACGTGAATGAGGTTGGTATCCGCTTTTAGTTTCTCTGGGAGCACCAAATCGGGCATATGTTTAGTATTCATATGGTTTTCATTGATGGATCTTGCTTGATCCTCGCTTCTGGTCCAAAGGGTAACGTCATATCCCTTGTCCGCTAATATACTACCTAGTGCAGTGCCAAAACTTCCGGCGCCAATGATACCAATCTTCATGAGTTCTGTATTCTAAATCTGCTTTCCAAAAAGGCAATAGAAAATAAAATTAAAATATGCTTTTAACGGATCTTCTCCGTTTCAATCCACTGAATCTCTTTTTGCCACCAAAAGTGGTCCCAAAGAGTAATTATAAAGTCACCTTACTACTAGGTAGCTTACGAAAGGTCATATCCACTGAGATCATTGCGGAAGATCCCGATTTAGAGAGTTTAGAAGTCTCTTCTGCCAAGGGTGAAGTCATTATGACTGGTGTTTACCGGATGGGTTGGCTCTGGATTGCGCGATTTTTGAAAGTGGATTCAGTCAAATACCGAGTTCGACTGAAACCTGTTTCCGTCAAAGACAACAAAGCTCGTTTGAAGATTGTGGGATACCGAGTTTGGGATACAAAACCAAGGCGATTCGACTTTGTTAGGTGGTTCGGTAAAGTAGATCCTTTTCACAAAAAGAAAGTTTTTGAATCCATCTTACATGCGGCACCTCACCTACTTTCACTCACAGGCCTACAGTGGGAAATTTTATTTGATCTAAATTACTTCCTCAACTTAGTTCCTTCCATTGCAGGGAAAATTGAAATCCAATATATCATTGGAGATAATAACGAGCTTTATATATTTGTAAGATCTTCCACCATTCTAAAACCTCTTGTTGATTTTTTTGGCCCAGAATATCTAAAGATCGATTATATTGAAGAAGACCGCGACATACAGATGTTGCTATGGGAAAATGAATAAATGAAAATCATTTATCTAACGGATATCCATGATGGACTTCATGGTTTAAAACGAATTCTGCAAACCACAGAAGCAGATTTGTATTTGTTTTCCGGAGATATTATCTATAAGGCATTTTTTTCTTTTGATCGCATCATCGATTTTTGCGGAGTCCAAGAAGAATTATATTATTTGTTAACAGAAAGAAAGGATGATTCCACTCCTTTTGATTTTACAACACATGCCATTCGTTTTCCTGAAAAATATTCCACAGCCATTGTAGAAAAATCTCAAAAGTATAGAGATTTGTACAAACTTGCTGCCAAAACGATGAAAGAAAAATATGAAATCATCGAAAAACTCATCGTAAAATATGCAAAGTCGCCTGTGTATTGTTTGCCGGGAAATTATGATTTGGATTTACAATATACAGAACTCTACCAACGCGAAGTACATAGGAAAAGTTTTGAATTTGGAAATCTAAAAGTTTCTGGATATGGTGGTGCTCCCATTTGGACCTCAGGGATTCCAGAAAAACTCACTGTAGTCTTTCACGAGTATACAAAAAACGGGAAAAATTATAGCGAACCAGAAGATTTTTTTCGCGAAGAACTTCCAGATATCTGTTGGATCCATAATCCGGCATATGGGTACTTTGATACCATTCCCGGTGTGGGAAAATGTGGAAGCCAGGGGATTCGAAGGTATTTGGATGATGAATCTCCTTCTCTTGTTGTCTCGGGTCATGTACATGAAGACCAGGGGATTAAAAAAACAAGAAATACTGTATTTATCAATCCATCTAACTTTGGTGCTGTGGATTCCTTACATGGATTTCAAGAGGGTGGTTATTTTGCCGAAATTCTTATGGAAGGAAAAAACGTAGTCCAGTCCAACCTTTGTCAACTCCGTGGAGAGGACTGGCATACACTCATTGAAGTGGATTGTTCCGAAAAATATCCGAAGTTAATATCACAAAATCCCATCTCCACAGTGAGTTCCGAAGACTACATTCGAGGCAATTGAATGGTCACCTTTCTTACGATATGCGGTGTCCTCTTTACAGTGGCTTTTTTTTTATATGCCCTCTCTGCTGTTGACAACCAAAGTTTAGATAAAAAAGAAAAAGAACGCCTCGCAAAAGAAGGATCTTTACGTGTGGGGGATCCACGAAAGATATATGGAAAAGAAAAAGATCCGAATCTACCACGGATCCGCCTATGTCCTGTTTGTGGGACTGTCTTAAGAAAAGATGAATTTTTATATGCCGCGATTTCCACCTATACCAATAGCGAAGGAAAAAAACAGGCACAAATTTATGGATGTAAATACTGTTATTTGATTTTGGATTCTGAAAGAAAACCAACTGATTCTTCAGAAACAACGAATGTGAAAGATAATGGATTTGGACCACCCGCTCCCACGGATGAACTATGAAACAGGGACTAGACCTATCACAAAGTTTATCTACACTGAAAGGGATTGGACCCAAAAGAAAGTCCGTCCTTTTAGAACATGGGGTTACTACTTTTTTTGAACTCCTAACTTATTTTCCACGTCGTTACCTAGATCGTAATTTTACAAAAGACATTATCTTAAAACAAGGAGATGTGGTCACCCTTCTTGGAACCATTGCGGATAGTTATATCGTTCATGGAAAAAAGAGTCGGTTACTTGTTGGATTTAGAACCTTAAACAACGAACGAATCAATTTGGTTTTTTTTCGTGGTGTGAATTTTTTTCATAAGATTTTTACAGTGGATCGGAAGGTGGTGGTCTCTGGAAAATTAGAATACTATAAAGGGTACCAGATCCTCCACCCAGAGTATGAATTTTTATCCGACAAAGAGGATCCAGAAGATTCCATCCATGCGGGTCGTATCATTCCGCTTTATCCTTCCACGGAAGCACTCAAAGAAGAGGGGCTTGATTCCAAAGGGTTACGAAAACTCATCCACCAAGTTTTGGAAGGTGGAGTGATTGTAGAAAATCTTCCCAAGAATTTAGTCAAAAAACGAGTGTTACTTCCTCGTGACGAAGCTTTTCATGAAATTCATTTTCCAGAAACCATGGAAGCCGTACAAATTGCACGAAAACGATTTGCTTATGAAGAGTTTTTTTATTTCCAGAGACTTCTATTATACAAACAAAGGGAAAGACAAAAAGTAAAACGATTGTTATGGCCGCTTCCCAAATCACCTTCCCGTGAAAATTTGGAGAAAAACCTTCCCTTCGAATTAACAGAAGACCAGAAAGTTGCTGTCTCTACCATTCTCTCGCAAACCAATTCTGATTCACCGGCCGCCTTTTTACTCCAAGGAGATGTGGGTTCGGGAAAAACCATCACAGCCCTTCTCATCGCACTCCATTATATTGATAACCACATCCAAGTGGTGTTTTTAGCACCTACGGAAATTTTAGCACGCCAACACTACCAAACTATTTATAAATTTATGGGAAATATGCCCTTTCTCGGGATCGAGCTATTGTTAGGTGGAGAGAATAAAAAAACTCGATTAGAGAAACTGACAAGGATCAAAACCGGAGAATCCAATATCATCATTGGAACACATTCCCTATTACAAGAAGATGTGGTTTTTTCCGACTTGGGTCTTGTTGTAATTGATGAACAACATAAGTTTGGTGTGGACCAAAGAGAAACCATTCGTGCCAAAGGAAAAAATCCTGATATTCTTGCGATGACGGCCACACCGATCCCACGTACACTTTGTCTTACTTTGTATGGAGATTTAACTTTAGTAAATATCAAAACAAAACCCAAAGGTCGTAAACCCATCGATACAAGATGGTATAAAGAAGACCGAAGAGCCGGTGTTTACAACTCCATTCGTAAGTATGTGGGATCGGGAAGACAGTGTTATATTGTATATCCGTTAGTAGAAGAATCGGAAAAAGTCGATTTGGAATCTTGTACAGTCGCTTATGAAAACCTAAGAACCAATGTTTTTCCTGAATTAAAAATTGGTTTGTTACATGGTAAAATGAAAAGTGCAGAAAAAGAATTGGTGATGGAAAAATTCAAATCAGGAGAAATCCAAATCCTCGTGACTACTACTGTGGTGGAAGTCGGGGTGGATGTTCCGAATGCCACTATATTAGTAGTGGAACATGCAGACCGGTTTGGTATTTCCCAATTACACCAGTTACGTGGTCGTGTGGGAAGAAGTGATATCGAAAGTTTTTGTATTTTAATGACGGGTGATTTTATTAGTGAGGAAGGACGAGACCGTTTGGAGGCTCTTGTTGCATCCAACGATGGCTATTATTTGGCTGAAAAAGATTTGGCGATTCGAGGCCCGGGTGAACTTCTTGGGGTCAAACAAAGTGGACTCCCTGAATTTAAAATTGCCGATTTGGTTTCGGATCGCACACTACTTGATGAAGCCAAAGAAGATGCTTCCTCCTTTCCTTTGGATGATCCAACCGAGGTATCAGAATTGAGTACAAGATTCAGTGAAGGCAAATTTTTATTTGCGAATTAATCCTTAAATTTTTAATGAACCTATCTATGTTACGCACTCAATACATAACTCTATTATTTGTTTCTTTATTTTTCGTTTGCGGTGAAAAACCGCTAAAAACATCCCCAACTGATTTGTATTTAGGCCTAGATAAAACATCCTATTTAACTGGGAAATTTAATTCCCCTGGCCCATTAGCGCCTGTTATACTTGAAGAAAATGGAAAAGATCATTATCTCAGGCCCGATGTAAAGAAGGCACTCCACCAAATGGTAAATGATTTTGAAGATTCAAAACCAGCTACTTACAAACAACATATCTTTTTAGTTTCTTCCTTTCGCAACTTTAGCCACCAAAAAGGAATTTGGGAATCCAAATACACGGGTAAAAAAGTTATGAGAGTACCCATCAAAGGGAAATCACCCGAAGAAATCGCTAATTTGATTTTGGAATTTTCCAGTGCTCCCGGAACTTCTCGCCACCATTGGGGAACGGATTTTGATATCAATGCCCTAGACAATTCTTACTTTGAAGAAAAGGGAAAGGGGAAAATTCTTTACGATTGGTTAAAACAAAATGCCTCTAAGTATGGGTTTTGCCAACCGTACAGTCGTTTGTCGACTAGAAACAACAAAGGATACCAGGAAGAAAAGTGGCACTGGTCTTATGCACCGATTTCAAACCAACTCACTAAAGAATGGGTGAAAGGTTATACATCAGGTGAGATTCAATTGGTTGGAAGTTTTTTAGGGGCTGATGTACTCGGCGACCGGGCTTTGGACTTTGTTCGTTCCATAAACCCGGAATGTGAAAAAATTCAAAACCCTTCGTTATAGAGTTTTATACAAATTCCACATACTAGATAGTAGAGTTTCTGCATCACTATAAATTGGTTTCCAATTTAAAAGTTCTCTTGCTTTTGCAGAAGAGGCAAGTAACTTCGCAGGATCTCCTTTTCGTCTTGGGCCTGTTTTGTGGGGTATGGTTTTTCCTACCACTTTTTCAGAAAGGTCGGCCATTTCTTTTACAGAGTATCCCGCTTCCGAACCTAAATTTACCGTCAAACTCTCGTTTTTCGACATAATGTAGTCCAAAGCTAAGACATGGGCCTTTGCTAAGTCGGAAACATGGATGTAATCACGGACACAAGTTCCATCTTCTGTTTCATAATCGGTTCCGAAAATCTCGTATCCATTTCGAATTCCCGCTGCTGCTTCCATAATTATGGGTAACAAATTGGCTGGAGTTTTTTCTATTCCTTTGATTCGACCTTTTGTGTCATAACCTGCGGCATTGAAATAACGTAATCTTGCTGATTTTAAACCTTTTAATGTATCAAACCATTCGAGGTTTTCTTCAATACAAAGTTTTGTATATCCGTAGTAATTCTCTGGTTGTAAAGGATGGTTTTCGTCGATTGGTAAGTATTTGGGTGCTCCATAGACTGCTGCTGAGGAAGAAAATACGATATACTTACACTCATACTGAATGAGTGCATTTAACAAAGTAAAGGTTCCATTTAAGTTATTCATTGTATACTTAAGTGGATCTGTCATGGATTCACCAGCAGCCTTCCAAGCAGCAAAGTGAAAAACAGCGTCTATTTTTTTAGCAAATGTTTGTTTTAAAATTTCTGGATTTTGGATTTCCCCTTTGATGAATTCATTTCCAGGAAACAAATTTGCTTCGTTTCCTTTTTCCATATCATCCACAACTAGGATCTCATGACCTAGTTCCATTAGTTCTAATACAATATGGCTTCCGATGTAACCGGCTCCCCCGGTAACGAGAACTCTCATTCTTCGTCAGATCCACCAGAGACAAAACGATGATCGACAACGCCGCGTTTGCTCGATTCAAAGAACTCGATTATTTTTTTAACTTCAGGGGCAGGGTTTTGATCTTTTTTCAATTCCGCAAGTGCCTGTTTTGTATTGAGTCCACTGTGATAGATGATTTTATACACCCGTTTGATTGCCAAACGAACATCCGCAGAAATTCCTGCACGTTTCATACCCACAACATTTAAACTGACCACAAGAGCCGGGTGCCCATCAACTGTAGCATAAGGAGGGACATCCTTTACTACTTTGGTAAGACCAGCTAACATTGCATAATCAGAAACACGTACAAATTGGTGGACTCCAACAGAACCCGAGATAAACACTTTATCACCAATGACTACGTGGCCGGCAAGCATGGTGTTTTGAACCATAATGTTATGATCCCCCACAGTCACATCGTGGGCAATATGAACATTCCCCATAAGATAGTTATGGTTTCCAATCGTTGTAGCTTTTCCTTCTACGGTTCCTCGGTGGAAAATGACGTTTTCACGCATATGGTTGTGGTCACCAATTTCTAAATAGGTTTTTGTTTCCGGTTTGAAGGCTAAATCTTGAGGTAATCCGCCGTAACTTCCCCCCGAAGACAGTTTGTTGAACTTTCCAATGCGTGTTCCCGATAGGATCTTTACATGGGATTCAATGACGGTTCCTTCTCCGATTTTGACATCTTTCTCAATGATACAAAACGGTCCTACTTCTACGGATTCATGGAGTTCCGCTTTCGGATCGATGATGGCAGTGGGGTGAATTTTCATAGTGTTTTACAAAAAAAACCGATTCAGGCGACCTGGAAATGATTTTTTAAAATGTAATTTACACGCTTTTCTTAGTCTGTTTACTTTTGATTGGGTGGTGTAACTTGCTTATAGATTGGTCTCGTATAGAATCTTTAGTGGATATGAATGATCCAGAGGACCAGGCCTGGTTAAAAGAGATGATCACCTCTCTTTTGGAAAACATGGCAACTCGGATAGAAAATTTAAGCCGTCTTTTGGTCTCCAAAGAGCCGAAAGACCTGCAAGCAGAATTACACCAAATCAAAGGTGTGGCTGCCAATTTTGGTTTGGCAGCACTTTCTGAAGTGGTGATCAAAGCAGAAGGATTTGCAAAGACCGGCGAAATTGAAGCATCAGTAGAAGAGGGAAAAAAAATTGCCGGGATCTGGGAATCGACCAGACAAGAATTAGAAAAAAGGTTTTCTACTTAAAAACTCACTGACTCCTTAGTTTGCGGCTGACATTTCCACGGCCGCCTTGCTACCGTTATAGATTCCTTCGATTGTATTTCTAATCACGGATTCATTCATACGAAGCAACAGATCATCTGATTCTGTGAAAATTTGAACGAGTTCTTTTGCATGCATTACTTCTCTGCATTCCACAGTCCCTTCTCCTAATTCCAATGAACGAAGGACTGAAGCGGCTTCATGATCGCCCACTCTACGAATAAAAAGTTTGGGAACGGGATAAAAAGCAAGCTCCGATGGTTTTGTGACTAAAACATCTGTAATACGAATCAATCTATCGGTTGCAGAAAATGCTTCTGCGTGTGATGGGAAATGAAACAAAACAATGGGCGGATTGTTTTCATTATCTTCGGAACGTAAAGGGTGACGTTCGATAAATCGGATTAAATCTTCCCAAGTGTTGATAGATAAATACGGAATTTTTTGGAAGATGAGAAACTCTTCAATGGATTTTAAAACTTTTGTGTGGTCGCCGGTGTTGATCCAAAACACTGCTTTTTTATTTTGCAGATGGTTTTTACTCAATCGTATTAAATCAAGTACATAACCTTTTTGCGCACCAGCACCACCAATCGGAATGAGAAACCTTCTGCATTTTTTGGCGTCAATTCGACGTACACGATTTTCGCTATCAGTCACTGCATTTGATACAACATCTTCGGAAACCCAATGTCCGGCGACAGCTAGGTTTTCTTTTGGAACACCCATTTGGATAAACTTTGTATAGGCAGAGGGCGATTGGACTAAGTTCAGCGCACCTGGCACAAGTAAATAATACTGTGGATAGTTATCACAAATAAGATGGATTGTTTTTTGAAATCCAGATGCCACCGCAATTTGACCATTTAACGGATATGTGGTGATGACTGGGGAATCGGTAGGAATTCCATCCATAAGTCCCTTATAAAGTTCGGCCAATTGGCATGAAAGTTCTAAAGAGGTCAGATTTCCTTGGGACATAAGCTGTCCCCAGAGCCATTCTACTGGCCCACCAATCTCAGCACTGAGTCTTGAAAAAAAACTGTAACCAGAATCGATGTCAGAGATGGCACTGGCTTCTGGAGATTGGATGGATAGAAGGTCATGTAAATAAGTGGGAATTTGTTTTTTTAAAGAATGAGAGTAGACGGACAAAGCCATGCGGTGATGGCCATACCCCATACGAATGCTTCCGACCACGAGTCGTTTTTGGATGGGATTTGGTCCTTTGTCTGAGATGAGCTCCAAACCAGGGTAAAGAGGGGACGGCGCGGAAAATAAGGGAACATGGGAGTTGCCAATAGAATAGCGTTTTTGGAGGATTCCGCGAATGAGACCTGCGGTTTGTTTGGATAAAAAGCCGGTTTCCAGGCCGAACATGGGTTCTCGATTCATGCAGGAAGTCTATCCATCTAGGATTCCCTTTCAAGTGAAATTTCAATTCTTAGCTGACAGGTGACTAAATTTGGCCATTTCTGGTATCTATGGAACAAGTTTATATATTGGGCGGACTCAGAACCGCATTCGGTAGTTTTGGCGGAACTCTTAAAGATATGAGTGCCGTAGACCTTGGAGTAGAAGTCTCCAAAGCAGCACTTCAGAAAACCGGTGTGGATCCTTCTCTCATTGAAGAAAGTATTTTCGGGAACGTAATCCCAACGGGTAAAGACGGAATCTATTTAGCACGACATATTGGTTTGAAATCAGGAGTCCCGATAGCAAGCCCCGCACTCACACTCAACAGGTTATGTGGTTCAGGAATGGAAGCAGTCATCCAAGCCGCAAAAAAAATTATGTTGGGGGAAGCACATACAGTTCTTGCTGGTGGTGTAGAATCGATGAGTAACGCGCCTTATGTGGTAAGAAACGCAAGATTTGGCGTTCGTTATGGAAATTCTGAATTTGAAGATTCTTTGGCAACAGGTTTAACTGACATTTATGTAGAACTTCCGATGGGAATGACGGCTGAAAACTTAAGTGACCAATATAAAATTTCCAGAGAAGAACAAGACCTTTGGGCAGCTACTTCACAAGAAAGAGCCGAAGAAGCAACAAACAAGGGAATCTTAAAAGATGAAATTCATGCCATTACGATTAGCGGAAAAACTCCCATCGTATTTGATAAAGATGAATTCATTAAAGGAAAAGCTGGTGCAACGAAGTTAGCTAACTTAAAACCTGCTTTCAAAAAAGACGGAACTGTCACTGCGGGAAATGCATCAGGAATTAATGATGGTGCTTCTGCATTGATTGTGGCTTCTGCATCCCAAGCAAAAAAATTAGGCAAAGAACCTTTGGCCATTGTAAAATCATGGGGACATGCTGGTTGTGATCCTGCGAAGATGGGAATCGGTCCTGCTGTCGCTATTCCTGCTGCTTTACAAAAAGCCGGACTTAGTTTGAAGGACATTGGTCTTTTTGAAATCAATGAAGCATTTGCGGCACAATACTTAGCAGTACAAAAAGAACTAGGCCTTGATCCAAAAATTACGAACGTCAATGGTGGTGCTGTTGCGATTGGACATCCACTCGGAGCCTCTGGAAACCGAGTGACTTTGACTCTTGCTTTAGAAATGCAAAGACGAGGAGTGAAATACGGAGTGGCTTCCCTTTGTATCGGTGGTGGTCAAGGGATTGCCATCGTTTTAGAAAATCCGAAAGTATAAGGGTCCCCTTTAAAAAAATTCCGGGTTGTCAATTTCCGCACTTTCCCCAAAGGTCATTGTGCTTTTGGTGGATGGCCGATTGACTTCTCGGAAGCTAAAAAAATCTGGGGAAACCCAAGTAGAATTCCCTCTCTTTCTCGGTCCCGAAACCAACTCTTAATCACCAAGTTTTTTCCAATTTAAAACCCAGTTTTTGGCAGCGGACCTTTATCTGCTTAGGACTGAGTCGATTTTCGTCGATGGTAAGAGTAATACATGGATACGATTTTTTTTGAAAATGGCTCTGATTAGTGCCTCGTATCCTCATTGTAAGCGGATAAATAAATGCAATCTGAAGTTAGGCGTAATCTTGAAAAAATCCGCTCGGTGTTTCGAAGTAATTATTTACTTGCAGAATTGGAAGAAACGGAAAGAGAAAACCTATTACCATTTATTGAAGTAAGGTTTGTTCGGTTAGGACAGATATTAATCAAAGCCAACCAAATGCCGGAATACATTCATTTTGTATTGACTGGTCGCTTTGGAATGAAACAAAACAAACAAGACTTGAGTTTAGGTAGATATGCCTTTGTTGAGGTTGGTGAATCCATTGGGGAAAGGATTACACTTACTAAAACTGCTTCTAAACATGATTATTATGCATTAGAACCTTCTATTGTTCTTTTACTACCCACATCTCGTTTTCTAAAGTTAGTCGAATCTCATCCAGAAATTGCGGAAAAAGCAAAACATAGAGAAGAAGAACAAGAAAAATTTCATTATGTTCGCAAACTAAGTTTTTTCGATGAATTGGCACCAGAAGAGATAAAACTAATTCTTAAATCCATTCAGTTAGTTAAAGTCCAACAAGGGGATTTTATATTTGGCGAAGGGGAAGAAGGTGATGCCGCTTATATTGTTCGATCGGGAAAAATTCAAATACGAACAGAAAATCCAAGAAAGATTATCTCTATTATGCGTTCGGGGGATATCTTGGGTGAAATTGCAATTTTCAAACAACAAAAACGATTAGCAAGCGCAGTAGCTTCGGAAGATTCAGATTTATATAAAATACCTGGAACAGTTTTTCGTAAAGTCATTGGTGTTGAAAAGGGAAACAAACTTGAAGAAATTGTCCAGTCACGTTTGCTTCGTTATTCAACATACAAGGCAAAAGAAAAAGAAGAAAATACAATACGACCGTTTGTTTCTAAACGTTACGAATTTAGAAAAACAACAAAAAAAGTTTACATTGAACAAGTCACTACAGATCAACTTACCTTAGTTGGTTTGGTTTGTAGTGAACTAGCATTAAGAGTATTTGATAAACCGCTTCCTGCTAATTGGAAAATTAGGATCAAAAATGAATTAAGCAGAAATATTGTTCCTGGTATCTTTGAATTGGCAATTGAACTTGAGAAGTTGGGTTTTTTAACCAAACAACAACATCTTTCTCCAGAACAGTTGTCTGAATTAGAAAATCCTGTTTTTATCACTGATGATGAAAGTGTTCCATGTTTGTTGTATTTATTTGACTCGGAGTTAAATGCAGTTCTCATCTCTCATCCTATTAAAGGAGTTTATGAACTTTCTATAACTCAATTTTTAAATATTTGGGATGGTGTGGTATTGCAGTTTTCACCTGCACCAGATACGATGTCTGCCGATGTCAGTTTGATCAGTTTTTTTAAAGAACTAAGGATGTTGTTTAGTCCGAAGCGAAGTGAAATTCGTTGGATTTTAGTAGCTACATTGTTTTCAGCACTATTAACATTATCTTTACCTTATCTCATCAGACAGGTCGTAGATCAAGTTTTGGTTTTTTCTGACCGTAATTTTTTGTTTACCCTTGTGATTGGTGTATCTTTTGCCATATTTTTTCAGGCATTATTTTCCTTATTCAGAAATCTCGTCGCCATCGGACTTATGCAAAGTTTAGAATATAATTATTTTGTTCGGTTCTTTCAGCATATACTCAATTTAACTTTGCCTGAATTTCGAAAATTTGAAACCGGCGATTTTACACAAAGACTAAAGGAAAATCAAAGGATACTAGAAATCACCCAACGATCAGGTTTGTTTTTGATTTTGGACTTGGTGACTCTCCCGATTTATCTTTTTATTTTATTTCGTTTGGACACAAGCCTTTCCTTTGTAGGTCTATTTTTTCTAATCGTTTATTCTTTGTTTGTTGTTCGGTCTAGTTCAAAGATCAAAAAACTACAAAAACATAGTTTTGAATCTAAAAAGAAAACTACATCATTTTTCCTCTCCTTATTTGCAGGAATGCCACTCATCAAATCATCAGCAATGGAAAGTCGTTTTCTATCTAAGGGTTTAAATGAAATAGCAAGAACCATTCTGACCAACTTAAGAGTCGGGAAACGAGTCCATGTTTTGCATTTGATGAGCAAATTTTTTGAACAAATTGGTTTAATTGCAGTAATCGCATTTGGTGTAAGCGATGTTTTGGAAGAATCTCTGACTCTGGGAAGTTTTTTGGCATTTTTGGCCCTGTATTCACTTTTGATGGAACCCATTGTAAGACTTTGTCATGTATATGAAGACTTAAATGAACTGCGTGAATCTCGAGCTCGGTTGACAGAAATTTATTCCTTACCTGGGGAAATTATCAGCCAACGTCCGTTTGGTGAATTGCCAAGGCTTTCTGGAAAAATTACCTTAGATCATATTAGTTTTCGTTATTCAGAAACAAGTCCCGATATACTTTCCGATATCAATTTGGAAATAGAAGCAGGTGAAAAGATTGCTATTGTGGGAAGGAGCGGATGTGGGAAGTCCACTTTAATGAGGATTATGATGGGAACACTAACACCGAGTAAAGGGAAAGTGTTTGTGGACTCATTTGATTTATCGACATTGGATCCAGAAGAAGTAAGGATTCAGTTTGGAGCAGTGGAACAACATCCAATTCTATTTTCAGGTACTATTGCTGAAAATTTATCTAAAAAAAATCCATCCCTAAATAAAGAATCTTTGTTGGCTGGAGCCAAGTTAGCTTCTGTTGATCATTTTGTCGAAAGGTTCCCGATGAAATACGAAACAAAGATTGGAGAATCGGGAATAGGTCTTTCCGGTGGGCAAAAACAGAGGTTAGCAATTGCAAGAGCTTTAGTAACCAATCCAAGTATTTTGTTTTTGGATGAACCAACCTCCGCATTAGATTCTGAAACAGAATCCCATATCCAATCCCAGTGGGAAACGGTATTTCAAGATAGAACTGTCATTCAAATCTCTCACAGACTTCACAGCACAGTCAGTGCAGATAAAATCATAGTGTTAGATGAGGGTCGGATTGTGGAGATGGGAACTCATGCTGAGTTGATTACGACAAAAGGTTTCTATTACCATTTGTTCCCAACACTAAGCGAAGGGGATAAAGATGTTTAAAAAATTTAAAAACATAAAAGAAACCGATTCTAATTGGGAATCAAGACATTCGGCTTCCTATTACGATGAGTTATTAAAACACCCTGCACCTAATTGGGAGAGAAAAGGAATTTATCTCATCACTGCATTTTTTATATGTTTTATATTGTTCTTAGTTTTTGGACGAGTGGATGTTGTTGTACAAGCATCAGGTTCGATAAGACCAAAAGGTAACTACCATATGGTGGAAGCTTTAGAAACGGGAACGCTAACAAATTTATACGTGAAATCTGGGGACTTTCTTAAAAAAGGAGATCCCATTATGGAATTAGAATTTTCTGAACAACAAATTGAATTATCAAAAGATACAAATAACCTAGATTATGAGGAAAAGAAATTACAACGATTGATTCGAAATAAAAAAGAAGCTGAGAAAATTTTAAAAAACTTAGCTTACAATCTAGAAAACAATTCAGGATCTCTTTTGTCGGGTGGTGTATTAAACAAATTCGTAAATTTAAAAAAAGCCTTTATGGATTTTCAAAATGGTGTTGGGGCAAAATTCATTTATGACCAAAGTTTATTAGAGTTCAACGAAGAGTTTGGAAACCTAAAAGACGAAATTCAAAGGGAAGAAAATGTGATTTCAAGTCTTAGGGGAGACACTAGGTTAAAACGAGAAAGAGTTGCTAATGCTATCATCAGAATGCCATTCTCCGGTATCATTGGAGAACTATCTGTTAATAACGTCGGCCAAAATATCATTCGAGGCCAGACAGTTGCATCCTTAATGGAAGATGGCCAACCTTTAGAAGCAATTGTCGAGGTAAGCAGTAAAGATATCGGTGCTGTTCGCATAGGTTTATCATCAGTAATCAAAGTAAAAGCATTTCACCAAAATGATTTTGGCGTTGTTGAAGGAACCGTTTCACAAATTATTCCCAATACAAAAGAAAAGGATTCATTTACAGTGATTCTAAATTTAGGAACACAAGATTTGAATCAAGACGGTAAAGAGTTCCAATTATTTCCGGGCCTAAAGGTCGTTGCCGATATCGTTATTGATAGAAAGAGTATCTACCGAATTTTATTCCGTTATGCGGATCCTAGGAATTAACATTGAAAAATGTAAAAGATATTCCTCGCGTTATCAGCGAAGATGAATTTTTATCTAAATTACCAACTAACGATTTAAAGAAGTTAATTCGTTTATTTGAATTTAGATCTTTGGTAGCAAATGATAGGATCGGAGGTAGTGATTCAGAGCCCACTCCAATGTTAATGGTGGAAACTGGCAGAATTCAGATTAAATTAAATATCAACGAAAAAGAATTATTAATTAAAACCATAACAGAAGGTTCTTTTTATGGAATGTCCGAATTCTCTTCCGATTCATTAAAAAAACAATTTTTTCAAGCAGAAGAAAATTCAAAAGTTCGTGTCTTAACACAGATACATTTTTTAAAATTCATTGAATCTGATAAAAATAGAAAAAAATTATGGAATGAATATACAGAAAACGTTCAACTTCGTGATGAATTAAGAATCCATCCTTACTTCAGAAAACTTTCAAATCCTGAAATCCAGGAATTATCAAAAGTACTAATCAAACGAAAAATATCTTCTGGCCAAATATTGATGAAAGAAGGAAACAGAAGTTCTTCTTTATTTTTTATCCGGTCCGGACGATTCAAAGTTACTAAATCAACTTGGCAAAAGGATTATTTTTCCTTTGTCGAGGCAGGTTCAGTATTAGGCGAGATGGGGGTATTGGAGAAAAAAGCAAGAAATGCCACTGTTACTGCTGTAGAAGAAAGTTATGTTTACGAACTTTCTTCCAAAGATGCAGAAAGTTTTTTTAAAAAATCAGAAAGTCTACTAATTACGATTCGTTCCATCATGAGTGAACGAAAACTAAATTTAGGTGATGGTTCGGAAGAAGATAAATTTGAAACATCAGCGCTTTATGAAGAAGATAAGTTTCATTTTTTACCCAAGTTAAATTTTTCGCCTCCACTTCGAAACCAATTACGATTTCCCTTTATGTTTCAAGATGGCAAATCACAATCTGGAGATGCATGTCGAAAAATGATATTTCGATACTGGGGATATTCGTTTGCCGATTATGATGCAGATTCAACATTTCCTGACTTTGATCCTGATATTCGTCCTAACAATTGGAAAAGTTGTTTTGGAGAAGGGAAAGGTGATTGTTATTTTGTAAATTGGAAAGAACATGAGATAGAATTAAATAACAATCCGGCCATTAACTTTTTTGAGAATTCCAGATATGTAATATTAAAGTCTCTTGGACAAAAGAAGGTTCTTATCATGGATCCAGAGTCTGGTGAAATGAATATTCCAAGAGAAGAGTGGGAAAAAAAATCTTCTGATGTAGTCATTTATTTTATTCCTAAAGTTAAACCTGAACAAAGATGGGAGTGGAAAAATAGATTTTTTTCTGGTCTCGCTGAATACTTTCTGCCGGCGTTTCAATACTTAAAAGCAGGTATTGTTGCTAGTTTTATCATCAAGGGTTTAGAAGTTTTTATTCCATTAGTAAACTTGTATTTGATTGATGCTGTTTTGTTACAAGAGAATAAAGAGTTTTTTCTGCCAGTTATTTTAACCGTTGTTTTACTCAGTTTTTCTCAATCGTTTCTCGGTTACTTTCGATCGAATGTTATTTTTTTTACGAGTAATCGAGTAAATCAAACTATTGCGATTCGTTTTTTAGTTAAATTGATTTCGTTGCCTATTTCCTTTTTTGAAAGAAATAGGAAAGGTGAAATTCTTAATCGTTGGGAGGAGATAGAATCAGTGATTTCGTTTTTCTCTGACCAAGGGGCAATGAAAATCTTTGACTTAATCTTTAGTTCTTTGGTATTTGTTATCTTTCTTTTTCTTTCTCCGCTGTTGCTATTAATCATTGGTTTTTTGATTCTGCCGGAAATGTTAATTCTTCGCGCACTCACGCCAAAGATCATAGAAGAAACTAAAAAAGAATCCTTAAAAAAATCCGAAACTTTAAGTTACTTTATCGAAACCATCCACGGATTTGAAACGATCAAAAATTTAGGTGCTACCTATTCACACCGTTGGGATTTTGAAAAAAGACTTACTACCCAATTAAATTCGGAAGGAAAAAAACTTTTTTATTCCAACTTACTCTTTGCGAACACAGATTTTTTTAAACAAATTACCGTTGCAATAGTAATGTTAGTTGGTAGTTTATTGATTTTGAAAGACCAAATGACACTTGGAACATTGTATGCTATCATTGGGCTCGTTGCTTACATACGTAATCCTATTGTTTCTTTGTATGACGATTTTTTGAAATTTCAAAAAGCCAATATGTCTTGGAACCGTTTACGGAGTTTTGAATCTTTAGATAGTGAAATTACCGATAGAGACAATTTGTTTAAAGTTGATTTGCCTGAAGTTAAAGGTAATATTGAGTTTAGAAACTTGAGTTTTTCTTATGATACTTTGAAACCTGATTCAGGAATTCGTAATCTAAAACTTAAAATCCAGGCAGGAAAAAAAATTGCTTTTGTGGGTCGGAGTGGAAGCGGAAAATCTACAATTTTAAAACTCATCCTTGGTTTGTATAAACCACAAGAAGGGGAAATTATAATTGATGATATCTCATTGGATGAAATATGGCTTCCTAGTTTGCGAACAAAAATTGGAGTGCTCTTTCAAGAGAATCCTTTAATTGTAGGAACAGTCAGAGAAAACATATCGATTACAAAACCAGAAGCAACACTCAGCGAAGTAGTGGAAGCGGCGAAACTTGCCTGTATTCATGATGATATCGTCAAACTTCCGCTCGGTTATGATACAGAGATCACCGAAAGAGGGTTTATTTTCTCTGGCGGGCAAAAACAAAGAGTATCGCTCGCTCGTTTGTTCCTCCAAAAACCAAATCTTTTATTATTGGATGAGCCGACAGCTTCTTTGGATAAGGAAACAGAGGCCCGAATTCTGTCTCATATCAATGCAGTTTTTGCAGATGCTACCATCATCACTGTGGCCCACAGATTAGATACTATCCGTAATTATGACCAAATATTTGTATTGGAGAGAGGAAAATTAGAGGGTAAAGGTTCGCATCGAGAACTACTTTCTAAAGGTGGAATTTACCAATTACTTCATTCAAAACAGGAAGCCATCCGATAATTTATGTAGTGGTCTGTTCTCGTAATTTCATTATTTCATTTTTTTTGTCGATTCTTCCGCTTATCAGTCTTTGGCCAGATGTAGTGGATTTTTATGACTTACCAAAATTAGTTGGTGAAAAGTCCTACGAGTTGAAATTAAAAGAGATGGAGATTGAACGAAAAAAAGTTGATATTGATTCAAAAAACTTGCGTTATTTGCCCTCAGTCAATTTAGAACATTCTCCTTTTTTTGAATCATTACGAGGGGATGGTTATAATAGAAAAGGTTGGAATACATCTTTAAATCTCAATTGGAATTTTCAAGATCAAGGAAATACCGTTCTTACCAATATGATATTAGAGTTGGAATACGAACGATTGTTATTGGAATATCGTGCACTTTATCAAAAAGAGTTATTTGATCAAGCATTTCAATATGCAGAAACTTTGAAACTTTTGGCATTTTATGACTATGATTTTTCAAATGAGTCGGATGCAGATAAACAATTCCAAACAGTACAAAAACTCTATAAACAAGGCATAGAATCTTATTTAGTGACGCAAAACTCTAAAGTAGATTACTTCTTTTACAGATACAATGTGATCAAATCCAGGTTAGATCAACAAAAAAGCCAGTCGATATTTAGAAGAAAGTTTTTATTGAAAGACGTAGCTCTAAAACAGATTCCAGAAAAAGATTATAAAATTCTTCCTTTGGAAAGTACTTTATCCGAATATGAAAAGAATCTAACAGATTTAAATTTTGATATCATTCTTACTATCAATCAAGTGAAGATATTAGAAATCCAAAAGATGGTCAGGTTCAATGAACTTTGGGTACCTGATTTTTTTGTTAATGTATACAACCAATCGAGTCGAGAGTCCTTTTCCGGGTTGAGTGGAACTTGGTCTAACTCTATGGAAGTATACGACTATAGTCGGAATGATTTTAGCAGGTATGTTAGGTCATCCGATTCGGATTTTAATGTCGGTGGTAATTTCGGTTTTAAATTTCCGTTATTCAATCGTTGGTTGTCAAAAAATGAATTCGATAAATCTAAGATCGAAATTAAATTAGCAAAATCTCAATCGCAGTTTTTAAGAGAAAATACTGGTTTATATCTATTTGAGTTAATTCAACAACACAATAATCTTATCGAACTTTATGATATTTCTCGTGAAAGTAAACGTACGGCAGAAGAAAACTATCAAATTATGGAAAAGGCCTACAAAACTGGCTCTGCCTCTGTCATTGAGCTACAAACGGTCGATAGGCGACTTCGTGATGTGATGAGAAACGAGATTCAAAATCGTTACGACCTAATCCAACTTAGGCTTCAAATAGGTCTTCTTTTGGGTGATACTATGAAGTTTTTAAATAACTAAAGTTCTGACTGGCGAGTATTTGTTTCTTGGGAATTAATATCTATAATTCCACACCTATCTTTTTTCCATTGAGTTAGAATTTCATTCGATTTTACTTTATTTTTATAATGAATGTATGGGGTACTGAGGATCGGTAAAAGAAAGATAGGCGAAAATGCAGAATTAAGAAGGGATAGGGTAACAACAAGTCCTAGAGTCAATGTGTTTTCATCAAATACTTCAGTTACTTGTCGTTTGGTTTGGTAATAATATGCCAAACAATCTTCTGTGCGGTTCGCTGGTTGGAAAGGAATACTCACACATCCAACAAAACAAAAAAGATATAAGATTATAACGAATCGGATAAATTTTTTATGCATGAGGCAACAGCTTCTAAGTTTGTTTCTTCTATCATACGGTGGAAGTTTCTGACTTTATAAAGACCATATAAGAATTCATGAGCTTCCTTTTTTTTGGTAATGGTCTCCTCCTTGAGGAGGGATTTGTTTTTAAATAGTTTATATTTAAAATCGACAGTATATTCAGCTTCTCTGTACTGGATGGGCCAAATTCCAGTGAGTGGCCACAAAACAGGCCAAGTATACCACCAATTGTATTTATCAGCATAATAGGTTTTCATTTCTACATCGATGGTGTAAAAATCGGAAGTAATATTGGGATCGAGTTCCGTAACTACATTCGAAAACAAACCGGATGAAGTTAGGTGTCCTTTAAAAGCGATTCTCCAGGCATCCGTATATACTCCGCGATCGGCTGATAGGATTTCAAAATTACCAATCACTAAAGGAAGGTTAGTTTTTGCTCTGTTTGTATTGCCGTTAGGGGATGGGGGTGGTACCTGACGCAAATCAACTGAGCATTGGAAGAAAAAAAGGACTAGTATGCAGCTAACGAAAGGTCTCATCTTTAAGCTGTTTAGTATACGATCTTTCCCAATTGGATCAATCATTTTTCTTTATGTTTGTAGATTTGGATATGGTTTTCGATCTCTCTTTCCCAAGTATATCCGTTAGGAATATTATCAATTGGAAGTCGGTTTTGAAATTGATAGAAAACAAAATAATCTGCGGAATATTCGTTATTTGGTAAAAACAACTGAACTTTGCTTCGATTAGAAAGGTACTGAGGTACATTTGAAACTATTGATTTTCCCTCAAACAAAGTGCGAAGTATTGTTATATCCTTAGTAGAACTAACAGGAATCATATATTCTTTTTTGTAAGAGTAAGATTTGGATAAAGGACCAAACCAAAAGAAAAAAACTGTTGATACAAGCAAACTAGTTCCACCAAAAAGAAGTTTGGATTTATGCGAAAACTGATCAATAACCTCAAGGAAACTTATTACAATGATGGGAATCGCAATAAAGCTATGGTGGGTAAATGGCGTTTTGTTCACTTCATAAGAAGAAAGAAGAGAATATAACAAATAAGGTACTAAACAGAATATTAATTTATTCTTAAATTGGATCAATAAGAATGGTAAGTTTAGAAATAAAATAAGATAAGGAAACAAATGTAGGTTTTGTAAAGCGGTGATAGGATCTTTATACCGTTCCCAGTGTGCAGGTACTGGACTCGCAATCATCGGATCTCTCAGTTCACTAAGTAAAAAAATACAAAAGAAAAAGTAAACAATGGAAAGGCCTCCGATCCAAAGACTTTCTTTCGTTCTAGATTTTCCTTCAACCAAAGAAAAAACAAGCCAAACCAAAGCACATTCTTCTTTGGCAAACAAACTGAAAATAAAAAAGAGGATCCAAAAGGGAGATTGTTGTTTCCAAAAGTAATAAAACAGAAAAAACAAAGGAATCCAAATGACTTCGGGATGGAAATCAAAGATTTGAATCCAATAGATCGGTAAAAAAAGAGAATATAAAAAAGGATAAATCCATTTGTAAAAAGTTTCCTTTTTGTAAAGGGGTAAGATAAGGATAGGAATACTCAAAACAAAAGCTTGAAAGATTAGTAAGGTTTCAATAAAGGGAAATACGCCATATAACATGGATAAGGGGTAGATGTACCAATTGATATGATCACTAAAGTAATGGTGTGAATTGCCATCAATCCCAATGGAAGTGACTGCATTTGCATTATGGATTAAATTATAAAAAAGATTTTCAAAGAGACCAACATCCACTCCAGCACCCATATGTTGGTAACGAAAGATAGACCTTTCTGATAAAAAATAAAACACAACCATCCACAAAACGAAGGATGGTAAGTGATACCAGATACGTTTCATCTTTACTTTGTAAAACTACCAGTGAGTGCCGCTTCTGCACATTTCATTCCATCAATGGCTGCAGAGACAATCCCTCCCGCATAACCTGCTCCTTCCCCACAAGGAAACAATCCTTTGATTCGTATATGTTCCAAAGTTTCTGGATCTCTCGGAACTTGGACGGGAGATGAAGTCCGTGTTTCCGGTGCATGGATGATGGCTTCGTTGGTGAAGTATCCTTTCATGGAGGACTCAAATTCTTGGAATCCTCTTTTTAGTGAGTCAGAGATGAGTGGAGGAAGTAAATCAGAAAGCGATACAGAGACAAGACCTGGTGTATACGAAGTTTTTGGTAGATCAGTGGAGATTCTATCCTTTGTGAAATCAACCATTCGTTGCGCCGGAGCTTTTTGTGTTCCACCATTCATTTGGAAGGCTTTCTGTTCAATTGTCGATTGGTATTTAAGAGCAGAAAAGACACCGAAGGATTCAAATGGTTTAAAATCGTCAAATCGGAGTTCTACGACAATGCCGGAGTTTGCTGTTGGACGAGATCGTTCTGCACTCGACCAACCATTGGTGACAACTTCTCCTGGTTTGGTGGCGCAAGGTGCAATCACTCCACCAGGACACATACAAAAACTATACACACCTCGACCATTGATTTGTTTCACCAATGAATATTCCGAGGCAGGTAATAATGGATTTTTGACATCACAATGGTACTGGATGGAATCAATCAAACTTTGTGGATGTTCCACTCGAACTCCGATGGCAAGGGGTTTGGTTTGGATTTCTATTCCTTTTTCGTAGAGAAGTTCAAACATCTCCCTGCCAGAGTGACCTGTAGCAATGATGACATTTTTTGCCATCCATTTATCCCCTGTGAGAGATTTCACTCCTATGATGGAATTACCGGATAGAATTAAATCAGTGATCCGTGTTTGGAAAAGGATCTCTCCACCAGAAGAAAGAATACATTCTCTAATATTTTGAATGATCCGTGGAAGTTTGTTTGTCCCTATATGAGGATGAGCATCAACTAGTATCTGTTTGGTGGCTCCAAATGTGACCAGATATTCCAATACCTTACGGATATTTCCTCTTTTTTTGGATCTAGTATAAAGTTTTCCATCAGAATATGTACCGGCTCCACCTTCTCCAAAACAATAATTCGAATCTTCGTTTACGATATGATGGACATTGATCCCTCGAAGGTCTTCGATACGGTCCTTTACATTTTTTCCTCGTTCGAGGATGATCGGCTTTTTTCCTAATTCTAATACCCGTAAGGCGGCAAATAATCCTGCTGGACCTGCTCCAATGATAAGCACCGGTTCCTCTAAACCTACATTGGGAAAACTGGGGATTGTATATTCTAAAGGAATAAAATCTTCGTTTACATAAACATCCAATCGCAATTGGAAAACAACAATTCTTTGCCTTGCGTCAATGGAACGTGAAGTGCATTCAATATGTTTGATGGATGTTTTGGGAATTTTATTTTGTTTAGAAATAAAATGTAAGAGATGGTCTGGGTTGGATGCAATCTCTGGAGTCACTCTGACATTTAATTCTAGTTTCACTGGAGATTTTTCCTAAATTAGAAATTCAAACAAAAACCAAACAAGGCACAAAGACCTACAATGATCCAAGAGGGGAGTTTCCAGAACATAAGTAAAACAAACCCGAGTGCAAATACAACAAAATCAAATCGATTGAAGATGGCTTCTGTCCAAACAGGAGAATATAATGCCGCAATGAGTAAACCAACAACCACTGAATTGATTCCTGCAATGGATTGTTTTAACCAAGTTTCCTTTCGAAACCTTTCCCAAACAGGAAGGACACCGATGATGAGTAAGTATGCTGGTAAAAAAGCGGAAAACAAACAAAAGATCCCACCCCAGATCCCATTCGGTGTTATTTGAGATACCGTTCCAAGATAAGCAGTGAAGGTAAAGAGGGGGCCGGGAATGGCTTGGGCGGCACCATAACCCACCATAAACATTTGGTTCGATACCAAACCAGTTGTGACTACTTCTTCTTTGAGTAAAGGAAGTACAACATGTCCTCCACCAAACACTAAAGAACCTACACGAAAAAAACTATCAAAGATTCTTAAGGACTGATTTTGTAAAAAGTTCGAGAGAAAGGGAAGGAAAAGTAAGATTAGAAAAAAAATGGTAAGCAGTGTATAAGAGTAGAGATGAGAAATTTTAAATCCAGAAGGAGAGTGGGGAAGACCTGCTTCTTTTTTTAAAAAGAAAAAACCAAAAACTCCACCTAACAAAATAGGAAGAAGCTGGCCGAATGTACCACCAATGGCTACAGATAAAACCAATGCGAGTAATGCCAAACTAATCCTTTCTTTATCAGGACAAAGTTTTACACCCATAGACCAAACTGCATGAGAGACCACCACCGCAGCAGCAATTTTGAATCCATGTAAAACACCTTGGTTCCAAAATTCGGGATACAAACCAACTCCAAGCCCAAAAAGAATCAAAAGGACAGCGGAGGGAAGAGTGAAACCAAACCAAGCAAGGATCCCACCTGGGATTCCACCACGAATTTGTCCAATGGCGATTCCCACTTGGCTACTGGCAGGGCCGGGTAAAAACTGAGAAAGAGCAACTAAGTCTGCATAGGCGGAAGAAGTGATCCATTTTTTATTCTCTACAAACTCATGTTGAAAATAACCCAAATGGGCAATTGGGCCTCCAAAAGAAGTACATCCCAAAATCAAAAAAGTTTTGAATAGGTCCCAGTATAGATTCACGGATTTCCTCTTTTTATATCCAATAACAAAGTCTTGAGATTTGAACTTTCTTTTTCCTAGTTTAGATTGTCTTTCATTAATTTGGCAATGGCTCTTTCATTTTCGCCAGGTAATAATTCCAATTCCTTGATGACTAAATTTCTGCGTTCCTCGGAATGGTTTTGGCTTAGTTTCTGTTTTCCTTCTATATGAGTGATTTTGATTTCAAAGGGAACAATTCCTTTTTTTAATCCTTCAATGTATTGAGTGTCTACCTGATCCATTTTGTATTTTGAATCTTTGGACTCAAATTTTTTGACAAGTGCCTGTAAACTCTTATGAATTTTCTCTGGGTCTTCCACAATGTTTAGAATTCCTTTCGCGTGTACTGCTATAAAATTCCAAGTGGGAACGGACCGATCAGTTTCATACCAAGCCGGCGAAATATAACAATGAGGTCCAGAAAAGATACAAAGCACTTCTTTCCCGAAACTATTTTTTTGTGGATTTGGTTTTGCAAAGTGACCAATTAACGATTGTTTGTCATCGGAAAGAAGTAAGGGCAAATGAGTCGCTATCATCTCTCCATTATTTTCAGAAACCAAAATAGAAAAGGAATTCTCTTCAATACATTGGTAAATGAACTCAGTTTCCATTTTAAAATGCTCGGGAATATACACAGTTACAAACTCCTCTGAAAAATAATTAAACAGACTTCCAAAAATAAGTCAAAAATTCCATTTCTTCTACGAAAGCTTCTTTTGCATACAAAGCACGAGCTTCTTTATTATGTGTGGAAGTGGAGAGTTCCAAACCTTTGCCAGAATTGGCTTTGGTAAAAAATTTGGCTTCGGCTATTAATTGTTTGGCGAGTCCTTGTTTGCGGAATTCTTTTTTTACAAAAAGGTCATTTAAGAGGTAAGATCTTTGCATGGATATAGAAGAAAACACTGGGTAAAGTTGTGTGAATCCGGCAATGTCTCCTGATTTTGAGTCTTCTGCCAAAAAAATAACGGACTGTCCATGTTCCATTCTGTCTTTAAGAAATCGCATAGCGCCTGCTATGTCTGAATTTTGTCCGTAAAATTGTCTGTATTCATCGAAAATTTCGGAGAGTTTGGAAACGTCTTTATAGTTAGCTTGTCTAATTTTCATATTTGGGTACCAATGAGAAACAAATTACCGATAAAAATGCTGTTACCGGTGTAGCCAGTAAAGTTTCTAAATTGGTGAGGGCAACTAGATTCCCAATGGTATTGAGTAAAAAAATAATACCAATGAATCCAAACACAAGTCGAATCCAGATAGGCACCAAACCTTGGTTTATGTATTGTAAATAGCGAATGCATGCCCAAAGAAAAAATCCATTTACGACAAAGGATATTGATTCCATAACATACATTTCTTCTACACTGCCAAGCCTTCCTCCCCAAAGATATTGGTAGGGTATGAGTTGGAGGAGGGCAACAATATGAAAGATCATGGTAAAAGAAAACAAAACGATTAAAATTTTACTTGCGATGGTTCTAGTTTTTTTGGATGGATTCCACATTTTATTTTCCTACTGTTTGAAGGTAATATACAAAATCAATTTCGGGAGAAATGCCACCTAATTGTGTTATGGCGGCAGTGATTTGTCCTCTATGGTGGGTGCGGTGGTTAAAGTTATGTTGGACCACATCACTGAAAATCAGCTCTGCTTCAAACCCGCGCATGGTTTTATAACGAAAGAGAGTGGGCCAAATCGAATGATCGAGACCTTGTAGCCAAGTGTCCCACAATTCCAAGGTTTGGATCATTCGTATTTCTAATGTTTGGCGATCAGGTTCAATTTCTTCTGCGAGAGAAGCCGGCACATAGACTTCGCCCACAAGCCTTGAATACCAAACTTTCTCCACCAGTAACAAATGATTCAGCGTTCCATGGATTGATTTAAAAAATAAACCCACATCCTTTTTGTAATTTTCCTCAGAAATATTTCTGAGTGATTCATATAAAAGTTTTGTGGCCCAAATATGATAAGCATTGTTTCGTAAGAAAAAATCTTTCATACAGAATGGTTTTTATTATTATCGAGGGAAATCAATGACTTAAATTGGGGCGCCTCGAAATTGTTAGTTGAAAGGAATCTTTTTTGTGACACGACCGCGCCCTACGTTCCAATCTTTCCCTTCGGGAAAGGATTTCCACTGCGGTCGCTGGCGCGGGAAAAAATCTTCCTTTCATTCAAATTCCTAAACTAATCGGAAGAGGGTATTCTTTTTAGGATCTTTCGATTGGTAGCCTTCGTCTGGAAAGTGATTCCATTTTTCTTGGGTTTGTTTTTTTTCTGGAAAGTTTGTGTATAGGATGTCAAAGGAAAAACGGTTCGAACTATAATTCCCTTTGTGAATCAGATGAGCAGAAAACACCAAAAGATCTCCTGGTTTGTGTGGGACAAGGATTTGGGT